>PGXY01000004.1:17141-379683 GCA_002839375.1 Spirochaetae bacterium HGW-Spirochaetae-1 | reverse complement strand
AGACCTTTGAGCAGTGTGTGGAGAAATTTCTCTGGTTTGAAGAGGCATATCGTAAAAGGCTGGCGTTGTATTTTTAAAAAATATGCCGGGTCAGAGCAATCACTATGTTATCTCATATTTGCACATAAAGTCCTATCTAATGTATTGCATTTTGAATTATTCTGTGATAAATTTAAGTTACACTCTGTCTATTATAGTATTCCAGACAGATTTATATCATATATAACATCAAACACCAATCAACGTACAGGTACCGGAGCCCTGCTTTGAATCCAGGCTATATCTTACTCTTTGAATCAGGAGAACTGTCACGGCGTGCCGATGCACTGTATGAAATCCTGAAAAAATGCACGCTCTGTCCACATCAGTGTCGGGTTGACAGGACTAAAGGTCAGGGGGGTAAATGTCGCAGTGGCATACTTCCCATTGTCTCATCATATAGTCCTCATTTTTGCGAAGAATCATGCCTTGTTGGCCGTGGGGGGTCTGGCACCATATTCTTTGCCAACTGCAACCTGGCCTGCATTTACTGCCAGAATTATGAAATCTCCCATCTCAGTGCCGGCAAAGAGGTTACCTGTGAAGAACTGGCAGATATAATGCTTCTTCTTCAGACTCAGGGATGCCATAATATAAATTGTGTATCCCCCTCACATATGGTCTATCCTATTGTCCGTGCCTTGGAAAGTGCCATCCCCAGGGGACTGAAACTGCCCCTGGTTTACAACAGCGGGGGATACGATGCCGTTGAAACTATCGAGCTCCTTTCGGATATTTTCGATATATACATGCCTGACATGAAATATATGGATTCCCATGTCTCCGGGGAACTAAGCGGCGCCCCGGACTATCCAGCTATTGCCATGGCCGCATTGCGGGAAATGTATCGCCAGGCAGGCGACCTTCGTTTTGACAACACCGGCATAGCTGTCAGGGGGCTTCTTGTACGCCACCTGGTACTTCCCAATAACATGGCAGGCACCGACCGGGTTCTGGCCTTTCTGGCTGCTCTGTCCCCGGACACCTACGTAAATATAATGGATCAGTATCATCCCGAATTTAATGCGAAACAATGCTTTGATCTGCGGCGAAGAATTACGCTTGATGAGTTCGATGAAGCTGTGGGGTGGGCACAGAAGCATGGTCTGACCCGCATTGACAAAGTATGGCAACCTCGAAGGAAATAATAATCAATCTAAAAAACGATAGCATCCAATACGGGAAGAACCTGCCGAGGGTTACTCGCGGTACACGCTGAAGATATAGTCCAGAACTTTACCGCGGTCCCTTTCACTCATGCCGGTGAGCCTGACGAGATATGTTCCTTCTCCTCTTTCTTCGTATTTCCCGACAATTTCAACATCTTCATCAAAAACATGGATGTGTCCGTAAAGCAGACTGACGGCTGAAAGATTATCAGTGCAGGTAAAAACCATCTCACGGTCACTCATTTCCGTGATAAGCCCCGTGTGGAATTTAATTTCTTCACTGGTAAAACTTTTTTCAATCTTCTTTGAATTAAAAATAAAAAATTGAAAGGGAACTGAAACCTGTGCCGTGAGACATAGCCGCTCCTCGTTGCGCCTGATCTCTTCGGTATGGCTGAGAAAAAGTATCCTCTCTCCCTGCGTTATCCTTCCCGTAATCGTGCAGGAAAATTCATATGAGGCCACATCTTCCACCCACAGGTACGCTTCAATGGAACTTCCGTCGGGAATAGAATTATAAAAATCCTCATCGGACAGGGTTGCCATGTATCTGTCATTATTATCTATAATAGTCAGCCTTGAATATCCAAAGCCTTTTTTATAGACCCTGAGAACACTGTCCACGGGAATGCGTTTTGTCGATTCGAGTTTTTTCATGCCTTTGTATCGTATGATTCCAGGGCCTCTTTGAATTTCGGAATCGATTTCCTGATGGTCGATTCGGGCACACAATAGGCTAATCTGAAATAGCCCGGCCCGCCGAAACCGACTCCCGGCACTGCCAGTACATTGAATTTCTGGAGATGCCGGACAAAGGCCACGTCATCATCGGTAGGCGCTTTACAGAAAAGATAGAAGGCTCCCTCGGGCGTGATAAAATCATACCCGGCAGACGAAAGGCCCTCAATGAAAATATCGCGCTTTTTCTTGTATATGCCCACATCCACGGTTACATTCAGAAGTTCGGCCACGACACGCTGCATCAGGGCCGGCGCATTGACATATCCCAGTATCCTGTTGCTCAGGATCATCCCCGCCATCACAAGGTCGAAGTCCTTACATGAAGGATGGAGAACCAGGTATCCGATGCGTTCGCCCGGGAGAGAAAGACTTTTTGAGTAGGAGGTAATCACTATCGATTCATTATAAAAGGCCAGAATACTGGGGACCTCGGCATTATCGTACACTATTTCGCGGTAAGGCTCATCGGAAATGAGGAAGATAGTCTGTCCCGTGGCACGGAGCATTTCCGTAAGATCGCTGATCTCCTGCCTGCTGTATATCTTCCCCGTAGGATTGTTGGGTGAGTTGATAATGACTGCCCGGGTTTTTTCGTTTATGGCTTGTTTGATATTCCCGACATTTATTGAAAAATCAGCAGCGGTATCAACGAGCACCATTTTCCCGCCATGATTGCCAATGTAGAACCCATACTCCACGAAATAGGGTTTAAGTACTATTACCTCGTCACCGGGATTCAGTATAGTCTTCAGTACCGTATTCATGCCCCCGGCAGCGCCGCAGGTCATGATGATACCTTCCGGCCTGACCATTACGCCGTGTTCCCGGGAAACCTTCCCCGCAATGGCTTCACGCACCGACAAGAAACCGGCATTGGGCATATATCCGTGAGAACCGGGTTTTCTCTCCCTCAACATGGTCTGCAGAGTGGAAAAAAATTCTTCCGGCGGCTCCAGGTCGGGATTTCCCAGGCTGAAGTCAAAGACATTTTCGGCGCCAAACTGCGCCTTCATCTTTGCCCCTTCCTCAAACATCTTGCGAATCCACGATGATTTTTCTATGGAATCCCTTATACCTTTTGCGATGGACATATGCGGTCTCCTTTATTTTTCAGCCAGTTTTTTCGCACGCAGCATATTTGCCAGGATCACCTTGTTTTCCATGTCCAGTGAATTGGCCTTTTTATAATATTCATAGGCCTCCTTGTTCTTCCCCAGCTTTTCCAGGCTCAGACCCATGTTGTTGAGAATCTCCGATGAATCGGGCCGTATTGCCAGGGCAACGGTAAAGGCCGTATTGGCGTCGCCATATTTTTCCAGCTTCATAAGTGCGATTCCCAGACCATTATAGGACATGTAGATCTCGGGATCCACGGAATTTGCCTTTTCGAAGAGTTCCTTGGCCCGCCAGTAATTCTGCCTGATCAGGGAGACCTTCCCCAGGACATAATAGAGCATGGCGCTATCTTTTACAGTCAGTCCCTTCCTGGCATAGGTCTCGGCATCGTTCAACAGTCCCTGTTCAGCAAGAAAAAGCGACAGGTCAATATAGGGATCTACGGTGTCCTTTTGTATATCCATACATCGTTTGAAATGGGATATCACCGCTTCCCTGTTTCCCAGTTTCCAGTGGTTGTGGGCGGCCAGGAATCGTATTTTGTAATTAGGGGCCCCTGCTTCCATGTCCCTGCTTACTTCAAGTTCATCACCCAGTTTTTTCAGAGACTCATCATACTTCTTTTCCTTGAAAAGCTTCAGGGCCTCATCATATGAGGCAAAAAGGTTGACGGTCATAAAAAGGATGGTTAGAGTAGCGGCGATTTTTTTCATCATTGTCCCCTGCATTATATTAATTAAATACAAAGGCGAAGATATTCATCTTCGCCTTTGCCGTATATCAGCTGTTACTATCCATTTTTAATTGCAGCCTGTGCCGCAGCCAGACGGGCAATGGGAACCCTGAAGGGTGAACAGCTCACATAATCAAGCCCTACCTTGTGGCAGAACTCTATGGAACTGGGCTCACCGCCGTGTTCACCGCAAATGCCGACCTTCAGGTCTTTCTTTACACTGCGTCCCTTTTCAACACCCATTTTCACCAGCTGCCCCACACCTTCCTGGTCCAGAACACGGAAGGGATCGGCGGCAAGTATTTTCTTATCGACATATTCCGGGAGAAACGTTCCGGAGTCGTCGCGGCTGTAGCCGAAGGTCATCTGGGTAAGGTCATTGGTGCCGAATGAGAAGAATTGTGCTTCTTTTGCGATCTCATCGGCGGTAAGAGCGGCCCTGGGAATCTCGATCATGGTTCCCACCATGTAATCGACCTTGATGCCCTTCTCTGCCATGACCTTTTCTGCCGTCTGAACGATTATTTCCTTCTGCAGGGAAAGTTCCTTCACGGCACCAACAAGCGGCACCATTACCTCGGGTTTCACATTCACACCCTCGGATTTAAGCTGGCATGCCGCTTCAAATATTGCACGTGCCTGCATTTCGGTAATTTCCGGATAGGTGATTCCGAGACGGCAGCCGCGGTGTCCCAGCATGGGATTGAATTCGTGAAGTGCTTCCACCTTGGCTTTTACCGCTTCAGCCGATATGCCCATCTCTTTGGCCATTTCCTTCTGCTGTGCCTCTTCATGGGGAACGAATTCATGAAGAGGGGGATCGAGGAGACGAATGGTCACGCCGAATCCCTCCATGGCCTTCAGGATGCCGTAAAAATCGCCGCGCTGTATGGGGAGCAGTTTCTCCAGCGCCTTCTTCCTGCCCTTCAGGTCATCGGCAAGAATCATCTCGCGGACCGCTTTGATGCGATCTCCCTCGAAAAACATATGTTCGGTGCGGCAGAGGCCTATACCCTGGGCGCCGAAATTGCGGGCAACCTGTGCGTCATGGGGAGTATCGGCGTTTGTCCTGATAGCAAGACGCTTCATTTCATCGGACCACTGCATGATGATACCGAAATTGCCGGAAAGCTCCGCGTCAATCGTGGGAACCTCGCCCATCATCACATCACCCGTTGTTCCGTCTATGGAGATATATTCTCCTTCTTTGATAACATTTCCGCCGACACGGATCTCCTTTTTACTGTAACTGATATCCAGGGAGCCGCAGCCCGATACGCAGCATTTGCCCATACCGCGCGCAACAACAGCAGCGTGTGAGGTCTGACCGCCGCGCTGGGTCAGAATTCCCTGTGCTGCGCTCATGCCCTTCAGGTCCTCGGGGGATGTTTCAATCCTTACCAGGATTACCTTTTCTCCTTTCTTATTCATCTCATCGGCGTCATCGGCATGGAACACCACCTTGCCTGTCCCCGCTCCGGGAGAAGCCGGCAGTCCCCTGGCGATAACCTTCCTTTGCGCCGCGGGATCAAAGGTGGGATGAAGGAGCTGGTCAAGGGAATCGGGGCTGATCCTGAGAAGAGCCGTCTTCTTGTCTATGAGGCCCTCATTCACCATGTCAACGGCGATGTTTACCGCGGCTGCCGCAGTCCGTTTGCCGTTCCGGGTCTGAAGCATCCAGAGTTTCTCGTTTTGGATCGTGAATTCAATATCCTGCATATCCTTATAATGCTTTTCCAGTTTGGTATACACATCCACCAGGGTTTTGTATACTGTCGGCATGGTCTCCTCAAGTGAGGGGTATTTGTTCTTGCGGTCGGAATCGGACACTCCATTATCCTTGGCCCATAACTGGGAACCGACCACGGTTACCTGCTGCGGAGTCCTGATGCCCGCCACAACGTCCTCGCCCTGGGCATTGATAAGATATTCTCCATAGAAACGGTTATCTCCATTGGCCGGGTCGCGTGTGAAGGCAACACCCGTGGCGCAGTCTTCACCCATGTTGCCAAAAACCATGGCCTGAACATTGACTGCCGTTCCCCAGCTGTCATCATAGCCGCTCATTTTTCTATAAAGAACGGCTCGGTCATTGTGCCAGGAACCGAAAACGGCTCCAATGGCGCCCCAGAGCTGCTCCCACGGGTCCGTGGGGAAATCAACGCCGAGACGTTTTTTGATCATGGCCTTGAAGCGTTTCACCAGTTCCTTCAGATCATCAACGGTAAGCTCCAGATCCTGTTTTACTCCCTTCTCTTCTTTGAGGTGATCCATGATTTCCTCGAAGGGGTCGATATCTTCCTTGTTCTCCGGTTTCATATCCATGACAACATCGCCGTACATCTGTACAAAACGCCGGTAGGAGTCCCATCCGAAACGCTCATTGCCGGATTTTCTGATAATGCCCTGCACCGTTTCATCATTGAGTCCCAGGTTCAGAACCGTGTCCATCATGCCGGGCATTGAAACGCGCGCTCCCGATCGGACCGAAAGGAGGAGAGGATTCTCTGGATCATTGAATTTTGCGCCCATGATCTTTTCGACTTCTTTCAACGCAGTTTCAACTTCTGTCTTCAGTCCTGCGGAATACTGCTTGTTATTATCATAATATTCAGTGCAAACCTCGGTGGTGATGGTAAAACCGGCAGGAACAGGTATACCCAGATTGGACATCTCGGCAAGGTTGGCCCCTTTTCCGCCAAGGAGATTTTTCATATCGGCTTTTCCCTCGGACTTGCCGCCGCCAAATACATAAACTCGTTTTGCCATGTGCGTTACTCCTCTATTGATAAAATTTATTTTCTGTTTTTTAAGAAGATAACAGAGATCAGCGGGCTTCTCATAAAAATATATTCTTGATCCTGAAAAGATATAATTTTCGTGAAACTGCCCAGCAGGTATTTAAAATCGTGAACTAATGTAATTACCGGATATTCTGTGTAAAGATTTTTTTCGCCGTTGGTTTTTATTATTTTCCCCCTTGTATTATCATGGACCGCCATTTTTTGCAAGCTCTTTACATTATTATTTTATGCAAAATAGTGAGTTGTCGCTCACCATTGATAATGATTATTTTCCGCTGATTAAAATTCATTTCTATTAAAAAAAGGCGTGCCGTGACATATAATGTCTGTTACCATAGGAGGTACATGTCCGGATAAGACCTTAATGATGCATAAACAGCCTATTATTACGGCATTATTCAATTAGCTGTAATATTGGTATAATTTTTTTTGATTATGTCCGATATTACCTGAAAGGGAATAGTACATCTTATGCCAGAGAAAGATTTTGATGAAAAAAATAATTCCTTCGCTGCCGGGAACATGTCCATGTATGAACGGAAAGTACAGGAGCATGAGCGGAAGATTTATGACCTTAAAAACCTGATCAACCTGGGAATCAGCCTTTCCTCCAACCTGGACTTTGAGAGCCTGGTGGAATCAATCCTTTACAGCTGCATTGGTCAGTTGTTTCTTGATAAAGTGGTCATTCTCCTCCAGGTGGACATCGACGTGGACAACTACTATATACATATGGCCAAGGGTTACGATGAGGAATTCAACAGAGATCGTATAATTCTGAAAAGCGATTCCCCTCTCCTCAAGGCTCTGTCTGAAAATCCCTTTCCCTCTCTTTTCGATGAACTCATGCAGAACAGTGACCTAACCGGTGATCTCAATGAACTCTCCATGCTGCAGCCCAATCTGATTGTACCTATGAAATCAAAAAACTCTCTCAATGGATTGATCATTCTCGGCAGCAAACTCACGGGCGAATCAATAACGTATAGTGAAATTGAATTTCTTCAGGATCTGGCAAAATTTGCGGCCATTGCCGTGGAGAATTCACGTCTCTACCGGATGGCGACTCTGGACCGGATGACCCGTCTCTTCATACATCACTATTTCCAGGAACGGCTCGTCGAGGAAATCAAACGTTCCAACAGGGGGAAGACTCCCCTTACCATCATCATGTCCGATATCGATCATTTTAAAAAATTCAATGACACCTACGGACATCAACAGGGTGATATCGTCCTCAAAGAGGCGGCACGGCTCTTCAGGAACAACACACGAAGTATCGACATACCCGCGCGCTACGGGGGAGAGGAGTTCGCCATTATACTGCCGGAAACAGATCTGACGGCAGGGATCAATATCGCAAAGCGCCTCCGACAGGTTATCGAGGAGCATGAATTCCCCGGACAGGACACACCCCTGCATGTCACTATCAGCCTCGGTGTGGCCATGTATAATCCCGAAATTGATTTTGATAAAAAAGACCTTATCGGCCGCGCCGATTCCGCCATGTACAAGGCAAAGGAATCGGGCAGGAACAAGGTCGTTGCCCATAAAGGCTGAAAAATAAAGCGGCGCAGAACATTGAAAAAATATGGAGAAAAAAAGGATGATAGATTCAGCTCTGACAGAACGAATGGTTCACGCACAGAAACTGGAAAAGGGCGGCGATTACATGACAGCCGTCAGTGAATATAAATCCATAATTGCGGAAAACACCCATCATCGTGAAGCGCACCTGAGTCTGGGATATGTCTATTCTCTACTGGGGAAATACCCGGAAGCACTTAAATGTTATGAGTCTGCCCTGAAGCTGGGAAGTGATTATCTTATATTTTTCAATATCGGCAGCATCTATTACAAGACCGGTGATTATAAAAAGTCCGTTATAAACCTGGAGCGGTCCAGGAAAATCAACGGCAGGTTTTCCCTTTCAACACTGGTAATAGGCCTTTGCTACAGCCGCATGAATAATATAAGGGCCGCGGAAGAAAATTTTCAGAAAGTACTTTCCATGTGGCCGGGAAACCGCGTCGCCCTTACGGCGCTCTCAATAATCTATTTCAATCAAAGCAACTTTGACAAATCCCTGGAACTGGTGGACAGGCTCATTGAGTTGAATCAGAATAATTTCAAGATCCGCGAATTCAAATCAACCATTCTGTTCCGTGCCGGCAGAATGGTTGAATCCGCAGCAGAGATAAAAAACATCAGCCGGGTCACCGATGGCTGCCGCCTTTATAATGATTTTATTAAATCAGTCCCCGTAGAAGTACTGACGGACCGTTTCGGCACCATTGAGGAAAAGATCGACATTCTCCATGAAAAGGCGGAGCATGACAGCAGCAGTCTTATCAGTCTCAGCCTGTGCCATCTTTTCAAGGGTGAAACGGATGCAGCCCTGGACTATCTTTTTGAGGCCAGGAAAAGGCTCTTAAATTAACAGGTCTTGTGTAATTTGACTTGCAATTAATGCCCGTTGATTATACGGTAAATCTAATAAGAACGTGAAGTCTAACTATGAAAAAACCAAAATGTAAACTGCCCGACATCATACAATCGTCCCATCTCATCGGCCTCACCATAGCAAAACTAAAAGAGGCCGGCTACATGGACCAGGTGCACATATTCATAAACGAAGTAAAAAACAAAAACTCCAATTTCTCCTATGATGAAATACTTGTTATCGCCGAGAGATTTGTTGATTTTTATACAGAAGAATAAATTATACCGGAAAACCCTATCCAACCAGCCCGCTTTGAAATTCTTTCAGTCATTTGCATTCCTATAATTGCATGTATTGCGCATTTTTATACATCAATACAGTGTATTACATACATTAAAACCCGCTTTTGGATTGAGTGTAATTTTTGACATTGACATTTAGTACAAAATTTATTATTCTTTTAGAGATTGGCTGTTTATTATTTCCGCGTGGAGGTTGCTTTACATGGAGCAGCATTTCTATATGTTGATCGCCTCTGTTGTTATAGTGGTTATTCTTTTCCTATCCTTTGTCATAGTCACCAGGAACAAGAATCAAAATAACCCGCTCCAGGAGCGCCGCAATACCGAAAGAAGACAATCAAATTACGAACGGCGCGTAAATGACGCCTTTGCCAACCTCGAGTATTTTGAAGAACGACGGAAAAAGGATAGAAGAAATAACCGACGGCGTGAAGATGATCCATCTGAAAATTAAATTAACAAGTTCGCCATTTCCACCATTGTCCACTTAACTTCCACCCTTACTGTTAAATCCCCCTGTTTTTTTCTTGCTTTATTATTTTTGTCGTTTCATAGTATCCGCTACATCACGGGGGGGGCGAGGAATAAAATGAAAATTTTTGGCATAGTCGGAACAGGGACCATGGGGACGGATATCGCCCACATCGCCGCGGAAGCGGGTTTTGAGGTCTTCATGTATGATATTGACCAGACACAGTCCCGCAATGCCTTCAACACCATCCAGGACCGTTTTAACCGCTATGTCCAGCAGGGCCGTGTCCCCAAGGAACGGGTCGGTGAAATCACCACGAGGATTAAATTCTTCCCACATATGAAGAATCTATGTAAAGCCGATATTGTGATCGAAAGCGTATCGGAAGACCTGGCCACGAAAAAGCAGGTATTCAGGGAACTCGATGCAACATGCAAGGCCGATGCGGTGCTCGCTACCAACACCTCCTCAATTTCCGTAACGGCCATCGCCTCGGCGACGAAACGGCCGGAATCGGTGATTGGCATACATTTTCTTATCCCTGCCAGAACTATGAACCTGGTGGAGATAATCAGCGGTCTCTCCACCACGAGGGAAACCTTTGAGATGACCCGGCAGGCAGTGAAAAAGCTGGGGAAAAAACACGTGGAGGCCCGGGACTTCCCCGGATTCCTGGTAAACCGCATGCTCATGCCCATGATCAATGAATCAATTCAGCTCCTCTATGAAGGTGCGGCGCCGGCTGAGACAATCGACAAGGTAATGACACAGGGGCTGCATCAGCCCATGGGTCCCCTGGCCCTGGCGGACATGATAGGACTTGATGTTATCCTGGCCGTTCTTGAAGAGATGTACCGGGGATACGGTGATCCCAAATATCGTCCCTGTCCCCTTCTCCGCCAATATATATCGGCCGGCTGGCTTGGCGAAAAAACAGGCCGGGGCTTCTATATCTATTGAAAGCGTAACAGTAAGAATATAATTACAGACAGGAGCAGCCCATGACTGAAAAAAGCCTTTCGTTCACCTATCTCAAAGATAAAAAAATACTTATTGCTCACGTAAACGAATCCGTACTCGATAAAGATAAAGCCGATGCGGTATTCGCCATATCTGAAAAAGAACTACCGTCCCAGCCTGAGCACGAGGGTTTCATTCTTGATGTGGTTAAAGTCAGGGAAGTCTCCGATCCTGCCCTGGGAATTCTCATGAAATCAATGGGCCTGGTAAAAAAGGCCAAAAATTATATGATCCTTGTTATCTCGGAAGATCTGCTTCAGGATGTCATGGTCCGTCATCCCGTTCTGTTCGACTATTATGCCGTTTTCCCCTCTATCGATGAGGCAGTAGTCTTCATCGATAAAAACAGATAGTTGATAAAAGGAATATTTCCCATGAAACTCACGAAGAAAAGAACAGGATTTCTTATAGCCGTCCTCGTCCTTGCCGCCGCCGTATACGCCGTTATACCGTCATCGATATCGCTGCCCGAACCGGGTCCGGAAACACTCCTCTTCAACGGGAAGATACTAACGGTCGACAAAAACAATCCCTCCGCAGAGGCCGTTATTCTTTTAAAAGGGAAAATTCTTTTCGCCGGATCACTGAAGGAGGCGGAAACCCGCGTATCAGCAAACGCAGACCGGATCGACCTCAAGGGACGAACCCTCATCCCGGGGTTTAACGATAATCACACCCATACCTTTGCCGCCGGAATCTTCTATGAATCGCCGGTTCTCTGGGGCAAAAGCTGTGAGGAGATAGGGGATATAATAAAACTCGAGGCCTCACGGAAAAAACCCGGCGAGCTGATAACGGGAAATTCCTGGGACTATACGACCTGCCCGAAGCCCCATAAATCCATGCTGGACAAAGCAGCGCCGCATAACCCCGTCATGCTGATACAATTCTCGGCCCATGCCGCATGGGTGAATTCACGGCAACTCGAAGAAATGGATATCAACGGGAATACGCCTGATCCGAAAGGAGGGCAGATCGTCAGGGATGAAAAAGGCAAACCCACGGGCATCCTCAGGGACACGGCCATGGGAACCTCGGGATATTCCCAGTATACATCTAACCTTCTTATCGGCAAAAACCACCGCCGGGTTATCGATGTCATGCTGGAGAAATACCGCGAGGCGGGGATCACCTCCGTCCAGGACAATACCTGGGAGCCCCTTACGGGGCGTCTTTTAGCGGAATACCGGAACGACGGCAGCCTCACCTGCCGCTTCACCTGCTGGCCCATAGGCGAACCGTCCATGGCGCAGGTACTCATGAAAGCCGTATCCTATGATGATGAATGGATACGGCCGGGTCTTTTAAAATATTTTGCCGATGGCGCCTTTTCCACTCGCACGGCATGGCTCCTTGACAAGGCCTATGCCGATGAACCGGGCAACTTCGGCAGTCCCCGTTACAGCGATGCTGAAATGAACGAGATAGTCCTGAAGGCCGCCCGGGATAAAAAACAGCTGACCTTCCATGCCATCGGCGATGCTGCGGTACGCCAGTTTCTCAATGCCGTGGAAAAAGCACAGTCCCTGTATCCCTGGACAAAAGAATTGCGCTTCCGCATGGAACACGTCCAGATTGTAGCTCCTGAAGATATTGAAAGGATCGGGAAACTCGGTGTGGTGGCATGTGTTCAGCCCTTTGCCATGTGTGATCCAGTAAAGGACAATAAGCTCCTGGGATATAAGCGGGCACAGAGGGCATATCCCTTCCACTCCCTTTTTAAAAAGGGGGTGCCTCTCGCCTTCGGTTCCGACGCTCCCGCGGAAGTGGATTTTACCCCCCTTCTGGGCATCTATTATGCGGTTACAAGAAAAAGCAAGGATGGGAAACACGGCCCTCTCAATGCCGGGGAACGTTTCTCTCCGTATGAAGCCCTCTACTGCTATACCATGGGATCAGCCTATGCCGAATTCATGGAAAATAAAAAGGGTTCCATAACTGCCGGCAAGGTGGCCGATCTGGTAATCCTCTCCGATGATCTCACGGCAGTGAAGCCGGAAAAGATCAAGGATATCGAAATTCTCATGACCATATCGGGCGGCAGGATCGTCTATCGGAACAAGCGATTCCCGAAGTGACCGGCATCATTCCTGTTCCGGCTTCATGGTGGGGAAAAGGAGTACGTCCCGTATCGACGTTTCACCGGTAAGCAGCATGACAAGCCGGTCAATGCCGATTCCCAGGCCACCCGTGGGCGGCATCCCCACCTCGATAGCCTGAACAAAATTTTCATCCATGGGCGGGGCCTCTTCATCAACCTCTCTTCGCAGGGACTGTTCGTACAATGTCTTTCTCTGGAAAACCGGATCATTGGACTCGCTGTAGGCATTGGCAAACTCTGTTCCGTTTATAAAAAGCTCGAAGCGCTGTAAAAACCGCTCATCATTGTAATCGGGTTTGCACAGGGGCGTGGTTTCCACGGGCTGGTGCGTTATGAACGTGGGCTGAACGAGCTTGTCCTCCACGAGCAATTCAAAAAGCTGGTCAATGGCGAGCCCCCGGATGTACTCTCCCTTTATGACGCCGCCGTGTTTATCAACGGCCTTTTCCAGTTCATCGTCGCTCATGGCCATCACATCAAGTCCGGCATATTCCTTCAGGGCATCCACAACCTTGAGCCGCCGCCACGGCGTTTTGAGCTCGATTTCCTTCCCGTCAAATTCAAGTTTCGTCTTTCCATGCACGGCAAGGGCCGTCTGCTCGAAAATATCCTCGGTGATCTTCATCATGTCTTCGTAATCGGCGTAGGCCTGGTAGAGTTCGAGCATGGTGAACTCGGGATTATGAGTCCTGTCGATACCCTCGTTCCTGAAACACTTGCCAATTTCATACACACGGTCGAACCCGCCCACGATAAGTCTTTTCAGATAGGGCTCCAGGGAAATACGCAGATAGAGCTTGATATTCAGGGCATTGTGATGGCTCGTAAAGGGCGATGCGGCGGCACCGCCGTAGATGGGCTGGAGTATGGGAGTTTCAACCTCATAGAAGTCGCGCTCGTTGAGCAGGTTTTTTATATGCCTGATTATCCTGATCCTGTCAATGAAGGTATCCCGGACACCGGGGGTAACAATGAGATCCACGTGCCGGTTGCGGTACCGCAGCTCCTTGTCGGCAAAAAGATCAAAGGTTTCACCGTCCTTCTCCTTAACGATGGGAAGGGGCCTGATATTTTTGGCAAGGAGAGTCAGTTCGGTGATAAATACGCTGATTTCACCGGCATTGGTCTTTTTTACCGTTCCCCTGACACCGATGATATCGCCGATATCGAGCTTTTTGAAAAGTTTATATTTTTCCTCGCCGATGTTCTTATCCGACACATAGAGCTGAATTCTTCCGTTTCTGTCCTGGATGGTGCAGAAACTGGCCTTCCCCATGATCCGCTGGGCCATGATCCGTCCGGCCACACTGACCTCGGTCTGGGACTCGAAAAATGAATCAAACCCTTCAACGATTCCGGAAGAATAATGTGTGACATCATAGCGGTAGGGAAAGGGATTGATCTTCATCTCATCCCTAATTTCTTTAATCTTGTCTTTTCGTATTTTTATCAGACTGCTTGTTTCTTCCATGATCATTCCTGCCCGGCTGCAATTTTTCACTGAGGATACTGCATTTTTTTGGTAAAGTGTTCCATGTCAAATTAATTTTGTAATTTTATGGAAGTGATGACCCGGGTGTGAATGTCTTTTACAGGAAGAGTAAACCCCGGCGAAGATAACCAATCTATACATAAACTGACAGCCGCCACCCCTGAGAGGGGTTTAAACTTGTTTAACAGTCCCCCTCCGGGGGATATAGGGGGCGGCGAGCGCCGATATTGGTATTTTAATAACGATTCAGGCTGATCAAGCCAGCATCTTTATAACAGCCTCATAATCGGGCTCTTGGGCAATTTCGGGAACCTGTTCCGTGTAAATGACTTTTCCCTTTTCATCAATGACCACCACGGCCCTGGAAAAAAGTCCCGCAAGGGGGCCATCCGTAATACGTACGCCATAATCCTCACCGAAGGATCTCTTCCGCATCTCCGAGAGAGAAACTACGTTTTCTATTCCTTCGGCCGTACAGAAGCGGCTGTGCGCGAAGGGTAGATCCATGGAGATACACAGCACCCGGGTGTTTTTCATCTTACCCGCCTCAACATTAAACCGGCGCACCGATGTGGCACAAACACTTGTGTCAAGGCTGGGAAAAATATTCAGGACTATCCTTTTCCCGCTGAAATCCCTGAGGGATATATCGGAGAGGTCCGTCTTTGTCAGCATGAAATCCGGAGCCGGGCTTCCTACTGCGGGAAGTATCCCCGTTGTATGTATGATATTTCCTTTTAATGTAATTTCCGACATGGCCTTCCTCCTCACTGTTAATGTTATAACCGACGTTGTAATTGAAGAGGTTCCTCTCTAGAACCTTTTCAGCATGTAAGCGGATGAGTGCCTGTAGATAAACAAAAGTTACGATGTTATAGGCACCTCTAAAAATCAGTTTTTTTCATTAACAATAAAATATTGAAAATTTCATACCCTGGCGAAATGAATGGCCTGTGAAACTGTCCTGTCGAGCCTGTAAAGCTCGGTCATATGCTCGGCAAGGCCTGTGTCACGTTCCATGTTTTCCTTAACGGTCTGAATCATCTGCTTAAGTTTAGTCAGATCGGCCTTCCTGTTGATGACACCGCTCTCAATGACTTGCTTCAAATAATCAAAATCGTATTTCCGCAAATGGACCCGGTAAAAAAAATCAACGCCGTAAATCCGCAGGAGGGTTTCCACCGGTACCTGTGATCGTTTTTCGTCATATTCCTGGAACTCATTGGTATCTACAGCCCTCCGCTTTCCCCGTTCTTCCGGTTTCTGCACGACCTCCCCGGCAACGGGCTTCAAACTCTTGCCCATCCCGGCAGCTACCCTTTCGTCGAGGAACTCGCCCTTTTCCTCGAGAATTTCGAGCAGCTTTTTTTCTTTGAAGTCCTCGGTGTATTCATTGTAATTCTTTTCCAGGAGCTTCTCGTATTCATCGAGCATGATAGCCTTGTTGGCTATAAAACCCATGGGTGTATTGCTTATAATATGAATCTTGGGAAAGAGCTCCTGTATGATCTGATGGACCATCAGGGGCTTCCCATATTCCTCCTGATAAAATTCTACAAGAAGATCCTGGAAAAAATGCTTCAACCTGCGAATCGTAGTCAGGTCCGCATCCAGATAAGCCTCAATTTTTTTTACATTACGCTGCTTATCCTCCTTGAGTATTTCAAAGGAGAGTATTTTATGTGATTCCCGTAAGATAGCGATAATCTGCACCAGCAGATCCGGTTCGATACCGGTAGCGGCCGTATATTCCTTAAAAAAAACATCGGAATGGGGAATAGCATCACGGTTTTCTTTCCTGTTGATGCGGAGTATATTATTGAAGACATCATCGATATAACTGCGAATCATAAAGCCTTACCGTCAATCCTTGATTTCCGTATCTACACGCGCCTCTTCAAATTCCTGAATAATTTTCCCACTGTCTGTCCTGTTAAAGGTCATTATATTGCGCAGGTGGATGTAGGAATCAAGGTCCATTTCCATGAAGCTGAAGGCTATACCGGCTTCTTCTTTCCTGATTATTTTCCCCTGGAGATTAAGACTGAGTTCTGAAGAGGAACCTGAAAGATGCACGATTATTTTGGTAATAGTATTTAAGCTCAGGTCTTCCCTCGTATTCATAAAAAGGCCATTAAGGCTGAGATTTTCCACATCGCCCTCAATGTTCCTGCCGTTATATTGAATAGAAGCCCTGACGTGAAATGGCACACGGGTCCTGGTTCTTTCGTCCATAAGAGTTACCTCTCTTGCTTTTATACCTGGTTTCTACTGTGATTATTATAATAAATGCCATCAAATATATCAAGCAATGTCTTTATATTATCAGCTATTATTTGTATAACAATCCCGTCGTTTTCCTGGAGTGTTTACTTTTGGTTTAGCCACGTGATTTTAGATATTACATGGATATCAACGTTACGGATGTCACACTAACGGCAGGCAGAATATCCTGCCTTCCTGCCGGTGACAAAAACAGACTTTTTACGCCCGGGAATCAGCCAAGGCGATTTTCTCAAATGGCGGCAGCATAATTGCACCACGGTCTTTGACGGGGACTGCACAGACAGAGGTAAATAAAAATAAGTAATCGACAAACTCGGTGGTTGTGTACTTCCCGCATTCAGTGGTTTTCAAATCTGTAAATATATTAGCATGGTTTCAATCAGATACAAGAACTTTTTTATTATATAAATTTACTTGCAACAAATACTATAGGAAGCGATCATATCATACACTATACTATTTTAAGCGGGAATAATCATGCATTACACTTTTGAACTTGGTCCCATCAGGCCTCCCAGCGAAGCCTCGAGCATTCTGCTGAGACTTACAAGAAACTGCCCCTGGAACCGCTGCGCTTTCTGCCCGGTATACAAGGGACAAAAATTTTCCCTGCGTACCCCCGAAGAGATCAGGCATGATATTGACAGTATGTATTTTATTGCCGCTGAAATACTGAAATGCACGAGTGAATCGGGGATCATCAACGGATCACTGATGCAGGACATTGCTTCAACCCATGGCATCGGGACTGAATATATTCAGCAGGTTGCCTTCTGGCTTCATCACGGCATGGAGAGCCTGTTCCTGCAGGATGCCGATTCACTTATAATGAAAACTACGGAGCTCGCGGATATTCTCAAATATATACGTGAAAAGTTTCCTACCATAAAACGCATAACATCTTATGCAAGGGCGCACACTGTAAGCCGTAAAAGCCCCGAGGAACTCCGCCAACTCAGGGAAGCGGGTCTTAACCGCATACACATCGGTATGGAATCCGGATCGGACAGCGTACTGGAAATGATACAGAAAGGAGTAACTGCCGAAAGGCAGATCGACGCCGGTAAAAAAGCCATGGACGCCGGATTTGAACTTTCCCAGTATTTTATGCCGGGATCAGGCGGCACTGAATTCTCCGGGGAAAACGCCCGGGAATCGGCCCGTGTTCTGAGCGCCATCAATCCCACTTTCATCCGCCTGCGCAGCACGATTCCCGTTCCCGGGACACCGCTTCACGATCTCATGCTTGCAGGAAAATGGACCCCGGTACCCGAGGAGGATAAAGTCAGGGAAATACGCCTCTTCATTGAAAATCTCGACAACATAACAAGCGTTTTGAAAAGTGACCACATCATGAATCTCATCGAGGACATCGAAGGCTCTCTTCCCGGAGACCGATCTATCATGACTGGAGTTATTGATTCATTTTTTAATATGGATCCCGATGACAGGGAAACCTACATCGTTGGCAGACGGACAGGACGGTACCGGTATCTCCGGGACTTCAGACCCGACCGGGAAACGGAAATCCTGAAACAGGACCTTAAAAACAGGTATGGCTCCCTTGACGCCGCCATGCTGGAAATACTCACCAACTATATTTAACCCCGGAACAGGTATTCATCAATTTTTTACCTGCACCGCGTGAAAAGACCTTTCATTTATTAATACATCACCGCTTTAGTGTCCGCGTGCATGCAATGAAGGGTTCCAGATGTATTATTACATCAATAATTCCCGGCCCGCTTTCAAGAAGCCGGTGTTTAACAGTGCGGGTGATCTCATGTCCGTCACGGACCGTCTTATCATCGTCCACCAGCACATGCAGGTCAAGAAAAAACCCCCTGCCGTGGCGCCGTGAACGAATGGCGTGAACCTCTTTTACTCCCTCCACCTCCAGGGCTATTGTTTTTATCCTCTCAATATCCCGCTGATCAGCGCCGCGGTCAGTGAGCTCCGATAGAGTCGGTTTAATAAGATCCCACGAAACTTTAGCTATAAAAAGAGATACAATGAAGGCGCCCAGGTGGTCAATGAATGCCAGGCCGGGTAAAAGTGATGCCAGCAATACGGCTATAAGAGCCGGGATTGAACTGAATGCATCGGACCGGTGATGCCAGGCGTTGGCGATGAGTGCCTGGGATTTTATTCTTTTTCCGACACGAACCGTCCAGTGGTAGAGATATTCTTTCAGTATTATGGAGAATGCGGCGCCAATAACGGCGATGAGTCTGGGCCGCACCACATCGGGATTCCGTATGGTGGAAATGGCATTCCACCCGATACCAATGCCTGCAGTAAAAAGAGCAAGGGCGATAAAAGCCGTAATGATCGTTTCAATACGCGAATGCCCGTAGGGATGATCCTCGTCGGCCGGGGCTGACCAGTACCGGACTCCGAAGAGTACGGCAACATCGGTTATTATGTCGGAAAAACTGTGGAAGGCGTCGGCAATTACAGCCTGACTTGACCCGGCAATACCGGTAATAAACTTAACGGCAGTAAGAAAAAGATTAACGCCAAGACCGATCCATGTTATACGCCTCGTTTCACGTGCCGGATCAGGTATCTGCTTAATACCGGTATTCATATTCCAATCCTTCAATGCTTCACCAGGTGATGCAACTGTTAAAGTGCAATTGGAGTTATAGTCTGGAACATAAATAATTTTGTCAAATAGTAATCAAATTTGTCAGAGAGGAGGCTGTTACATGAAAAGTACGATCCATTCCGCAGCACCGGCAGGACCGGTGCCATGGAATGTAAACAGATTTCATATCATTAGCCGATAAAATCAGCCAGCGTATCAAGAAGAGATCCCAGATCCTCTACCCCCGATGTAGTCGCCGAGGCATCCTTATCATCGATATTAACAAGACCGATAATATCGGGTTCAGCCGTTATGGACAGGGAATCGAGATAAACCTTCCGGATCCGCACAACGGCCCAGGCGAAGCCGATTCCAAACGTGAACATAACCAGTATGGTTGATATCAGCATGGCTCCAAAAAGCTGTCCTCCCGTCATGTCGGATTTGAAAGGCTTGCCCTGAAACAGCGTATGTTCCCAGTTGTACCTTTCAATGTCCGCGATGTACCACGGCACATATATGCCCAGGGTTATAATTGAAAGAAGAATCCCTTTTACAACCTTGAAAAGAAGATCCTTCCCGTTCCCCGTATACTCAAAACTTTCATTCCCTATTTTTGTATTGCCCATGATAAAGGCCGAAAGACTGCAGATGAACCATGGAGCATATATTCCCAGTGTTATTGCTGTAAGAACAAGACCCTTGATATAGATAACCAACATATCTGAGGGCCTTCCGGTAAAGCGGAAACGGTATTCCTTCCACGAGGTCCTGCTCAGATTATACCGCAGTGTTCCCACCTGTATGACGGGAATAAGTATTATAATTCCGCCGTATAAAAAAATCATTATTATAATGGCTGCTGCCTTCTCTCCAACGATGAATGACAGCAGTTTCATCAAGACAAACATAGCAGCACCCAGAACAATGACCATTGCTACTGCCTTGAGAAAACCGAAAAATCGCTCCTTCCCCGTGGCATGATAGCCGAACCGGCCGCCTAAAAATTCCAGGTTTTCATGAAAATATTTTTTAATCTTCACGCTTCCCCAGAAAAAATAAATTCCCAGAGTGAAAGGTATCAGTAGTGCGTTGATCAGATAAATGATAAACAGATCGCCGCCATTACCGGTAAACTGCAGGGATAATTTTTTGTTATCTTCCATATCTTTTTCTTATTTCCTCCCCTTTGAGCACTTATAAAGGCACGAATATCATATCATACATCCGGAAGCAGTCAAGACAATGCCATGCATCACGTGGATTAATTTGCTGATTTCTGGATAATTATATTGATGGCCCTCTGTTTTTGATCTATACTGAGGCAGTTTCATATAAACCACATATCAGCATAATCAGCGGAGGAAACCCATGTTTCAAACACTTGAGAACTTTTTCCTACGAAGATTTAAGGACAGCTCGATAGATGTTCAGCTTAAGGCAAGAACATTGATGTACTACATGTTCATCAGCGCCCTGCTTCTTCTTCCTGAAATGATAGCCAGCTCTATGCGGGGATTCAAAGCCGTCGATTATGTATTCCGAATAAGTCTTTATGTCATGCTGATCTTCGTTCTGCTGCTTCTTCGTGCCGGGAAATACCGTATGGCTTCCTACGCCATTGTTTACGGCTCCCACCTGCCCACCATGCTCTTAGTGTACGCAAACAGGACCGGCGGTTCGGTAACCCCCATCCTCTTCATGGTAATGATTGTCCTGGCTGCCCTTTTCAGCGATATAATCACCATCGCTGTCATATCCCTATCCTCAGTCATCATGACCATCGTGGTTCTCAACCAGGCAGATCTTGAATCCGTTATCAGGTCTACACAGATAACCGTTTATGCCTCCGTAATCTCCTTTGTAACGCTCATCTGCATCCTCATCATCCGCATTATGAAAACTGCCATTTCCGATTCACTGCAGAAAAGGCAGGACATGGAAGATATCATGAAAAACCAGGATAATCTTATCCGGTCCATGGGCGATATGATCGGCAGGCTCGCCGAGGCCTCGAACCAGATAAACGCCACATCAACCCAGCTTAGTGACGGCGCCAATTCCCAGGCTTCCAACGTGGAACAGATATCATCATCCTCTCAGGAGATGGCGGCCATGGTAAAACAGACAGCCGGCAACATGCGGAAAACCGACAGTATAGCCGTTGAGACAACCCGGAAGGCCGAAGAAGGCGGCATCGTCATCGGTGAAACCATCGAGGCGATAAATAAGATATCAAAGCGGATCAGCATCATAGAAGACATAGCCTATCAGACCAATCTCCTCGCCCTGAACGCCGCCATCGAGGCCGCACGGGCCGGTGAAAGCGGGAGGGGGTTTGCCGTTGTAGCGGGCGAGGTGCGCAAACTGGCGGAAAAGAGCCAGAATGCATCAAAAGAAATAAGCGAGCTGGCCCAACACAGTGTCGGCGTTTCCGGTCAGGCCCGTGTGCTGCTTAATGATATCTTCGACAGCATACGAAAAACGGCTTCCCTGGTCCAGGAGGTGAATTCTGCCACGGAAGAGCTGGATACGGGGATCGAACAGGTGAGCGCCGGCATGGACCAGTTGAACCAGATCAGTCAGAACAACGCGGCCATCTCAGAGGAGCTGTCATCGCTTTCCACGGTGCTCAATAAAAATGCCGAGGAGATTCAGTCCGTCATGAAATCCCTGTACAGGGCCGATACTAGCGGAACTGCTGTTGTGGTAAAAGGATCTTAGATTATCCCCATCACAGACCATAATTCCTTGAATGGACAACGAAAACATCCTCCAGGGAGGGCCTGATTTTCCGTATCATGATACGCTTGCCATCCTTTTCCTCTAAGAGGGAACGAATGCGCTGCGTTATTCCCCGACCGTCCTTTACTATAATGTGTATATCTGTTCCGAAAAGTGCAGCCTCCTGGACAAAATCCTGCCGGGAAAGAATCTCAAAGGTATCAAGAAATGAATCGCTCCGGATGAGAAAAACATCACTGGGAATTGTATTTTTCAGGCTGTCGGGCGTATCCAGGGCAATGATGGTTCCGGCTATAATGAGGGCTATCCGGTCACAATGCTCCGCCTCATCCATATAATGCGTTGTCACGAAAATGGTCTTGCCCTGGGCTGAAAAGGCGTATATCTGTTCCCAGAATGTCCGGCGCATGAGGGGGTCAACTCCCGATGTCGGTTCATCGAGGAATAGAACCGGCGGATCATGGATTATGGCCGTTCCCAGTGACAGCCGCTGTTTTATACCGCCGGGAAGATTTTTAACCAATGAGTCACGTCGTTCTTCCAGACCCACCATATCAATAACGAATTCCATCCTCTCCCTGAGCCTCGCTCCCTGCAGCCCATAGATGCTGCCGAAAAACTCGAGGTTCTCCTTTACCGATAGATCGTCATACAGTGAAAAACGCTGGGACATGTACCCGATTATTTTTTTGATCTCCTCCTGCTGGTCCATGATGTCCATGCCGGCAACATGCCCCTCGCCGGAAGAGGGCATGAGGAGGCCGCAGAGCATTTTAATTGTGGTGCTTTTCCCGGCGCCGTTGGGACCCAGAAAACCGAATATCTCGCCTTTTTTGACCGAAAAACTCACATTGTTCACGGCGGTGAAATCGCCAAAGGTCCGTGTCAGGTTTCGTACATCAACGGAATATTCCATTGTCAGGCCATCCTCTTGCTGTATCGTTTAACGCTCATGAACAGGAGCGTTGCTCCAAGGAGAAGTAAAAGAAAAAGATCCTTCCATAATATCATGATGTTGCCTCCCTTCAGAAAAACAGAACGTATTATCGTCATAAAATACCGCAGTGGATTTAAATAGGTTACGAGCTGGATGCTTTCCGGCATGGAATATATGGGGAAAACGAATCCTGAGAGCAGCATGGCGGGTAAAAAAAACAAAAATGAAGAGAGCATGGCCTGCTGCTGTGTCGTCGAGATAGTGGAAATATAAAGCCCTACGGCCAGCGTTGAAAGAATGAATACAACGCCGCTGAAGAGCAGAAAAATAAAACTGCCCTGAAAGGGGACATTGAACCATGTAATTGCCAGGAATACTATAATGCAGATGTCGACAAAAGCCACCAGTGCAAAGGGGATCATCTTCCCCAGGATATACTCAAGGGGGCGCAGGGGAGACACGTTAATCTGCTCAATGGTCCCTGATTCCCTTTCTTTGACAATGGACATGGATGTTACCATAATGGTTAACAGCGCGATGAGCAGCCCGATAACGCCGGGAAGAAAGAAATTTCTGCTGGTAAGATCCTGATTGAAAAATATTCTCTGCTCCAGATTGATACTACCGGGCATTTTCCGGCCCGCAGCCCCTTGCTGCAGAACGGCCAGCCTGATCCTGTCCTTCATGAAATCCTGGGTGCGGGCCAGAATCACGGCATTGATATATGAAATAATCACCGAAGCCCGGCTTGAGTCTGAACCGTCAATGATCACCTGCGCACCGGCAGTAAGGCCCTTTCTTATATTACGTGAAAAGCCCCTCTCGATCTGCATGAAAAAATCAATATCTCCCCGGTCCAGCATCTCTACGGCCTTTGCCGGGGAATCAACATAGGCGTAGAACTCAAAAGTAGGCGATGATGTGAAGGCGCTTATGAAATCCCTGCTCATGGCGGTCCTGTCCCCGTCTATTACGGCCATCCTTACCTCGTTTACATCGGTATTAACGGCGTATCCGAAGAGCATGAGCATGATAATGGGGGGCCCGACAATCATGGCCCGCATACGCGGATCCCGGAAAAGCTGCTTGAATTCCTTTTTCAGCATGCTCCGGACATTCATGGGATTTATAAAGTTCATTATTCCCCTACCCCTCAATCATTGATCGTAAGCCTGAATTTCCGGATTCCAATAAGCACGGCCACCACGGCGAAGACCGCCATGAAAACAATCTGGGTTGCAAGAAGCGACGCGGCCGTTCCTTTCAGGACAATTCCCTTGATTATGGTTATCATATATTTTGCCGGGATGAGATAGGTGATTGCCTGGATTACCATAGGCATATTCTGAATGGGAAAAACAAATCCTGAAAGGATGAATGACGGGAGATAGGTCACCACCACGGCGGCCTGTATGGAAAGGACCTGTACCTTCGTAACCGAGGATATCAGTATCCCCAGGGTGGAAGTGCCGATAAGAAAAAGCACCGAGAGCAGCAGCAGTTCAATAAAGCTGCCTCTCAGGTAAATGCCGAAGAAAAAATATCCCACAAGAAACGTCATAACCACATCGAAGGTCCCTATTATGAGATAGGGGATGAGCTTCCCGGTCATCACCTCAAAGGGTCGTACCGGCGTTGTAATGAGGGTCTCCATGGTACCCCGCTCCCACTCGCGCGATATAGTCAGCGACGTAATTAGGGCCGAAATGATAGCAAGGATGATGACGATAATTCCCGGAATAATCAGGTTCTTACTCTGCAACTCCTCGTTATACCAGACACGGCTCCTGACATCCAGGGGTAGGCGCAGTTTTGATATTCCGGCGCGATTCAGGCCTTTCATCTGCACATCCAGATTGAATTCCATAAGAATGGCCTGTACATATCCTGCCGCCACCGTAGAAGACATGGAATCGGAACCATCCACCAGAAGTTGCAGTTTTGCTTTTCGACCGGCCTTTACTCGCCGCGTAAAGTCAGGAGGAATTACCAGGGCCAGGGAAGCCTCGCCGCTGTTCAGAAGCTTATCAATCTCTTTGTAAGTCTTAGCATAGCCGTGTATCTGCAGATACTCCGTGTGTGAAAATTTTTCGATCATCTGCCGAGAAAAGGCGGTTCTGTCCTGGTCCATGATCGTTATGGAAACATGCTTAACATCCATATTAAGAGCATAGCCAAAAAGCACAACCAGCAGAGCCGGTGCGATGAGCGATAGTATGAGGCTGCGGGCATCACGCCGGATCTGTATCCATTCCTTATCTGCCAGGGCCATGATCCTCTGCAAAGATCTGACTGCTTTCATGACAGTGATTCCTCCCTCACGATGACTTCCACAAAGGTGTCCTCCAGGGAAGGAGCAATGGTCCGTATTTCCCTGACGGTAATTCCCTTTGCTTTAAGCAGGGACTCTATTGCCTTTTTATAGCGCTGTGCATTGCCGACAAAAATACGCAGCGACTCCCCGCTCCTGATGATCTTCCTGTATTCCTTCACTGTCCTGAGAACCTCCTCGGCCTCCCGGGGCCTGTCGCAGAGTATCTCCAGGAGGTACTCGCCGATCATCATCCTTACCTCACGGGGCTCACCGATGCGAATGAATTTACCCTGGTACATGAGGGCCACACGACTGCAGCGTTCCGCCTCGTCGAGATAGGCCGTGCTCACCACGATGGTCACGCCGTCGCTGAGCAGCTCATAGAGTATCTTCCAGAATTCTCTCCGGGACACGGGATCGACTCCGTTGGTAGGTTCATCCAGGAGAATAAGACGGGGCCTGTGGACCAGGCAGCAGGCCAGGCCCAGCTTCTGTTTCATCCCGCCTGAAAGTTTTCCCGCCAGTCTGTCGCTGAAGGGCCCCAGGCTGCTGAAACCATAGAGCACGGGAAGGCGTTCCCTGATCTGCTTTTTCTTCAGCCCGAAGAGCCTGCCGAAAAAAAAGATATTTTCCTCAACAGTGAGGTCTTCGTAAAGACCGAAACGCTGCGGCATGTAGGCAATCATCTCCTTGACGGTATTCTGGTTCCGGAAAATATCCATACCATCAATACTAATATTCCCCTCTTCGGGAACCAGTATTGTTGACAACATGCGAAGAATCGTACTCTTGCCGGCGCCATCGGGACCCACTATGCCAAAAATTTCCCCTCTGCGCACGTCAAAATCCAGGGAGGAAACGGCTCGCAGGTCCCCGAATGATTTTGTTAATGATCGAACGGCGATCACTTCTCTTCTCCCAAAATGATTTCCGCATCGGCCGGCATCCCGGGCTTCAGGGATATGCCGGGGTTTTCCACGGCTATCTTCACGGCGAAGACGAGCTTCACGCGTTCCTCTTTTGTCTGGATTGTCTTGGGAGTAAACTCCGCCTTGTTGGCTATGGAAACAACCTTCCCGCTGAAATTTCTGTCTTTGAATGAATCAACGGTTATAACGGCCTTCTGACCAAGTTTTACCCTCCCGATCCGTTTTTCCTGCACATATATCTTTATCCACGGCCTCGTAAGATCGGCCAGGGTGATTACCGGCGTGCCCGGAAAGGCCAGTTCTCCTACTTCAAGGTTTCTCTCCAATATGGTTGCATTGACGGGAGAATAGATAACAGCCTGTTCAATGGTTGCAGCAACATACTCATAGTTGGCCCTGGCGACACGATAGACCATTTCTGCGTTATCCAGATCCTTTTTGGAAATTGAACCGGTGGCATTCAGATCCCGTACCCGCTTCAGGTTTTTTTCCGCATTATTCATATTGGCCACGGCAGAAAGACGCTGAGCGTCAAGTTCATCATAGGCAAGTTTCACCAGCAGTCCTCCCTCCTTCACCGTGTCGCCTTCCTCGTGGGGAAGAGCCATGACCCTGCCGGCTATCTTTGAGGCGATCTCAATTTCCGTTACCTCAATGGTTCCGCTGCCCTTTATAGTGTTGCCGTTTTCTCCCAGGTCCCTGAACACTTCGAAGTAAAGGGTCGCCCCGGTGATGATGATTATGGCTATGGCCAGTGGAACAAATTTTTTATTTATTTTCATTTCGAATCCTCCCGGAATAATACTGTATCACTGTTAACACCGATTTCCCTGTTCAGTTCCGCCCTGCTCATGTAATAATCATAGAGGGCCTTCACGTATCCTGTTCTGGCACTCGTGAGGGCCAGTTCGGCATTGAGAAGATCGGCATTTTTTATTACGCCGGCTCTGTAGCTTTCCCTGGCAATCCGAAGTCCCTCTTCCGCGGTCTCCAGGTTCTTCTCCTGGCTCAGGATCGTTTCATAGGACGTACTCAGCCTGCCAAAACTGGTACGTATGGTTATCCCCGTCAGCCGCTGTATCTGCAGTAGTTTCTGTTCTGTCTCCTGTATCTTCTCACGTTCCTCCCGTTCAAGGGCACGCTGAGAATCAAAGGGTATCAGGGTTCCCCACCGGTATGTCGCCGCAAAACGAACCTGCCAGGTATCCTGCCAGTCCTTTGATCCGGTAATCTGCGAAAGGTCCGGTGAAGGTCCCCCTCCCAGGTTAATATTAACGGGATTAGGAAGCTGATATGTTTTTCCATAGTATCCGGAAACAGAAAAGGTAGGCCACAGATACGATGACTGGTGGACTTTTCGTGAATGATTCAGGGCATCCTTCTGAAGAGATACCTGCAAAACCTCAGGTCTGTTTTTCATAGCTGCGTTTATCAGCCCGGGTATTACAGACTCTTCAGCTGGGAGCCTGATGGTGCTCTTATCAACATCATCAATTTTTACCGTATATGTAATGGCATTAAATCCCAGATGATAATTAAATATTTCCAGGGCTGTCCTGTAATTATTTTCGGCTTCACGCATAACAGGCTCCTGATTCTGCAGCTGTACCTGGGCCTGGAGCAGCTCGAACCTGGGCACGCTGCCGGTCTGATACATCCTCCGCACATCCTTCAGGTTTTCCCGCAGTACCTGCAGGGAATTACTTCGCAGGGTGACTGTCTCTCCTGTCAGGATGGCGTCAAAATAGCCCTTGATTACATTGAATTCCACTTCGTGCCTGATCCTGCGCAGTTCCTCTTTTGCCAGAGCATATCCCGCATGAGACTGCTTCAATGAATGATAAAAGGCGCCGGGATTTATGCCGAAGCGGAGTTGTATGAACTTCAGATCATACTGACCGTCACTGAGACTCATGGGTCCGGTGTCTGCGCCCTGCCTCAGGATGGAGGCCTCCGATTCCAGGGCCGGCAGAAGCTGGCCCCAGACGGCATTGACTTTTTCATCGGCCTCCTCCAGTCTGTGAGAGGCAATTTTGTAATCCTGATTATTTCCCAATGCTATGATCACGGCCTCATCAACGGAAATGGCGGGCTTCTCCTGTGCCGTTGCCGCTTTGACATTATATGACAGTATCAATGCCGTTATTATAACGAACAGGGCTTTCCTCTTCAGCATAAGCATCACCTCTTATCGACGAAAATTCCGCCGGAATATATTTTGAGCAGATTTTCCGCGTACTTGTTTATAAAATCTTCCTGAAATATCAGGTCCGCGATGGCGGTATCCCTGATGGTAGTCCTGAGCATGTTAAAAAAAACAACAGAACCCATAAGCTGCAGCATGGTATAGAGAGGATGAATATCGGCAAATAGTCCTTTCTTTTTACCGCTGGTGAACATATCCATTACATTTTTCATGACCGGCTGCAAAAGAATAGGGACCGTTATTTTTTTGAAATACTTTCCTCCCGAGGCAATCTCACGAAGCATGATCTTGATATAGTTCTCATCCAGGCTGCCCATATAGGACGAATATCCCCGCAGCAGGCGCTCAAAATCCGCTACGGATTCAGGGTTTTCAGGTATCAATGGGCTGATGGTATCATAAATACCCGACACAATTCTCTTGACGATGTGCTCATAGAGGGCCTCCTTCCCTTTAAAATGGTAATATATCATGGCCTTGTTTATCTTCGCTTTTTGCGCGATACGGTCTATTCTGGCTCCCTCAAAGCCAAATTGAGAAAATTCCATAATTGCCCCTTTTTCGATCTTCTCAAAAGTGTTGTCCTCTTCCATCATCCCCCTCATAACTAACTATTTAGTTAGATTGTACTGAAAAGACTATTTATCGTCAAGTGCTCTGCTCATAAAATATGTATTATTAATAAAAAAAATGGAATACTATCTGGTGAAGATTTATAAGTCGCACTTTTGAAGCTTTGATTTTACATTCAGTCTGTTAATGTAAAAATAAATAACCCCTTCCGGATAAGTCCCATTTTATAAAAGGACGGGAAGGGGTTATGTAATATAGCACCGCTGTCGGCGAAATCAGAACTATTTATTCAATTTTACCACAAGCACCAGCTTATTGGGATAGCTCTCCTTTACCTGGATGTTATATCCCATATTGCCCGCTTTTGCTACGAGTTCATCGGCAAAGTCATTGGTTTTACCGGCGAAATAGAGCTCCAGTTTTGCTGCCTTCCCGGCCTGTCCCTTGGGATTCACATTTTTCACCCCGCGGATACGCTGTGCCAGGTCATTCCTGAATTTCGTCAGATCATTATATTCCAGCCCTGAGACCAGAAGATTGATCTGGCGCTCCGAGGCTGCCTTGACAAAACTGTTGGTTATGGTTTCCATGAAGGGCCCGATGGAAAACTTGCCCGTATCGGGGTCGGTTTTACCCAGGATAAGCTGGAAAACCTTCTCTATGGCCTTTTTGGATGCCGTGTCATTATCGATATGGACTCCCGGGGCATTCCTGCTGATGGTGGCGATGATGCGGCCCGTATACACATCGATGGCTTTGAGGCGGACAATGGCCGATTTTGACTTCATGTTCGTGGCGCCGTAAGCGCTGAGGGCGGCTGACTGGTCATTAGTCTGGGCCGTTCCTATGATGATTACTTCAGCTCCCACGTCATTGAGCAGAAGGTCCTGGACATCATCGCTGACCTGGCCGTTCATGGCCCTGGTCATTTTCTGCCGGTCACGCTTCATGAGCTGCTGGGTCATCCCCGCATCGACAAACTCGAATCCCGAGTTACCCATGATCTCCTGAATGATCATTTCCGTTTCGGTGAAACCGGGCATCTGCTTTTTCCCTTCAAAGGTCTCCTGGATCAGCACCATAAATTTGGGCCGACCGTAGGTATTCAGGATATCGGCTATGGCATCGGCTACTGCCGTGGGCTCCACCGTTCCTTCGAGTGTTACGAAATACTCCGAACCGGCCTGCCACTGCTTTATGATCTTGTCATGCTTGACCAGACCGATTGACTTGGCTTCCACGATGCTTTCCACCAGCTCGAAGTTCTTCATGATGCTTCTGCCTTCGATGGTTTCACCCAGAACCTGACGCACCAGCTTGCTCTTGGCGTCATCGGTGGCGCGGTCCCTGGCCAGGGCCGTATCGCTGTCATAAATAGTAGCATAACCCGTGGCCTGACCCCGGTTCGCCGGAAGCGTTTGCTTTGAGGAAGACGATTTGCTGCCCTTGGTCTGCTTACCGCCTCCGCATGAAACAGTCCCTGCGACTAAAAAAATACTGAGTATGATGACAAGTCCTTTTTTCATTATCAACTCTCCTGCCCGACAATGTTATAGATTAAAATATCCAGGAGTTAATATACTCATTAAAAGGTGTTTGAGTCAATGTATTTTCAGGTTTATTGATTTAAAATTAACTCCATAATATGAGTGCCGGTACAGTATAAATTGGTTGCAATTCCCTCCGGCATATTATTCCATGAATACTGAATACTGCCCTTCAAGGGCTTTTCAGGGGATTTCTCCCTGTTACTTCATTCTCAAATCAGCGGCAACAGTCAGATTGAAACAGGATAATCATCGTGGAACAGGACAAAAACCTTTTACAGAGCATCAAGCTGGAAATCAGCAGAAATTTCAAGCTGGTACCCTACGAACGCCTGGCCTTTCACAAGATATTGGGTATGCTGAAAACCGATATCGGCGTGAGCATCCTTCTCAAGGAGCTGGAAAAGGGCCCCGATATACGTGAAAGCGCCCTGGCCATTTTTACGGACATCCCCAAACCGCAGATCCTGACGGCCATAAAGCCTCTGCTGGCGAAAAGTCTGACTGACAATGAAAAAATCTTCATACTCGACCATATCCAGAAATACGGAAGCGCCGATGATGTGCCCGAGGTCATGTCATTCATCCAGGAGCAGAATGCGGAAACTGTGTCACGGCTTATTCTCACCAAAGCCTTCAGGGTGATCCAGACCATAGGAGCGCAGTCCGATGAAGTGATGCATTTCCTCATTAATATGATAGACACTCCGGAACCCCATATCCACTTTCAATGCGAGGCTATATTGTCTCTGTCATCTTTCAGGATCATTTCCGTTCTCGAGGAAATACTGAAAATGAACAATGACACACTGAGCTATTATGTATACCGGACCATCGCGGACATGAACAATCAGCTCAATATCGCCGCGGGACGAGCCATGGGTTCCGATGAAACCGATCTGTATACGTACTCGACAAGCCAGACCGACGAAGACAAAATAATATTGGATATCCGCGTCCTCCTGGGTAAGATGTCTCCGCGTTTCGAGAATTATTCAACGGGAACAAAAGTGGCCTTCATTACCGCCATGGTCTCATGCAATCACCGGGAATACCTCATCTATGTCATGAAAGCTCTTACCTCGAAAAACACCGAGCTCATCAGCATGACGCTGTACGCGCTCAACACGAACATCGAAAAACTCAAGGACCCGGACAAGCTCTTCAGAAATCTCATCGCCCTATCGACCGAATCACAGCGTGACAATGAACTCATTGTTGAGATGTTTATTAAATTTTTCACTGGAATCGGTGAGGAAAGAAAATATCATATTCTTAAAGACAAGCTTTTCAGTTATATCGTGGTGACGCTGGAATCTTATTTTGAAACCTACCGCAAGGAATACATGATCAGGAGTGTCGCGGAAAAGAGCTATCCCGAGAGTTTCCAGATGCTGAGAAAATTTATTCTGGAGAACATGACACCGGAACTGAAGAAACGGACGATCTATTTTCTCTCATCGGACGAATCGAGAAACACGCACCTGATCATAAAGGATTATGCGGGCTGGATACCCTTCATCGGCGAACATGAAAAGGAACAGCTCCATCATCTTATAGAAATTCTTTTCGATGATGATAAAAAATCCAGGGAAAATTCCGCGTCGCGCATCGAGGATATTGAGTTCGAAAAACGATATCTCCGCAACAGGATTCTGCGGCTCTGCAATATCATCGCCCTTCTTCATATTGAGGAAGCCGCATCCCCGCTGGTGAACATCTATAACTACCTGAAAAAATATCCCGACCAGGACCTTATACATACCATAATTCAGACCCTTGCCATACTCAATTATTCCTACATGCTGGGCGAGATAGAGATACTCCTGACTACGGGCGTCCCCGAAGAACAGTTAAAGGCGCTTGGGCTCATCTCGTTCTACACGGAACAACGCTCCCTGAATATTCTCTTTGAGTTTCTACAGACAAGGGTCACGGAGGAATCGGGAATCATAGAAACTGCACTGGAAATAATGCTCGAACGTGACATCGTCAACAACATGACGGCGAACCAGATATTCAAAAAAATAATAGAGAATAACACGATGCAGTCGATACGCAACCAGGCCATTCTCGGCCTGGGGAAATGCGGTTTTGACGGCGATATAGACTATCTCAATGAACTCTTTTTCACCATGAACAACAGCGAAGGCAAGGATATGATCGTCCGCGCCATGGGGGAAATTATATTCACCTCGGAAAAATACAACAAGCGGCAGGTGACCCGTTATTTCCATGAATACCTGAAAGATCCGGGAATACGGGTCAGGATATACTCGTGCCTCTGCCTTATAAAAATGGGTGATAACGAGGCCCTTCGCTCCATACGCGACATGCTCATCATCAAGAACAAGATAATACAGCGGGATATTCTCACCATCCTGGGAGAGCTCCGTTCCATCGAGTTTTCCTTTTTCCTGGTATCTCTCCTCAAAGAGGAATACGGCATGAGCGACGACATAACAGCCGTGCTGAAACTGCTGCCCGAAGAGGACCTGAAGGAAATCGACGGGTTCATCGTCAACATTTTCAGGAAATTCGAGGCTCCCGATTTCGGTGACCTGAATCTCACGGAAACAAAACAGACCATACGGGTCGACAACCTGAAACACGATACCGTCACCATCGTTAACATAAACGTCATTGGCGAGGACCAGAAACTCAAGGGCTCCAGCGTGGCCCAGATGATAAGAATGAACCTCCGTGTAAAATCCTTTATCTCCTCGGCCATCACCGAACACCGTGGAATCATATCGCGCATAACAAATGAACAGATCACATCATACTTCAATGATCCCGCCGACGCCGTCAATGCCTCCCTGAGGATCGTTGAGAACATAAAGTCTTACAGCTCGGGCAAAATTTTTAAAAACCGCATCCATGTCCTCAACCAGATCATAACGGTCCCAGTGGACCGTATCGGCGACGAACTGGTGCATTATCCTTCGTATATAATCGATCCGGTTCTGGACAAAACGCTGTACGATATTGTAATCATCGATGAAAGCACCTGGTCCATGGTGAAGGAGCGCTTCGCCGGCAAGATCATATCCGAACTGCTCTTCAGCAGCACCGTGTCAGCAGTGAAGCATTACGAGATCAGCAGTCCCGTTAATTTTAAGGACTATGCCGAATCGGTGCTGGACAGCCTCTTCAGGGACCGCGAGACAAAAAAGCATCTGGAGGAGGAACTGGAGACGGAGCTGAAAAACATTCGCCGGGGGGGACGGTCCACGTCGTCGGCGGCAGTGACCCGCGACCTGGAAAACCTGGGGAACCTGCTCCTGGATCATCTCAACGAGATCGAAAAATATGTGCAGCGCCGCTCCACGGACCGTGAGCTGAACCGGAACCTGCGGAAGATGCTGGTCAATGTCTACAATATGTACAAGGTGGAGATCTCGCGGCTCATCATTGAATAAAGTACTTGCACTTTATTTGAGCATGATATCACTTGGCTGAAAACATTCTAACCATTCTCGGGAGATCCGTTAATGAAAAGCTTTTATATCAAAGCCCTCATATTTATAGTTTTAATCGGTCTCATATCCTGTGCAAGTATACACTCGGGATATTACGCAGAGCAGATTGATGATAATGGCAGGGTTATAAACAAGAAAAAAACGGATATAGGTTTAGTTGTCAGTGCGAAGGAAGACACTGATTTATCCAGTAAATACTTCGGTCTTGTTAATCTTACCTTTGAAAATAAATCACAGGGCTGGATCAGAATAAAGAAAGTAACTATAGATTTTTTTTCCGAAGTGGCAAATGAAAATGTTAAATTTACCTCAGGTAATGACCTTGCCCTTTGGCAGGAAGCTATAATAAAAAGAAATGAGATACGTGAGCACAACAGGGATATGTTCCTTGCCTCAGTAGCCATTATCGGTACAACAGTTGCCATGAGCAGCGACAACAAAGCCTTAAAAGCGGCAGGCGCATTCACAGGACTGGGCGCTTTAACCTCACTGACAGTCAATGAATACAATAAAGTGCTGCATAATATCGAGAACGCGAAAATATTTCCCAGGAATCACCTGTTCGCAGAAGAATTTGTTGTTCCGCCGGGATTGTTCTCCAAGAAGTGGGTTCTTCTCAATACAACGAACCACAGGAAAACCGGCTTCCTGAATTTTTTTCTTATCACCTATGAAACTGATGACGGGAAGAAAGAAACAATCAAACTGCAATTCCGTTCTTCAGGCACAATTACTGAATGGCAAAAGGAAGTTCAATATAATCACGTAGAAGATTAGTACGTAACCGAAGCCCCCAGCATACACTCCAGTATGACACCATGACTGCTATCCTGAACAATTCCCCTGTAGGCGTCACCGGGGAAGAAGGCCGCAGCAGACGCTGTTACTGACAACACCTCGCGGTATTTATATTCGGCTTCCAGGTCGCACTCATCGCCGTACCAGGTGGAAGATGAACCGTTCCATGATATGTTTTTCAATGTGCGGACATGCACCGCTCCCAGTTTAACCAGCACGGCGTTGAAAAGGGTGTACTGAAACTTCAGGCCCTGGCCTGCCAGGCCGTACCAGCTCGATTCACCGCTTCCCCGGATGGCGAGGCCGCCCGTATTATCCACGGCTATGAGTGAAAAGCCGTGACTTGCCTTGATATCCTGGAATGATCCGCCCGATGCGGCATCGCGCGGATCTCCCGTGGCCCCTTCGGCAGCCAGGGATACCTGCAGGTCGCGCCATTTCCAGGCAGCCTCGAATTCCCACAGGCAGGCCAGGATATCGGTACGGATAAAGGGCTCATCGGTATATTCAGCTTTTGTTCTGATATACCCGGCATTGAGTATAGCACCGAATTTAAGATTGAAATCATTGATAATGTATTTATTGTGTATCCCCAGCCAATGGAGGGTCGATTGCCTTCCATCATCGATAAAATAATGCGTGAGAAAATCAGGGTCTTCATCACCCGATGATGTGTACCGGTCCACCTCCAGAACATAATAGACCTGCGATTCCAGGTCCTGGAGAAGGGCCAGGTCGCCGCCGAAAATGAAAATATTGTCATCGGCGTAGCTGGGAATGTCCGTGGTGTCGTTATATCCCGTGTCGGCATCATCAAAGGCTCGTATGAGGGACACATAGAGCTTCAGCCTTTTATTCAGCAGATCGTGCTGATACCGGAGCCCCGTGGCGTCCCGGGCCAGTATATATCCTCCCGGCAGACTGAAGGGCATAAGCCCCAGGGAAAACTCCATGTTCTCACCGGGCCTGAAAAGGGCATAAACATCGCGGGTGACCAGGTTGGTACCGCCCTGCCCCATGGCGAAGTCATCGTGGCCGAACTTAGAACTGATATCAAAAACCGAGCGTATCTCCAGTTCGGGTAGGACGCTGATATAGATGCGGTTCCGGAAAAAAAGGTCTTCGTAGTTCACCTGCTCAAAATCGCCGGACCCGGGAAAATAACCAGGAATCTTTATGCTGCTCCCGGTGTACCAGGTGCGCATGCGCATGTAACCCGAGAGCGTCAGCTTCTCCAGGAGGGGATCCAGCTGCGCCGCGGAAATATCCCCCATAAAAACTGAAATAAAAAGAAAAAGTATGATACTTACTCTGTACGATTGTTTCATCATTCACCATGTTTATCTGCTATTGTATGTATTCAGCCATTCATCGATAAGACCCTGCCGGATCAGTTCGGCAATGAATAGATTGATCTGGTTTTTCAGGACCGTGTCCCCGAAAGGGAGACCGATACAGATGGCCTCGGTCTGTTTGCCGCCCTGCAGAAGACGGAAGGAACCCCTGAACTGTGCGCTGGTATTGTACAGGTACTGCAGATAGAGAGAATCGTGAACAAAGGCATCAACCTTTCCCTTTTCCAGCAGTGCAACACCCTCTTCATTCTTTTCTATAAGGGTGATTGACATGGAGGGGAATTGTTCGTTCAGAAGCATCTCGTAGGAACTTCCCTTCTTGACGGCAAAAGTGAAACGGGACAGGTTCTTCAGGTCCCAGATGGTATTGATGGGGTTCTGTTCAAATTCATCACCAAAGCGGCGCTGCGGCAGGGCCCGGTTGTTCACCAGGACGCCGGGCGTTACCGTAAGATAGGGGTCGGAAAACCATATGGTCCTTCCCCGCTGCAGGTTCCGGGAAAATCCGGCAATGACAATATCCACCTGATTTTTCTCCAGGGCCGTTACATACTCCGACACCTTGAGAGACACAAGAGATACTTTTACTCCCAGGAACTCTCCCAGCTTCCTGGCCATCATCACCTCGACCCCTTCTTTACCACTGTCAAAGTTCAGGGGAGGGTAATGCAGGGACACGCCGATGCGGAGTTCTCCACGGGAAATTATTTTTCCGTATACATCGGCGGACGCGGCCTGCAGGGGAAGCAGCGTTGAAATAATCCCACATGCCGAAAAGAGTATGAGCAGCAATTTCTTTTTCAACGGAACGACCTCTCTCTGATTGTATTGCCGGCATGGAATATGACAGCGGAGAACGGAAAAATCCGCCGGGAACCGGCACTAGGTTTTATCATGCCTGAAAACGGACTTTTATGCAAGCAGGAAAATGAAAAAAGTCGCAGGTATTATTCTAATACATATAGCTGATACTAAGCAACGGTATAAAATTATACACAACTTTTTCATCAAATATAGTCATAATTTTCAAAGCCGGCCCGAGAAAAAATCTCTGGGTAATCATATGATTATATCCTAGAAATAATTCGGTGCCGAAAGCACCTCCTTTCATCTGACGCATCCATGTATCTTTTATTCTATTACAATAACCCGTCCCGATTCCACCATAAAGCCCTTTTTTCGAAGAGATTTTGAATATAACAAATATTGGCATGTATGCCCGAAAATCCAGCATGTCACCTGATTGTCCAAGCTCATATATAGGAATGTATGCAATTTCCGGGCCGACAGATACTTTCTTGTTCCCGAACAGAACAAAGGCCCCGGTCGATATCCCTCCTGAGCCGAACTTCTGGTCCTCGAGCAGATTCTTTTTTTTGTTATCAATTAACTTTGATATGGGAAAATTCCAGCCTCCCCAGGTCCCATACTGTATTTCAGCATGAGAGACGGTGTTGATATTCAGGATAAAGAATACTATCAAACATTTAAAATAAAATTTTTTCATTTATTTAACATACATTTCCCCGGTTTGAAAAACTGTTCTCACCGTTCATCTATTTTAACAGGCCCTGATAAAAAACCTGTCCCATTCTTTCAACCTTGTTTTTCAGCTTTTCCTGAGACAGGATCGTCTGGCTCCCGCCCAGAGATAACACAATGATTCCTACTGCGGAGCCGATGATGATCTCCGATGTTTCCCATGAATCGACTTTTTTTATCTTTTTTTCACGTATGGCCCTTTCTATCTGATCCGACAGGAGCTTTACGCCAGCCCGCTCAATTCCGGCGGCCCGCTGCTTTACCCTGTCGGTACTGTTGGCGATAACTTCAGCTGAAACATCGGAGGCCAGCAGTCTGAAATAATTTCCCTGGAGAAAAGCGAAATCGGTAATAACACCAATGTATTTCACTATATAATCATAAAGAGAAATATCGCTCCCCTTTATTTCCTGTAAGAGATTCAATAGTATCTCAAGCCCGTCTGTTGCAATATCCAGGAAAAGGTCATCCTTGCTGACATACTCAAGATACACGGTGCGTTTGCTGTAGCCGGCTTTTTCCGCTATCTGCTCTATCGATGTCAGGCGGTAGCCTTTTTTAAGAAAAAGCTGTCTCGCCGATTTGATTATTTCCTCTCTTCGGTTTCTCATGGGTTTTTCTGTTTTTTTTGCCATGTGCAAAGCTATTCCGCATGTGTATATAATGGTCAAGTATATTTCAACATGCCCCGTATATCAGCACACCGATCATGGCGTATATCAATGAATCTAATGTGACAATTTTTAGAATAAATTGTGCATTTGATCTTGACATTTACATCAAATAGTGTAAAAGGTAACCGTTAGTTACTAACCACTGGTTACCATAATATTAAACAAGAAAGGGGGATACTATGTCGGGAAAATATGAAAGATTTATCGTCAGAAAACCTATCAATGTCAATGAGCTGCCGGACCATGATTTGAGTCAGGTAATTCCATATCCGGTCCTCATGGGCAGTGAACTTGTTCCGGAAGCAGCTGCCTGGGTCCTTTATCTTTACATCAAGGAAATAACAGAGTCCCTCAAAAATATCGCCATAAAGGGCGACAGGGCTGTTCCGCACATGCATGATTATGATGAAATGTATCTGATGATCGGAGATGAAAAGGCCATTACCTTTGAAGTAATGCTGGGTGATGAATTCTACGAGGTATCCACGCCAGCGGCGGTGTATATACCGAAACATACGCCTCACGCCATCCGCCCTGTCGACGCCACGGTGGGGCTCACGGGTGGCCTTATCCCGGTCTGTCTGAACGGCCGTTATGTAACGCTTCCAGTGGAAAAATAAAAATCCGGAGTAAAATAAATGAAGAACATACACAATAAAAAAGTTGTGGTTACCGGCGGCGCCATGGGAATCGGTTTTGCCACTGTTAAGCGTCTCCTCGATGAAGGGTGCAGTGTCGCTGTGTGGGATAACAATTCTGAGGCAATAAAGAAAGCAGAAAGTGAATTGGTGGAATATACCCCGAAGCTCAGGTTCTATCTCTGCGATATCAGCGACAGCGAAAAGGTCAGGGTTACCGCCCTGGAAACGAAAAGAGACATGGGGGATGTTGATATTCTTATCAATAACGCAGGTACGGTGACGGCGGGCAGGTTTACCTCTCATCCCGTCGAGTCATGGGACAGGCTCACAAAAATCAATCTCAATTCTATTTACTATACCACTGCCGCTTTCCTGCCGGACATGTATGAGCGAAACAGCGGCCAAATCGTGAATATTTCATCGGGTGCCGGGCTGGTGGGACTTCCGGACCTTGCCGTATATTGTGCGACAAAATGGGCAGTTTATGGATTCACCGAATCCCTCCGGCTCGAAGCGATGGCAGACGGGAAAAACGGTGTCAGGTTTTCATCGGTCCATCCCGGTATCCTGAAAAAAGGACTCTTTGAAGGAAGTAAAATGAATTTCCTCGGGGAACTGCTCCTTCCCAGGGTGGAGTGCCATGATGATATTGCCAGAGCAGTGGTAAACAAGGCGGTGAAAAAAGAACGATGCGTTGTGAAAAAACCATGGAGCCTGAACCTTGGACAGGTGGCGCGGGCCCTCCTGCCAGACATTATTTTAAACCGCCTGCTCATCATTGCAGGCGCAGGTGAATGCATGAAGGAATGGACAGGCGGACATACCATACAAGCCGGGGAGGAAAAACATGCATAAGGAGAAATGGATTACAGCGGGATTTATCCTTGCCGGCTGCGTAAACGTAGCGGGGATTCCGGTCTTCAGCAAACTGTTCAGCAATCAATTACTGATGACGACCGATGCCGGGGCTTTTTCCATCGTCGGCCTGGGCGTAATCATGCTCTGGGGGCTTGCTTATATTGCCGTGTCCGTGTCTTATTCGCTCGTTCCCGGTATTATCGCCGTCTTTGCACTGGAGAAATTCTTTTATACCGCTTTCTGGGGCAGATGGCTCTGGCAACATGGGGGAGAATTGAATGCTATATATGCACAGGATACCCTCACGGGATTCTTCTACAGTATTTACGGCGTTAATGACTTTCTCTTTGGCGTTTTTTTTCTCTATGTATTTATATATCTCCGGAAACAAAAACAGGTTTTCCCATGAAAAAGCAGTGCTTATCCATATTTGCCTCATCAAACATAAAAGAGTTGCCAGAACGAATAATCACCACTTATACTGGGACAAAACACTTGTCAGGGACATGATGAAAAAAAGTATCTTAAAAAGCCTGGAAAACTGGACCGCCGAGGGTATTATTACCGACGCGCAGCGAAAATCCATCATCAGTTTTGAAGAAAGCCGTTCCGGCGGCGCAAGAACCCGGTGGGCCCTCTACGGCTTCCTCATCCTGGGAATCAGCGTTGTGGGTATCGGGATAATCTCCCTCATAGCGGCAAACTGGGACGAAATTCCCGGCTCAGTAAAGATATTCATCGACTTCATGATACTTCTGGGCGTTGCCTTCACGGTGCTCCGGCTTGACCGCAGGGAAAAGGATATTCTCTATGACGCAGCACTATCCTTCTTCGCCCTGCTCGTTCTGGCCTCCATTGGCCTGATCTCCCAGGTACTGCATACCGGCGGTGAACTCTACATGGCCCTGTTCTTCTGGACAGCCATTATCTTCCCCCTTAGCCTTTTCAGTAAAAAGGGATTCCTCCCCTACCTGTGGACGGCTGGCTTTCTCGGGGCGCTCGCATCCTGGTCCGCATCGGAAGCTTCGTGGTGGCAAAGAATCGGCGACGACGATGAAGCCATTATCGCCCTCGGCCTCATGCTCCCCTTCCTGTGCCTTTTTTTCAGCAGTGTCATGGAAAGGATTGCCCTACTCAGGTTACACGCCGGGGCCTTTGCCCGGTGGGGATTAGCCGGTTTCCTGGGCCTGGTCTTCTTCACCGACATCTACCTTTCACAGGAGGAGGTGGATTTTTCCGTAAAAGTCCTGGCTCCCGCGGGTCTGCTCATTCTTTTTTTCATAGCTGCGCTCTTCTCCGAAACTAAAAAATCACTGAAAGAAAAAGCAACTGTTCTCATGATGATTATCATCACCATACTTCCCTATCTCCCCCTGATTCTTTCCGGGGACGTCGATATATCACGCACCGGTAATGAATTCTACGGCGCGCTCTATTCAATAATGATGCTTCTTTTCGCCGGCGCCCTCTTCATCATCAGGGACAACAGGAGACTTTTCAACGCCATGACCTTTCTCGCCGGCATCCGGTTTCTCGTAGTCTACTTCCAGGTCTTCGAAGATCTGGCTTCCACGGGCTTCGGCCTGATATTTTCGGGAATGATCATCATCGGCGTTTCTCTTCTCTGGTTCAGGCAGCGCGACAGGCTGGAGCTGTTTTTCAGAAAAATAACAGGAGCCGAAAGCCATGACAGGATTGAATAAAAAGCTGGCCGCGGCCCTTCTCATCCCCATTGTAATGCTGGCGCTGCTTACACTCTACAAGGCGGTTAAAATCTATTCGGGCAGAAAAGTGATTATTCCCATTACGGGTTTCGATCCCCGGGACCTGCTCTCGGGCCATTACCTGACATACCGCCTGGCTCTTAACACCGATGTCTGCAGCGGTCATGACAGGGACAGAGGAAACCTGTTCCTCTGTCTTTCCCTTGATAAAAATGGTGCCGTCATAGGCAGCTACCCTATGGAATATCTTGACGAAGACTGGCGTGATCGTTGCAGTGCAGTCCTGAAAGGGACATGCCGTCGCGGATCTTTCATGGCGGGTATCGAGCGCTTTTATATCCCGGAAAATGAAAGCGTCTTACTTGACCGGGCTGTGAGACAGGGTAAGGGCTCCCTGGTGGTGAGCATTGACAATAAAGGCAATGCTTCTATCAAGGAGCTCCTGATCGATGGGAAGCCCTGGCGCGAAGCGCTCTCTGAAAAATAATATCTCTGCCTCCTTTATCTCCAGGAGGCAGAGAGCAGGAAGGATATTACAGTGGTTTCACCGGCACGCATATATCCACAGTAAATTTCCCATCTTTCGGTTCTTCCGGGAAAAGTTCAAAGCAGGGCCTGTCGTCGGGCTGATAGCCGCTCTGGGGCAGCCAGGTGCCGTAAACCCATTGCCATGCCTCCTGAAACCCGTCTTCGGATACGACAAATCGTGACACGGCATACCTGCCGCCCGTCACAGTCATTTTTCCAATTTCACCGCTGACCTCCACAGACCGGTCAATCTCAAGACAGACGCTGACTCGCAGCTTTTCCTCATCGGTAATTTCCGGATTATCATGATAGATGTTGATAAACTTCGTATTCCGGCCGATAAGATTCCTCGGCCCTGCCCAGCCGCATAATTTCCCGTACAGGGTTTCGAAAAGTGCAGCATTGCCCTTATAGGGCCCTATGTGGCGCACATAGGCCATTGTCATTTCGGGGAAGTCCTTTACTTCCACGGTTTGTTGTTGAGTATCCATTGAAAACCTCCAGCGATTTCTATTTTCTCTGTACTCAACATATACCTTTGATGATTCCGGCGCTTTCCCCTCGTTGCTCCCCCGTTGACTGTTCTTGCTTTTCTCTTGACCCTGCTTGCTTTTCTCACGGCGCCAGAGGCTTGGACTCATACCGAAATACTTCCTGAATGTCCTTGTGAATAGGGCATGGCTGGAGAAGCCGCAGTTATAGGCTATAGAGGTTACGGTTCTGCCGCGTTCAACCAGAAGAATGTAAGCCGCTTTCTCGATTCTGGTCCGCTGAATAAAATCAAAAAGCGTCTCATTCATGATCGAAGAGAACAGGCGGTGAAAATGATATTTTGAGAAAAAGGCCACGCTGGCAAGCTCATCGAGCGTAAATTCCCGGTCAAGGTTGCTCTCAATATAATCCATGACGCGGTTGATTCGGGCCCGGTATTCAGGATTAAGCATATTCTCCAACCTGGTATTTTTCTCCTTGTTGTCCATTTTTATCCCTGCTGATAATTAAAAAACATTTGCGCAAGACCCTTACTGAATGAACTGCCTGCTCAGATTCAGCTTGTGTTCAATCAGTCGCGACGAGTTGGTAAGAAAAAATCGTGACGTACGGTTTTTCAGCAGTATTTCATACTGTTCCGCCGCAGTTTTATAATCACGCAGCTTGAAGGCCGCTTCACCGTAGTAATAATGAAGCGATTTATCATAGTCTCCCTTTGTGTCAATGGCCTTCAGGAGGTTCAAAGCCTGTAGATATCTCTTCCTCATGAACTGTATTTTCGCCCTGCCCAGGAGCCCGTTGGGGAAGCGGCGCTGCAGTGTCAGGGACGCATCATAATACTTCTGCGCCATCTCCAGTTGGTGCCTCTTGAAAAATATGTCGCCGATCAGGATAAAGGTATCGAGCTCCCTGGCATTCCGCCGCAGGGCCTCGCGAAAGGTTTCCACAGCTTCGCTGTCCCTGTTCCATCGTTCATAGATGTATCCCAACTGCAGATACGTCTTGGGAAACTGGGGAACAACCTGCTGCGCCTTGGTGAAATGTAAATGGGCCATCTTGAGATCATCGAGATGGAGATAGCACAGGCCCAGATTGTAGCGGAAAGGGAAAAAAAGCGCTGCATGGGGAAGAGCGTTGTTCAGTATTTCCCTGGCTTCCTCATACTTCCCCTCCTCCAGCAGCCGGGCTGCCCGGTTGTTTTCCACAGCCACTTTCTCCTCGCCGGTGCAGAAAAGGGCCTCCTTTCCAAGGTATATCTTTTCCGTGGGCAGCTCTTCAACAGGAGGATTCTCGGCGATTCTCAGCAGATCATTGAGATACCGCACCTCCTTCCAGATTTCTCCGGCCTGGAGGCTGATGGTGAATTGGAATAAAAGGATAAGCAGTATGATACGGGCTATTTTCCCTGAAAAAGACAGACCTGAATTGGGGGATGCATTGAATCCATAATGAGAAATATTTTTATCGGTTCCCATGTCATGCAGGATGGACGCGAAAGGCCGACCTGTCAAGGTTTTTACCGTGTCGCGTCTATGGAGAAAAAAACGCTCCCGGGACTCTATCTCAGGATGAGAGCATCATCGATAAGACTGGTCATATCATCGGAAAATATCACGGCTTGTTCGGCTTTAGTGGAAGATACGAGCAGAATATTTTTTTCAAAGCTCCCGGCATGGGTCTTCTCAACCTGCTGCGAAATAAAGTTGCTGTAAACGGGCTTTTCAGCATCCCGTCCCAGGCCAAAGATGAATACCACGGTAAACACGGCCGCGAATGCCAGGGATGAGGCTGCATAGGTGAAATGCCGGAGGGTCTTTCGCTTTTCGCGCATCACTGCCGTGGCAATGGAAAAATCCCACGCACTGCTTTCCATGCGGGCCTGTATTTCCTTCTGCATCATATCGTCGTAATTTTTTAAAATCATTGTGTCACCTCCTGCATCATTTTTTTCAGCATCTCCTTTCCCCGCGATGTCCTGGATTTCACCGTTCCCCGGCGCATACCCAGTTTGCCCGCTATCTCTTCGATGGAAAAGCCCCGGGCCACCAGTTCCAGCACCTCCCGGTATTTTCCCGGAAGCCTGGCGATTGTATCATGCAGATGCTCAATTTCAAAATCCGGCAGGTTACCGGCCGCATCAACATTCTTCATGTCTTCGGCAGCTTTTAAGGATTTTTTCTCTTCACGGCCCAGCCTCATGTTCATCCGGATCGATTCGTTCCTGGCAATAGTGTAAAGCCAGGTGCCGATAGATGAATCCTGGCGAAAACCGTTCTTTGCCAGATTTTTATAGGCCCGGAGATAGGTCTCCTGCACCACATCATCAATGGCATGATAATGTCTGCTGTCCAGGTGCTTCCCCACCGCAGAAAGCACCACGGCCTTTGTCTGGCCTACAATGTCGGCGAATTCACGGTCAGTCATTGTTTCTGCGCATCCTCCGATGCTTCATATGCCGGTACTCGTTCTTCAGCTTATTCAGCTGCTCCGGTGTCAGTACTTTCTGCAGCTCAAGACGGTGTTTGATCTGAAGTATTCTCAACTCTATTTCAATGTCTGATATCTGCTTCAGCTTTTTCCGCACCTCATCATAATTGATTTTCTCGGCCAGCAGCAGTTTTTTCAGTTCTTCCTTCCCGGGTTTCATCTCCTTGTAATAGACATCCCTTTCCTTCCGGAACCGGTCGTTTATTTCCGCCACTTTCCCGATCTGCTCACTGCTGAGATTCAGCTCTTCCCGGAGGAACTTCGGATCACCGTAGCAGAGTCCGTGGTAGGGGCCCATATGCCCATCGGGTCCCGGGCCGGCAATACATTCACCGTTTCGCATATTCCTTCCCTGAAACCTTTCTCCCTCCCCGGCCATTACCGGAGCAGTGAGTATGACGATCAGTAAGGGTAATGCAATCAGTACTTTATTCATGGCTGATACTCCTTTTTAAACACGGGACCGTCATCCGATTTGTTATAAGCAGATGACGGCTCCGTTCATTCCTGTCATTCTCTGCTATTTATTCCGGTACGGACAGTCTTTCATGTTGCCCTTCATCCCCCGGCCCTTTCTCATGGTCAGATCATCAAACTTTTTTTGCTGCTCTGCGGAGAGCACCTTTTTGATTTCCTTTCTTTCCTCTAGCCTGAGCTCCAGTGTCTTGTCCACATTGCCTCGGTTGTCAAAATATTTCTGACGATATTTCTGGGTTATATCAAAAACATCCTTGAGTTGCTGGTCCGAAAGGCCCAGCTCCTTCTGCATAAATTCCAGATGATGGATACTGCCCATATGATAACCGAATCCCGGTCCATCAGGTGCGCCGCAGCATTTTTTCCCTTCCCGGGCCGATAGTCCGCCCGCCGTAAAGACCAGAGCAGTCGCCAGTAATAAGGCAAAGGGCATTTTTTTGTTCCATACAGTATTCATTGATTTTCTCCTTTTCCTGTTTGTTGTTTTAATCATTTGACCCCGGTAATGATCTGCCGGTTCCACTTTTTTAAGATAACCGTTACTATTATTTAAAACAAGGAATGAATGAAAATCATTATTCAGACTTAAATGGACAGGTCACAGCAGGTGCTCAGCCAGTATTTTTATCCCGATGAGAATAAGCATAACGCCGCCGATAACCTCTCCGCCACTGCTCACATATTTGCCGACCCGGTTCCCCAGGGCGATACCGATAATTGAAAAACCGGCGCAAACAATACCGATTATGATGCTGGGCAGAATAATGGGTTTGTCCAGGACACCGATGGTAAGACCCACTGCCAGGGCGTCAATACTGGTGGCCACGGCAAGGACGATAAGCGTCCAGCCCCGTGACGGGTCCTTGCAGGCATTACTGCCGGGTTCCCGTTGTTCGTCTTTTTTATCGAAGGATTCCTTGATCATTTTTATCCCGATCAGAAAAAGAAGTGAAAAAGCCACCCAGTGATCGTAATTTCGAATAAAATTTTCAAGATATTTGCCGCCCAGGTACCCGAGGATGGGCATCATGAACTGGAACAGGCCGAAATGAAAACTCATGCGGAAATAATGCCGGGGCCCGGGACAGTCGATTGTCATGCCGGCCGACACCGACACGGAAAAGGCATCCATGGCCAGGGCAACTGCTATGACTAAAACCGATATAAAATCCATCGAATGATTCTCCTCGGGAATACCTTAGCTCATGTCAGCCAAAAATTTGCAATAAAAAACAACGGGCATCAGGCAACTTTTTAATTGACACTATTCAACTTGAAATACCATTTTATATACAATCAGTCAACAACCCGGAACAACTGCCGGAAAAAACTAAAAAGGAACCACCCATTATGGACATGAAAAAACGTACTCTTTTATTGACTGTGCTGATAGCCGGTTTTATTCTTTCGGGAATTTCTGGTCTCCGGGCCCAGGGAAAAACCGACTTCGGCCTGGGCGTCATTCTTGGCGAACCAACGGGAATTTCATTGAAATATAAAAACTTCCCCGTGGTGGGCATTGCCTGGTCAGTCAACAACCATTTCCACCTGCATTGCGATTACTGGATCTACAACGCCACCCTTGCCCAGCCCGTTAACTGGTTCATCGGCGCCGGATTGAAACTGCGCATCATGGATAAGCACAGCAGGGACGACAATAACCATCATGATGATACAACGGCCGGTTTCGGCATCCGCATTCCCGTGGGTCTCCAGTTCTTTGTCATCCCCCGGGTGGAGCTTTTTGCCGAGCTTGCCCCGGGGATATCCCTCTATCCGGCCACGGAATTTGACATCGACGGCGGCATCGGAGCCCGGTATTACTTTTAGAAACTAGTTTCTATAATGCCCGTTGTGATCATTATCGGAAAATGCAGCAGGTGATCAGCGGGCAAGAAAATCCGAGACAGCCTTCCACAGTTCCCCATCGGTAACACGCACGATGACCTCGTGGCCCGCGTCCTCAACGGGAATCATCACGGCGTCCCTGAAAAGGGGCGTCAGCTCCTCGCTCATTCTGAAGGGTATTGTTTTATCGCGCTTCCCGTGTATGATCAGCACCGGCATGGTAATGGATGGCGCTTTGTTTTTTGTTTCATAGATGTCATTTATAAGCATGCGGGGCAGTCCGGGAATGAAGTAATGGGCGGCCACATCATAGGTTGCCGTGTAGGGCGCGATGAGTATCATCTTCGAACCCAGTCCCCGTGAGGCCATCTCGACGGCCACGCCGGTCCCCAGGGAATATCCGAACAGCACCGTATCCCGCGGTGAAATTGAATGTGAGGACTGAACATGACGAATAAGGGCATCGCCGTCTTCATAAATATTTTTTTCGTTCGCCTCGTACTGCGCCGAAACACCGTAACCGGGATATTCCGCCAAGAGAATACCGTAACCGGCCTCGTAAAATTTTTTCCCCGTTATTTCCATGTGGTACATCGATTCACCGTTGCCGTGGAAAAACACGACAAGACGCTGACCCCGGGGTGAAAAATATCCCCGCGACAGGCGCTCCCCCGAAGGAACGGATATCATTTCACCGGCACCAATGCGGGGTACCATGGTGCTGTCGTTGCCGGGATAGATGAAGCCGCTCAGGTCGAAAGCGCTGCGGTGGCACGAAACGGTCATGGCAGTAATAAAAGTACAGGCGATGATTAAACGAATTCGGCGGCGAATGGTTTCCCGTTCCTTCATATGATTGTGACCGGCCCCATCAATAGAGATGACAGGCGGCGCGAGCATTGCCCGTCTTTTTCATGTCGGGATAGACGTCCCTGCATATATCCATAGCCTGGGGGCACCGGGGATGAAAATGACAGCCCTGCGGAGGATTTTCCGGCGAGGGTATCTCACCCTTCAGAACGGAAAAACCGTGTTTGCGGGCCTTCATCTCGGGAACGGATTTGAGGAGGCTCCGCGTATAGGGATGAAGCGGATTTGCAAAGAGATCGGCCCTGGGGCTCTCCTCGACGATTTTCCCCAGGTACATGACCACGATGGTATCGCTCATATGCTCCACCACGGCCAGGTTGTGGGCCACGAAAAGATAGGTCAGGCCCATCTTTTCCTGTATGTCGTTCAGCAGGTTAAGAATCTGTCCCTGTATGGAAACGTCCAGCGCCGAGACCGGTTCATCGAGAATGATGAAGGAGGGGTTCAGGGCAATGGCCCGGGCGATGCCGATACGTTGGCGCTGCCCTCCGCTGAATTCATGGGGATACCGGTCTATGTGGTCCGGTGTGAGACCCACCAGGTCGATCAGTTCCTCCAGGCGCTCCTGTATCAGGGTCCTGTTCATATCGGTGTGAATGCGCAACGGCTCGGAAATAATTTTACCCACGGTCATGCGCGGGTCCAGGGCGCTGTAGGGGTCCTGGAACACGATCTGTACATTCTTACGGAATTCCCGCAGGTCCTTCCCGGCCAGGGAATCGACCCTTACACCATTGATGATGACGGTTCCGGCATCGGGCTCGATAAGTCGCAGGAGGGAACGCACCGCCGTAGTCTTGCCGCTGCCGCTCTCGCCCACCATGCCCAGGGTCTCGCCGCGCCTGATGGAAAAGCTGATGTTGTCCACGGCCCGGATAGTGCCGGGTTTTTCAAAGAACCCCTTTTTCCGTGTGACAAAAAACTTGGTAAGCTCCGTTACTTCAACCATGTCCCTCTTTTATATAATTGCCATTCTAATTTTCAACAACCATACAGATGTCATAGCGCCGCAACAATCACCTGACAATCATTTTTTATTTGTAATTATCTTTTATTTATGGCAGGATATTTCCATGAAGTTCTATTTTCTCCAGACCACGGGCGACCTGAACAACGAGAACCAGCTTTTCCTGGAAAGCCCGCCTGAAGAGATGGGTATTCTGGATTACTATACTGCCGTAGGTAAACGCCTGGGCCGGATCTTTTCCGGGGAGGCTCTGACCCTCCATGCAGCCAGATCCGGTTCCGGCTGCGGTATTCACCACATCATAGTCAATTCCCGGGGATACTTCCTGGGGTCAGAGCCGTATCATAGGCGACGCAGAGGGGAAAATTCTCTCCATGGTCTGATAAATATTGGAAAAGCAAAAATAAAATATTTGAAAATAACTGTACGTTTATTTTTACTGTATATATAGTGCTGCAATACGGAGCAAATTTAATCAATGGATAAAACCGAAATTCTCTTTTTTGACCCACGAGCAACCGATGAAGGAAAAGCCCTCTCCTTCATGAGGGAGCAGGGATTCAGCATATCACCGGTGTATAATACTGAATCATTCAGGGAGCTCATTACCGGAAATACCGACAAGATCATCATCGTGAATCTTTCCCGAAAATGCATTCCCGACGATATTCAGACCCTGGCCGCATTTCTCATGGACCATGACCTTCCCCTGCTGTTTATTGTCGGCGATAATACCGGCCCGGAACTGCTGCAGAAATCGGAATCCCTGATCTCCTGCGGATACATACCGGAATCCCATATCGCTACTCTTCTTCCCATGGCAATCCGTTCAGCCCTTTCGCAACATAACAGGCAGAAAGACCGGCTCAATGAACTGGAAACCGACCGGGATCTGCTCGACCTCTTTCTGGAACACAGCCCCAGCTATGTATTTTTTAAAGACGACCATATCCGTTCCCTTAAACTGAGTAAAAACTATGAAACAATGATCGGCCGGCCCATAGAAGAACTGCTGGGAAAAACCATGTTCGACCTCTTCCCTTCGGACCTGGCAAAAGGCATGGTGGCCGATGATGAGAGGATCCTGCAGGAAGGAAAACCCCTGGAAGTGGTGGAGGAGCTTGATGGGCGCTATTATTCAACGACAAAGTTCCCCATCATCCGTAAAGACCATCCGCCACTCCTGGCGGGATTCACCATCGACATCACCCCTCAGAAAATGACGGAACGCGCACTGCGGGAATCTGAGATGAAACACCGTCTCCTCTTTGAATCGACACGTGACGCAGTAATGATTCTTGAAAATGACTCTTTCGTGGACTGCAACGAGGCAACGCTGACCATGTTCCGGTGCGACAGCCGGGAACAGTTTATCAATCATCACCCCTATGACTTTTCTCCTCCTGAACAGCCCGGCGGTGAAAATTCCGTCAAGCTGTCGCGTGAACACATACAAAAAGCCATGGACAGGGGAAGTCATCTCTTCGAATGGACGCACCGAAGACGAGATGGTGATATATTCCCCGCCGAGATCATGCTCAGCGTACTCGACCTGGGAGGTAAAAAATACATACAGTCCCTGGTGCGCGATATAACCCAGCGTAAGAGCCATGAGAACAGGCTGAAGTACCTGGCTGCCACGGACCCCCTAACCAGTATCGACAACCGCCGAAGCTTCTTCGAAAAAGCTGAATACGAGATCAGCAGGTCACGGCGTTACAGCTATCCCCTGTCATTCCTCATGATGGACGTGGACCACTTCAAGAGCATTAATGATGCCCACGGGCACTTCTTCGGCGATATGGTACTGCGGAGCCTGGTGGAAAAAACCCGCCAGGTTTTGCGGGAAAGTGATATTCTGGGACGTATGGGTGGCGAGGAATTCGCCGTGGTTCTCATCGACACCGACCGGGACAGAGCCCTGGATGTGGCCCAGCGCCTCAGAAACGAGATTTCCACAACGCGCGTATCCCTGGACAACATCACAGCGGATTTCACGGTCAGTATAGGGCTCACGTCCCTCATGGAAAACGATGATAATGCCCACGATTCGCTAAAAAGGGCCGATGCGGCCATGTATCGCGCCAAAGAGATGGGCCGGGACCGGGTGCATTTTCAGTAACGGGTATGCCTTTCGGCCTTCGGTCCATCTTTGATTTTTCTGTTCCATGTAATCCCTCTTAAAATATTGCTTATTACATGTCCAGTTTTTACGGAGAACGGTATATCTTTGCCAGAGTCTCGATTAAAATAAAAACAATCAAAAAAAAATTATAACTTGACCGTACTTTTTTATATATTATTACTATAATGAGTCCCGTGAGGAAAAATAAAGATGCAGATAAAAATGAATATAGACACAAAACAGATTATTGATGCGGCAGCTGCCATGCCCTTTAATGAAAAGCTAAAGCTGTACGATACAATAAAAGATGAAATTATCCAATATCGTATTGAAAATCTTTTTAAAGAATTCAGATCGGACGAAATTTCCGACGAAGAGATTACTGCGATAGTTGAAAATGTCAGATCAGAACGTAATAAAAGTCGTCGTTGATACCAACCTCTGGATAAGCATGCTCGTTGGCAGGAACCTGGCCACACTGCAAAAAATGTTAGTAAATGGAAATATCCGGTTAATTTTCTCCGAAGAATTATTTGAAGAAATTATTAAAGTCCTCGAGTATCCCCGCATACAAAAAATAATACCTGCCATTAAATTCTATGAGCTGATTTCATTACTGGGTGAAAAAATTAAGATTATTAAACCAGACTGCGCTATCAAAGACTGCAGGGATGAAAAAGATAACTTCCTGCTTGAACTTGCTGTTTCAGCTAATGCTGACTATCTTATTACCGGGGATAAAGACCTTCTTGTCCTGAATCCATATCACAATATAAAAATAGTAACAGCCCTGGAATTTGAAAAAAGATTGGCCGAATAAATTTATTTATCTTTCGAAATAAAATTTTTTCCCGTTTTTGCGTATGTAAGACTCCATGATATATATGATATTATTCCAGCTCCACGCAACGGATGCTGACGCCGTTTTCATCTTTGATGGTCTTGTTGCGCATGGGTTCCTTGATGTATTTTTCTATGAAGGGTAAGAGGGAGTCGTTTCTGATATTACCAGATAAATCACCACCATATTTCATAAAAATCTCAGATATTGTTTTATTAAACTTATAATAATTATCAATACCAAAATAGTCCTCAATAGTAAAATTACCATTTTTAAATGAAGCAATTTCTACAGTATCATTGGCACCAGTTGTCAGCTTATTTACTGGAGAACTATTTAACATAAAACTCAGGTAATTGTCTTTAAATGTTAATGTTAAATCAACCTTATATGAGAATCTAGCAGCATGATCTTCTCTTATTACAGTCCTTTGAGTTATATTTTCGATGAAGTCTTGAATAACCTTTCGATTAATAATTGTTATTTCACATTTGTTTATTCCATCGCTGCTCATTAACGAAATCTTTTGGACATCTCCAGCTTTTATATTCCTAATTGAATGAAAGAAATCATCGATTATTTTTTGTGCCTCTTTCTCTCCTTCATATTCTGCATAGAAAAAAAGCCCGATGAATATAACAACAAGGGGAATCATGATAAACCGGAATACACGGAGCTGATTCTCTGATAATATAAATTTTCTCATATATCTTTATGCTTCATAATGTAAAAAATGGCTCTAAAATATTATTCATAATATTTACTTTGCCTGATAATAGTTTTATCAGGTTTAAGTTAAAAGTTGATTTTGCTAAATTCAGGAGTACGTCCAACAGATGCAACTAGTAATATAGTATCCACATTTGTTTGATTTACTTCTCACCTTTAATCCCTGGGTGCAACCGCGGGCATCCCCCTTGTCATGGAACAAGAAAATTGGCATACCCTGAATAAGATGTCAATTATTTATCCCGAACAATAAAACAGTGGAGCCGCGCAAATTGTAAATAGCGCTTACAATGTGCCTGGTGCTACAAGCAGGATATTTTAAAAGGTGATCCCCTCACCGGAACTCCCTTAATGACTCCGTAATCCCCTTGTGCACCTCGTACCAGAAGGAAAGCGCGGCCTCGCCGGGGTCGCGGTCAAAGAACTCAATCCAGGTCTGCAGTACCGGATCTTTATTCCCTTCCACATCGCGTTTCCTTTTCAGGAACCGGTGGATAAAATCCACATTGCGTTTCGACTCCCAGTAAATTGATGAATTCCTGCTGTTGATCCGCGCAGCGGTAAAGGAGATACTGGAGAGATACTCATCCTTCATGCCGTAGAGGGATTCCATGATTTCGGGAAGCATCTCCTCGCCCCAGCCCCGGTGGAAGCGGCACAGGCCCAGGTTGTCCATGACGAGCTCCTTCTTAAACCGGTCGGCGTTCTTCCGGCCCAGCTCCCGGGGCGGCACAAACTCGCTGCCGTAATGCATGTAATATTTCCCCATGATGGCCATGGGCGACAGGGCTCCCGGGGTCCAGTACTGGTTTGGCACCATCCACCCTGTTCTTGCGTAGGCATTATACACAAAACAGTCCATGACCGCCCCGCCCCGTTCCCGGGAAAGTCTGCGTGCGAATTTCCGCGCGCCTTCACTGAAGTCCAGGACCCCTTTCCTTTCAACAATGGCATCGAGGATAGCCACGCCGATTTCAGCGTTGTGCATGGAGTCCCCAACCACATCGAAGCCTTCGGGAGAAAAGCGCGGCACGCCGGTAATTCCCAGGTCTTCGGGAATAATATATTTTTCATGCAGGCATTCCATGAGCCAGGCAACAACGCCTCCCGCTGAAATGCCGTCGAATCCCAGCAGGTCGGCGTGATGGTTCAGCTTCTCGGCGGCCCGCTGATCGAATATCCCCGACAGGGGGCCCATGGTCTGGTAGGGCTCGTAGTCCTTTTTGAATTCATGGTTCATCTTCTTGCACACGGCACCGCAGGGCTCGCCGCAGGTCTTCTGCTGTTTCGTTTTGATGGTCTCTTCGTTGAACTGCTTCAGGTAGTGGTCCAGGACGAACTCTTTATGGATACGGAGACGCTCCTCCTCGCTCATATATATGCTGCGGTAATTGAAAGAGATCATGGCCCCGGCAAGCGTGGCGTAGTTCACGCCGAAGGTGCCGCCCGTTTCGAGTTTTTCCACGAAGCGGTATTTCGCCGTGGCCTCGATGTCCTTGGCCGCGATGCGCTTCTCGTACTTGTCCACAAACCACTGGTCAGCCACCTTCCGGTCGCGGAAGTCTTCGTCCACGACAGTACCGCCGTAGATGATGGCGGCGATATTGTGCTCCCGAAGCATTTTTGTACCGAATCCGCCGCGGCCCGCCCAGGTGTCCACGCAGCTGATTTCACCCTTTGTGATAGGCACCGAGGCGATGGCGCCGAAATCCGTTGCCAGGGCAGCCGGACCAACGGCCAGAATGCGGGGGTCTGTGGCGTACCGGTTGCCGAAGAGCCCGTAGGCATGGTCCATCATGGCATAGATGCCGCCCCTTCCCTGGCCCCACACCGCTGCAGGGTCCACGGGGCGAAGTTCCAGTTCCACCTCCTCACCGTGGAGCCGGTTCAGGTACATCACCGAAGGCACGGGCGCCCTTCCAGTCAGGGAAAGAAGGTTTATTCCCAGGTTGTCAAAGACCAGGGCTGCGCCCCCCATGGATGAAATAAAAAAGCCCCCCCAGCAGGGGGAAAATCCCGTAAAAATAAGACGATTTGTTCCGGGAAAAATGGACCCGGCCAGAAGCCCGGCACCTATATTCAGACTGTTATGTTTTGCCGAAAGATGCAGGCCCAGATCTACGGGACCGAAGAAATCACCCACACGGTACCGGTTCACGCGGTAATATCCCGATGCGGCATCCACCATGAGAACTTTCAAACTCGTGTCCATTTTCACCCCTCTTTCCGGAAAAACTGTTTATCACTTTTACGTAAAAGCGAAACGGAATGATACCTCAATACTGAAGATGAATAGAGTATAACAAAGAAATTGGGGAATTTTCAATACTATTTTTAGTTCCTGTTCTGGAAAGGGGTGATTTTGAATTTAAAAGTCCTTACAGGCATGTCTTTTTTCGATTTCCATGTTGCAAGATTAACGTTACCGGGGTTTCCTCTTCGCGGCCTTCGCGCTCTTCCTGTGAACTCATCCTAAATACAGTAGGCCGAAGTTCCGGAGTCCCTTCCCTGAACCAGGTCCTCCAGGGTGACGCTCGCAAGAAAGCCCGATATTGACCGGTCAAGCCTGCACCAGACATCCCGCGTCGTACATGAGCCGGACCTTCCGCATAGCTTTTCATTTTTTACACATTCCACGGGGGTGATACCTCCTTCAAGAATCTTTACGATCTCCAGGAGGGTGATCTTTGAGGGATGGCGCGACAGCGTATACCCTCCGTGGGCTCCCCTGGCGGAATTCACCAGGCTGGCCCCTTTCAGGGGAATGACCAGCTTTGAAAGGTATTTCTCGGAAATATCCTGCCGTGCCGCTATATCCTTCAGTATCACCGGCTCCCCTTCATAGTGAAGGGCCAGTTCATGCATCATCCGTACGCCGTACCTGCTTCTCGTTGAGAGTTTCATCGCCAATCTCCTGATATATATGGAACCGGTGACGATGCCGGTACTGCCGCATCGCCGGGAAAGGGTTCCTCCCGCAATCCCTACAGCGCCCTGTCCAGGGCTTCGATAATGTCATCGGAGTGCTCCAGGCCTATGGAGAGCCTGATGAGTTCCGGGGTCAGTCCTCCTTCCCTCTGCTGCGCATCACTCATCTGCGAATGTGACGTGGAAGCGGGATGGAGAATGAGACTTTTGGCGTCGCCGACATTGGCGAGATGCGAAAAGAGATCTATCCCGTCAATGAGCTTCACTGCTGCGTCATATCCCCCCCTGATACCGAAGACCACCATGCCGCCGAAACCCTGTTTCAGATATTTTTTTGCCGTATCATGGGAGGGATCGCCGGGAAGGCCCGGGTATCGCACCCATTCGACCCGTTTGTCATTGTTCAGAAATTCCGCTACTTTCAAGGCGTTTTCGCTGTGCCGCTGCATACGGATCGGCAGAGTCTCCACGCCCTGGATGAAAATCCAGGCATTGTCAGGGGAAATGGCCGCTCCCAGGTTCCGCAGGGGGACCGTGCGCAGGCGAAGTGCATAGGCAATGGATGCCAGCGGTTCAGGAAGATCATGGGCCCATCTCAGGCCGTGATAATTGGTGTCCGGTTCGTTGAAGAGCGGGAACTTGTCGCTTTTCCAGTTGAACTTCCCCGAATCGGTCACAATACCGCCGATGGCCGACCCGTGCCCGCCGATCCATTTTGTCAGGGAATTAATAACGATATCGGCGCCGTGCTCAATGGTCCGCAACAGATACGGCGTCGTAAATGTGGCGTCCACAACGAGAGGGAGACCATGGGCATGGGCGATATCAGCCACGGCCTTTACGTCGGTAAAATCAAGGGCCGGGTTGCCGATTGTTTCAATGAATATCAGCTTCGTCTTTGCCGTGATTGCCTTCTCGAAATTTTTCGGGTCCCTGGGGTCAACGAACTTCGTGGTTATGCCGAACTGCGGAAAAATAGCATCAAACATGGTGTAGGTGCCGCCGTAGAGATTGTTCGCTGCCACGATCTCATCGCCCTGGCCGGTAAGATTGATGACGGCGTAATGAATGGCGCTCGTGCCCGAAGCCAGTGCCACCGATGCGGCACCGCTTTCGAGTGCCGTCACACGATCCTCCAATACGGCATTGGTGGGATTCGTGAGCCTTGAGTAGATGTTTCCCAGTTCCTTCAAGGCAAAAAGATTCGCGGCGTGTTCCGTGTTTTTGAACACATAGGAGCTTGTCCGGTACACCGGAACGCCCCTGGACAGCGTAGTCGGGTCAGGAACCTGCCCCGCGTGAAGAGCCAGGGTTTCAAAACGATATTTTCTTTCGGACATGATACAATCTCCTCGCATGATAATTTCTGTAACCCGACCACAGAAAATCGGTCATTCCGCATCCGGTTCATCGAAGAGCCAGGTACTGAGATACCGTTCTCCGGAACTGGGACTGATAGCTACTATAAGCTTTCCTCTATTCTCCTCACGCAGGGACAGCTGAAGCGCGGCCCAGATGGCCGCACCGGAGGATATGCCCACGAGGAGCCCTTCCTCTTTAGCGAGGCGGCGAGCCACAATTCCGGCGTCAGTTTCTCGCACCCGTATTATTTCATCTATGATTGCCGTGTTCAGCACTTCGGGTACAAATCCCGCACCGATACCCTGGATCTTATGAGGACCCGGCTGCCCGCCCGACAGGACAGGGGAGCCTTCCGGTTCGATCGCCACAACCCTGCAGGAAGACTTCCGCTGTTTTATCACCTCTCCTATACCGGTAAGCGTGCCGCCCGTTCCGACGCCGCCCACAATAATATCAATTTGTCCATCGGTGTCGTTCCATATCTCTTCTGCGGTGGTTTGCCGGTGAATCTCCGGGTTTGCCCGATTATTAAACTGCTGCGGCATATATGCCTTCGGTAATTCCTTTACCAGCTCTTCCGCTTTCGCGATCGCCCCCTTCATTCCCTTCGATCCATCGGTGAGAACCACTTCAGCACCCAGCGCTTTCAGGAGCTTCCGGCGTTCCACGCTCATGGTCTCAGGCATGGTCAGTATGAGGCGATAGCCTTTGGCTGCCGCTACAAAGGCCAGGGCTATGCCCGTATTCCCGCTTGTGGGTTCAATGATGACTGATTCTTTCGTCAAAATGCCTTTTTTTTCAGCGGCATCAATCATGGCAAAGCCGATGCGGTCCTTGACACTTGATAGGGGATTGAACCATTCCAGCTTGGCCGCTACCCGTGCGTATCCGCCGTTATTGAGAGCGTTTATTTTTACCAGAGGTGTATTACCAATTAAATCCACAATACTATCAGCAATTTTCATAAATGCCTCCTTTTATATACTACCATTTTGGTCTATTTAGTAGTATATATTATTTTTATCAACTATTTTTCAGAATACAGGAAATAATTAGCTGTTTCAACCTGAATATACCCCGTTTTTATATATAAGTCCATTTTACTCCAGGCCCGGGAGCCAGCGATACGGTGAGTTAATGTATCTGAAACCCACCTAAAAACCGGCCTTATCTGCTTGCAAAAGAAAAAGTACCATGATATTATATTTTTCAAATGAAATATGAAGAAATGACGCAGAAGGAGCTCATCGAGCTCATTCAGAGTATGGACATCCTGGTTGATAATGCCCGGCTGACCCTGGAAAGGCTGAACCTCTATGCCGCAATTATTGAGGAGACCAGGGAATCCGTGGCGGTCCAGGATATCAACGGGAAGTATATTTTCGTCAACCGCAGCTATGAACAACTCAGAGGATATACAAAAGAGGAGCTTCTCAGCAAGGATTTCCACGATAACTATCCCCCCGATGAATTATCAAAGCGGGAGAAGGCCTTTGAGGAAATACTGGAAACGGGGTACTGGCGCGGCGAGCTTTCCTTCATAAACAAGGAAGGAACCGTGGTGCCCACCCTGTGCACAACGGTATTGCTGCGCGACAAGCAGGGAGAACCGCAGTGCGTTGTGGGTCTCATGACCGACATGACCGATAATAAAAAATTTGAGCGGCAACTCCTGGAGGCAAAGCTGGAGGCAGAAAAGGCAAACCGGGCCAAGAGCCACTTTCTCGCCAACATGAGTCACGAGATCCGGACACCCATGAATGCCCTTATCGGCTTCACCGATATACTTCTCCAGGATGAAACGGATCGGGCAAAAATCAATATCCTGGAAGTCATGAAAAAATCAGGCAATATCCTCCTGGAGCTTATAAACGGTATTCTGGACCTGTCGAAAATCGAGGCGGGAAAGCATGATCTGCTCTACAGGCCTTTCAATATCGTTAACACGCTCAAATCCATCAAGGAAATGTTCAATTCCATGGCTCGCGAAAAAGGCCTGACATATCTCATCAAGCTTCCTGAAGAGATGCCCTCTTCCGTTCTTGGTGATGAGCGTTCCCTGAAGCAGGTGCTTCTCAATATCCTGGGGAATGCCTTTAAATTCACCGAGAAAGGCAGTATCACTATCACGGTTCAATACTCTGACGGTCTTGTCTCCTTTTCCATCGCAGATACGGGCATCGGTATCGAAAAAGAAAAACAGGAGGATATATTCACGGCCTTCAAACAGGCTCATGATACCATCAGCAACGGATTCGGCGGAACAGGTCTGGGGCTGGCCATTTCACGTCAGCTCATACAGCTCATGGGAGGCTCCATCACCGTTGAAAGCGTACCGGGCAGTGGATCAGTTTTTTCCGTCACCATTCCCATGCCAGAAGCAGTCGAGGAGTACGATGAAAGCCGTCCCGGGATGCCCGGCTCGGAAACCCGGGACACCTTGCCCGTCCCGCCGCCAGAATCGTCTTCAACGAAAACAGAAACCATATATGACCTGAAAATACTCGTAGCCGAAGACAATGAAATCAATCAGCGCGTACTGCGAATGATGATCGAGAAGCTGGGATTCCGGTGCGACATGGCCGGGAACGGAAAAATAGCCCTGGAGATGCTCGCCGACAAAGACTATGATGTCCTGCTGCTTGACATGCAGATGCCGGTCATGGGCGGCGAGGAAGCCCTTGTGCGGATACGGCGGAATGAGGCCATGAAGGGAATTCACGTTATAGCCCAGACAGCCTATGCCATGAAGGGAGACGAGGAGCGGTTCATACTCAATGGGTGCGACGACTATATTTCAAAACCCATCGATAAAAAAATCCTTGAAAATAAACTTCTGAGACTCATGCATTCCAGAAATTAACTCTTGTTATGCGACACCATTTTTTCGTTATCGACCGCATATTTCCGTACTCATTGTTTCCCCCCGGTGCCGGGGAAGTGTACACACATACATATCCCCGGTCCGTCGGTATTGTCTCTCACCGCCGTTTCGCCCGCCGGGAGCTTTTCCGCTCAACGCCTCCCGTGGTAATACGGACCTTGTTGCCACTATTCCCCTTCCCCGGCTCTTTATCACCGGCATAACTGCCCTCGGAATATTTCATCTTCTTGTTATCCGACGCATACTCCTTACCTGTGAATTCCACATCGCCCGTCCCGTCACCGGTATCCTGCCGGGCCATTTCCGCCATTGCTTCCGCGGGCATCCTGAGTATAAATTGAACGACTCCCTGTTCAATATTCCGCATAACCTGGTCAAAAAGCAGTGATCCCTGTATCCTGTATTCTACCAGGGGATCGCGCTCGCTGTACCCTGCGGTCCAGATTCCCTCCCGTAGCTCATCCATAGCCAGCAGGTGCTCTACCCATAAAGCGTCAATGGTCCGCAGGGTTATCATTCCCTCAACACGGCTCAGTACGCCGGCGCCCAGCGCCTCCTTCTTTTCTGCATACTGCCTTATGATCCTTTCTTCAATTATGCCCGATAGTTCCTCCATGGTGAGACTATCGGGAAGAATGGATAATGCCGCCATATCCAGACCGAGCATGGACCTGAGCCAGCGATCTATTTCCTCATATACGACATGGTTATTATGTTTATTATCAAGATACGGCTCAAATTCTCTTCTGCAGAGATCCTTTATTTGACGCATAACATCGCCGGAAATATCATTCCCGTCAATGATTCTGTCGCGGAGACCATAGATATAGAGCCGCTGCGTATTCATTATTTCATCATAATCAAGCAGATGCTTCCGTATCTCAAAATTTCTTTTTTCCACGCCTTTCTGAGCCTTTTCAATCAACCGGTAAACATCACTGCTCCATATCGATTCTCCCTTCACCGCCGTTATTCCCTTCAACACATGCGGCAGATCCTTCGCTCCATATATCCGCACAATGCTGTCATCCAGGGAAATAAAAAAGCGTGATGAACCTGGGTCCCCCTGACGGCCGGACCGGCCCCGCAGCTGGTTGTCCACACGGCCTGCTTCATGGCGTTCAGTGCCTATGATGTGAAGCCCGCCGGCCTCGACAACCGCGCGGTGATTCCCGTCCCATTCATAGGCCTTCTTAATGATCTCTTCGGCTTTCTGCCGTTCCTCGCCGGGCATCCTGTCATAGACAGCCACTGCCGCGTCTAAGTCATCCTTTAAAACCAGTCCCCGGAAATCATCCCAGGCGGCCTTATCAATAACCGGTTCATACGCCTCCAGTTCATCGATATACGTCCTGCTTCCTCCCAGAACGATGTCCGTCCCCCTGCCCGCCATGTTGGTGGCGATAGTAACTGCCCCGGGTCTCCCTGCTTCAGCTATGACAGCCGCTTCTCTTTCATGATTCTTTGCGTTAAGGACATTGTGACGGATGCCCCTGCTTTTCAGGATTCGTGAGAGTTTTTCCGATTTCTCCACGGAGACCGTTCCTGTCAGTACAGGCCGTCCCTTGTTAGCCATATCTCCGATTTCACGGGCCACTGCTTCGAATTTTTCAGCCTCGGTCATGAATACCTGGTCCGTATGGTCCTTCCGTATCATGGGCTCATTTGTCGGTATAACGACCACATCAAGATTATAAATTATTCTGAACTCGAAGGCTTCAGAATCCGCCGTGCCCGACATGCCGGCAAGTCTCTTGTACATTCGGAAATAGTTCTGAAAACTTATCGTGGCATGCGTCATGGTCTCACGGGCTATTTTTACGCCCTCCTTGGCTTCCAGCGCCTCGTGGAGTCCGTCGGAATAACGGCGTCCTGCCATAACGCGCCCCGTGAATTCGTCTACTATGAGAACCTGGCCCCCTTCGACAATATAATCTACGTCACGCTTAAAGAGGCCATGTGCTTTGAGTGCCTGGCCGATGCAATGAACAAGCCCTAAGTTATCGACGTCATATAAATTATCAACATGCAGCATACCTTCGGCGCGCCTGACACCCTCTTCAGTGAACAGTGCAGTATGCTCTTTTTCCCTGATTTCGTAATCCGCTCCCGGCTTCAGCCTGGAAACAATGCCGTCGGCCAGGATATAGTTCTTCTGAGAATCAGGGGCCTGTCCGGAAATTATGAGGGGAGTCCGGGCCTCGTCTATGAGAATTGAATCAACTTCATCGACGATCGCATACACATGGCCGCGCTGCACGCGGTATGCCCTCGATACCGCCATGTTGTCGCGCAGATAATCAAAGCCGAACTCGCTGTTCATGCCATATACGACATCACAGTTATAGGCAATCTGCCGCTGGCGGACATCCATATCCTGCTGGATGACGCCGACCGAGAGGCCGAGAAACGTGTATATCCTCCCCACCCATTGCGCATCCCGGCGGGCAAGATAGTCATTTACCGTGATGATATGAACGCCCTCGTCCGTCAGGGCATGCAGGTAGGCCGGCATGACAGCCACCAGTGTTTTGCCCTCACCGGTCTTCATCTCGGCGATACGGCCTTCGTGCAGAACGATTCCCCCGATGAGCTGCACATCAAATGGCCGCATGCCCAGAGTTCGCACCGAAGCCTCACGTACCAAAGCGAAGGCTTCGGGGAGCAGGCTCTCCAGGCTAGCTCCGCCTTTCAGCCTGTCCCGGAATTCCCCGGTTTTGGCTTTCATTTCATCGGAAGACAATTTTTTCATTTCCGCTTCAAGGGAATTGATTCTATTGACGATGGGTCGTATTCTCTTCATCTCTCTCTCAAATTTGGACCCGAACAGTATATACAGTATTAAATCCAGCATGGCATTCTTCCTCATATGTTTGATATTTCCGTCAATTGAAGGGCCGCGGCTATACAATTTCAGCGATCGGCCTTTCCAACAAAACAGTACTGAAAAGGGCATGAACCGGTCATTATATAAAGCTTCATGTGCCGCTGCCGGCAGAAAATAAATGACACTGGTTCAGCAAAATGCTGTTATGTGAGGGAGGTGGTTAGAAGAATGTTCCCTTGGAGCGGATTACGAATTTTTTATGCTGTGCGTTCTGATAGTATTGAAATATACGTTTTTTAAAGACGGCATGATTGGAATTACCGATATAAAATGGACTGGGGAAAAGGCCGGCTGATTGTAAGACCCTGGGCTTGAAGCTGAAAGATGATGAGTCAACCTTTTTGAAAACTGAATATTCATCGTATTGAATTTCACCCAGGGATGACGCTGAATCACGCGGGCTGTCAGCATAGGCCCTCTGAACCGCCGAAATTGAACAGGCGATAAGCAGCGAAAAAAGCAGCGTTAATGACTTCCGTCTATAATGTATCATAGTATGATCTTTATCGAATACCTTTACGGCATTACCATTGTATTTGTTAATAAGTCATCTCGATTTGTTTCAGTTTTCCTTCAATAATAATAAAATATTTCAGGTGATGCGGCCTTTTAATCTGCCGTACTGTTATTTCCGGATTTTTTCCTCATTGCGGACCATAATATATATGCGCTGACAGCCAGCGCGAGGAATATGCCGGCATAGGTCAGTTCGCGATAATACTCCTCAAGCAATTCCTTTTGTGAGTAAAGGAAATATCCCATAAGACCGAGAATGATGTTCCACGTCAGGGAACCGGCCAGGGTATACAGAAGAAAGTTCTTCAGGGGCATGCGGGCAAGACCGGCCGGGATGGATATGAGCTGTCTTACTGCCGGAATCAGACGCGCCGTGAACGTGGAGATATTCCCATACCGGTTAAAAAACAACTCCGCCTTTTCCACGCCCTCGCGGCTGAGCATGAGAGCCCGGGCAAGTCTTGTGTCGACAAAGGCATAGATGATTTTTCTCCCGGCCAGTATGGCCAGGTAATAGTTAAAAAGAGCGCCGATCATGCTTCCCACAGTGCCGGCAACAATGACAAGGAGGAGGTTCATCTCTCCCTGGGCCGCCTTCCATCCTGCCGGGGGAATCACAACCTCGGATGGAAAAGGGATGAAGGAGCTCTCTACGGCCATGAGGAAAATCACTGTTCCGTAGTTGATATTGCTCATGTACCATCCGATTATATTTCCAAAAAATTCCCCTATCACTTCATCACCTCTTTCGTGAACAACAATAAATAAATGAATGTCTTTTTATTACTACCGGAATGTCTGTCAATACTAAATCAGGTTTGATCACTATCGTTGCCTTCCAGTTTCTTCGCCCTTTCCCCGATAAGGGCTGCGGCGCGATCCTCGTCGCGTCTTCCCGTAAATATGATGAATGCCCAGGACAGGATGGGGATAAGCCACAGAAGCGCGGCAAACTGAAAATCAAAAAAAGGAGTGTGTTCCCTGTTCAACAGAGCGGCTACGCGTACACCCATGAGGGAAATCAGGTATGCGCCGGCGCCGAATCCCATCTGTGCGCTGGTCTGAATAATGGCTGAAATGGTGCCGCGGTTCTCGGGAACATTAACATTCAGCATCATCGCTTTCTGAATGGGGATATGCACCTCGATAAGGGCGGCACCGGTAAAACCGATCAACACAGGCAGAAGGACCTGTGGGAAGGCAAAGCCCCCGGTCAGAGGAAGTGAAAAAAAGAGAAACAGGAGAAAGGTCCCCGCAACAGGCACGGTAAGGGCGAAATATATTGGATAGACCCTGTTCTTCTTTCTGAGAAAATCACCGAAAAATCCCCCCAGCATATCGCCGATGATGGTACCCGAAAGGACCAGCATGAGAAAAAGGGCCGCGGCCATTTCCGATATGCCCCCATGCGTGGCATAGGCATCCACCATGAAGCGCTGCACAAAGCCGCCGGAAAAAGTGGCAAAGAAACTGGCAAAAATGAAAACCAGATTGGTGGGATTCGTCAGAATGTTTTTTACGTCCGAAAGCTTGATTCGCTCCTTATATTCCCTTTTACCTTCTGCCAGCCTGTCATGAAGGCTCTTTTCCGCATGGCCGCGCAGGGGAAATCTGCCGTATGCCAGGAACAGTGCCACCACGCAGAGTAAAAGAATGCTCTGGAGAAAAAAAGATCCGCGCCAGCCCAGCATGTTTTCCGGTCCTGCCACGCTTCCCAGCACAAATCCGAATCCGATGCCCATATTGATTATCACCATGATGACGCCCGATGCAGCCGCCCGGCTCCGCTCCGTGAATATATCCCCCGTTATGGAAAACATGACCGGCACGATTCCGCCGATACCTACACCGGCAGCGGACCGCATGATGATATACTGATCCACGGTAACGGCAAAGGGAGCGACCAGGTATGCTGCGCCGCTTATGGCAGCCGAGATGACCAGCAGCGTCTTTCGGTTCACCTTGTCCGTGAGATAGCCGAAGATGATAAGAGCAATGGACGATACGATAGTTGTTCCCAGGTAGGCCTTACCCCCGATGAACAATCGTATATTACCGGGATCGAGGCCGAAGCTTTTGCCTATCTGCGTCAGGTTGGGTGAATCGAGATTCTGCTGGCTGAGAAGAAGGACCATAATGAGGGTTACCAGCCAGAAAGTGATATGAACGCGCGGATCAAGATCGCGGAGATCGCTTATAAAGGGGCTTTTTGTTTTATTATTGTTCATTTCAGTTTCCTCTTCAGTTTCCTCGCGTCGATACGGCAGAAAGGATCACCGGTATAATCCATAAAAGCAAGACAATTATTGAGAGTGATTCAATAAATGGATCAAGGCAAAAATGTATTGAAAAATGAAAGGCGTGCCATACCATATGGGAATACTCAGGTCATCAGATGATATTGCAAAAATTCAGGAAGTATCCCATGAACAAAAAAGCCCTCTCTTTCATCATGATATTTTTCTTTTTATCCTCAACATGCATAAGCGGGAAAAAACCCGTACTGCTCGACGGCGATATTATCTTCCAGGAATCACAATCCCTCCAGGGCGAGGAATTAAAGCTGGCGACAAAATCACGATACACACACATGGGCATCATATTTAAAAAGGGAAAGGATTCTTATGTCTATGAGGCGGTTCAACCCGTGAAGATAACCCCGCTCCGCCAGTTCACAAGCCGGGGCCTCAACGGACATTTTGTAATAAAACGTCTTAAAAACAGGGATGAGGCTCTGACCCCCCAGGTGATACGAAAGATGAAAGGAATAGCGACAGGTTTCCTGGGGAAAAATTATGACAGCGCCTTTCTCTGGAGCGACGCGCGCATATACTGTTCCGAACTCGTGTGGAAAGTCTATAAGCGCGCCGCCCATATCGAGGTTGGGGAACTGCAGAAACTCAGGGATTTTGACCTGACACATCCAAAAGTCCGGCAGCTCATGAAAAAACGCTACGGTGCGTCTATTCCCTATAATGAAACAGTCATTGCTCCCGTGCAGATGTTCCGGTCGGAAAAACTCTATATCGTTCAGGAAAATAACTGAAAACACACCGATAGAATAGCCGCCCGGCGTGATCTTTTACAATATCTTTTCCAACACCCTGTCATAGATAGCGGGGAAAAGGCGCAGAACCAGGGAACCGAGCTTCGCGTCTTTCCCTATGAGAACCCGGGTACTTTTCTTTTTAATGCCGTCGATAATGACACGTGCCGCCTCTTCAGGACTCGTGGCTGCCACCCTGTCAAAAAGCTTTATCAGCTTTTCCTGGTCCTGTTTTGAACCGCGCCCTCCTGCCGTTGATATGCGGGCCGTATGGGCAATATTAGTCTTTATCCCTCCGGGATGCACACAGGTTACGGCAACACCCGTGGCTCTCAGCTCCTGGCGCAGGGCCTCGGTAAAACCCCGGACAGCAAACTTTGTGGCGCAATAGGCCGATTGCTTCCGAACACTCAGCAGACCAAAGAGACTGGATATATTGACGAGGCTCGCTTCAGAACGCTTTACAAGATGGGGCAGGAAGGCCCTTGTGCCGTACACAACACCCCAGAAGTTAATGCTGAAAATCCACTCAAAATCCTCAATTGAGGCGTCCATCATGTTGCCGTTATGATTGACACCGGCATTATTGATGACGATATCCACGGAGCCGAAGCGCTTCATCACGGCGGCGGCAAATTTATTCACATCCTTTTCAACGGACACATCGAGCTTAGCCGTCATGACATCTACACCGGCACCCTTCACCAGGTCGGCAGTCTCTTTCAGGCCCTTATCGTTCACATCGGCTATGGCCAGGGCACATCCTTCAGCCGCAAGCTGTACGGCCAGGGCTCTGCCGATTCCCGATGCCGCGCCGGTAATCACGGCTGTTTTTTCCTCCATTGATTTCATTCCTTCAACCTCATGTTTTTTATGATCAGAATCGTACTGATATGGCGTTTATCCATGCCCCTTCTTACTTCTTCAACCACTTTCCGTCCCGGTACTTCTCCGCCAGGAGGGGGAGAAAAACCGTCAAATCCTCCACCACGCCGTAATCCGCTAAGGAAAATATTGCGGCATTAGGGTCACGGTTCACGGCCACAATGATCTGCGAGCTCTTCATGCCGGCCAGGTGCTGACTGGCTCCTGAGATACCGCAGGCCAGATACAGCTTCGGCGATACGGTTTTTCCCGTCGAGCCCACCTGTTGCCCGTAGGGAAGCCAACCCAGGTCGCAGAGGGGACGCGACGAACCCACGGCAGACCGGGAAAATATCTTCGCCACGTCACGGATCATCTCCAGGTTTTCTTCTTTTCCGATTCCCCTGCCCGCGGACACGATGACTTCCGCCTCATCCAGGGACCGGCTGCTCTCGGCCCGTTCAATACTCCGGGGTGAATAAGACGCACTGCGCCCGATTTTATCATCATAGACAGTCCCCGGCGTTTTTCGAAAATCTCCCGGCTCAGGAGCTGTAAATGAACCGGCAAGTATGGTCAGGATACACCTATCACTTTGAAGCATTATCGATGCCCTGATTTTCCCGTACTGCAGGCACCGCTGAAATACCGTCGATTCTCCTTCCCGGGTCACTGATTCCACGGCAGTTATACAGGCCATGCCCGCCGTAGCGGCTGCCCGTGAAGCGGCATGGACACCGGTAATCGTATGGAGCAGAACAACGCTCCCGGCATTATATTTCTTTATGGTCTCAACGAGTGCCGCGGCCAGCAGGTCTCCGTTGGGATAGCGGAATGCCGGGTCATCGAATACAACGACATCGAGTCCCCAGGCCGCTGCCAGGGATCCGGCTGTTTGCGTAATTCCCTCGCCGGCAATGACCAGGACGCAGTTATCGATCGTATTGTGAAAGGAAAGAGCGAAGCCCAGGGTCTCCAGGCTCTCGCGGTTTATCTTTCCTTCCAGGGTCTCGATGACCAGGAGATATCTGATAGTACTTTTTCCGTCCATTTCCATTGCTTCTATACCAGGGCCTTCTCATGAAGAATATCCAGGAGTTGAATCGCCTTTTCTTCGGGCGTACCGTCCAGGATAATTCCGCGGCCCGTTTTTACCGGATAGGAGAGTGTGACCTGTGCCATTCCCCCGTCCTGCTCAGCCTGCTCTGTTCCGTCCCTGGTAATAATTTCCTGGGTTTTTGCCCGCAGGACATTGGAGAGGGACGGGTACCGGGGCCGGTTTATTCCTGACTGGATGGTGAGCACGCAGGGCATGGATATGACGGCCTGCTCCCGCATACCGCCCTCCAGTTCTGAAGTAACATCAATAAAGGCGTTTCCGTTGATCTCTTCCTCTATAACCGAAACCGCGCAGGGCAGCCCCAGGAATCCGGCCAGCATTGAACCGGTCTGGCCGTTCATATCGTCCTCGGACATGACGCCCGTAAGAATAAGATCGTAATCCCCAGACCGTGCAAAGGACGCCAGGAGTGCAGCCGTGACTAGGGGAGGGGCATATGCAGCTTCCCCTGTTACAATATGAAAGCCATTATCGGCACCCTTTTCCAGGGCTTTCCGGACAACGGCCCTGGCCCTGTCCGGTCCCACGGATACGGCATCAACCACGATTCCCTTATTTTTCTCACGGATAAGGATTGCCTCTTCCAGGGCGTATTCATCGAGCCGGTTCATCCTGAAAACCGTGTTCCCGTCGTCCAGGTAATCCTTTCCTTCCGAACCGATCATAATCGGCGATGTGTCATCGCGGACCTGTTTTATGCACACCAGTATCTTCATCAGTTCCCCAGGACGATGAGCGAATCGACCACCACGGGTTCGCTGCCGCAGATAATTAAGGGATTGATATCGATCTCCCGAATCTCGGGATGAATGAGCGGTATCATACTGAGGCGCTGCAGGACTGCCGCCAGAGAATCAATATTAACCGGACCCATTTTCCTGAAATCACCCAGGAGGGATGAGAGCCTGATATCGCCGATCATCTCCCGGGCCTCCTCGACTGAAAGCGGAGAAAGGCGGTACACCGCGTCTTTCAGGGCCTCGGTAAAAATACCGCCCACGCCAAAAGCGGTCCAGGTGCCGAAATTCTTCTCCCGCAGTATACCGGCCAGGAACTCCCTCTTGCCCGGAACCATCTCGCTCACAAGGACGGGAACATCCTCACCGGCCTCGGCCCGTATCTTCCTGAAAGCCTCTATCATGCCTGTGCTGTCCTTTATTCCCAGATGGACCAGTCCCCGCTCGGTCTTGTGCATGATCTCATGATGACAGACCTTAACGGCCACGGGGAAGCTGAGTTTTCCCCCGATTTCCGCCAGTTCCTTTTCCCCGGCGGCCAGAAACTCCCGGGAAACGGGAATCCCGTAGGAGGTAAGAAGACGCTTGGCCTCATATTCATCAAGGGCGACCCGATTCTGGCTCACAGCCTTCCTTATAATTTCCAGGGCTTCGCTGGAGGGATTCCCTGCGGTAGTGCCGTTTCCCGTCTTCCGCTCCCGGATTTTTTTATACTTCAAAAGCATCCCCATGGCCAGAGCCGCCCTTTCAGGTGCTTCGTAGACGGGAATATTATTTTCCATAAAACAGTCGGTATAATGGTCATCACGGTCAAAAAACGACGATACTATCAAAGGAATGCCGTATTTAAATGGAAGCTGCATATTCTCCGAGAGATCCCGGCTCTCCGAAAGTTTTACCACATCATTGACGGGTTTGTCGCCGAGAACCGTTTTGAGATTCTTCGACAATACCTTCATGAACCCCGAGGACATGGCCCCATGGAGAACAACACCATCCACCTCGCCGCTTTTCATGACCAGTTCCGGTATAGTATGGGCTAGAATATTTATATCCATGGCAAAGGTAAGATCAACTGGATTTCCCGCCGGGGCATGAGCCGGCATGAGAGGCTTGATCTGCTCCTGCAGGTTCTCACTGAAAGCAGGTATGCTGAAGCCTGCTGTCTCACAGGTATTGGCCACGGCCGAACCCGGTCCGCCCGAATTGGTAACTATGCCGATACGGTTTCCTCTGAGTGGAGGCTGCGTCGCCAGGGCCCATCCGAAGCCGTAGAGATCCTCAATGGAATGAACACGGATTATTCCCGCTTGCCTGAATAACCCGTCGTAGAGATGATCGGGCCCCGCCATGGCTCCGGTGTGACTTAAGCCCGATCTTGCCCCGGCCTCGGATCCGCCGATGTACTGAGCAAGGACCGGTTTAAGCTGTGTTATTCTCCGGGCCGTTTCAAGAAAGCGGTCCACATCGCTCAAGGCCTCGATGTACAGCGATATAGCCCTGGTCTGCTCATCTTCACCGAGATATTCCAGGGCATCTATGATATTCACATTGGCCTGATTCCCCACACTGATGGCCTTACTGAAACGGATGCCCTTTTTCGCGAGATAGGGAAGGGACTGCGTCACATAGGTACCACTCTGGGAAGCAAATCCCAGGAGACCCGGCGGCGACTGAAGAGGAACAACCGTGGTATTGAGGGATATTTCAGTGTTGATAATCCCCATGCAGTTAGGCCCTATGAAACGCATGCCGTATTTGTCGGCAATATCAACAAGCTTTTTTTCCAGTACCCGGCCCTCGGAACCCGTTTCCCTGAAACCTGCCGTTATAACGATGGCATATTTAGTGCCCCTTTTCCCAAAATCCTCAAAAACCGGCAGAAGCTGATTCGAGGGCAGGATAAACAGGACCAGTTCCGGCGCTTCCGGCAGGTCAAGCGGTGATTTATACGCTTTCTGACCCAGCACAATCTCATCATTGGGATGTATCGGATAGACCTTCCCGCTATAACCGTCTTTCAGAATACTCAGGAGATGCATGGTCCCCATTTTCATAACATTATTGCCGGCCCCTGCCGTGGCAATGGATTTGGGATTCATTAATGTATGCAGGAAGGATCGTGTCATTGAAAAACCTCGCTTTTTTTTTCTTGCGTCTGTGAGCAAAATATAGAAGGGATTGGAAATATTGCAAGAAAAAAAACGAACGCTCGCTATATTTTTTCTTGACAAGCATATTCACCTGCCCTAAACATGTATATATTAGACAATGTGTTCAAAATAGAGGAAAAAATTACTTATGAGTACACTGTACTTCATACGGCACGGGCAGGCCTCCTTCGGGAAAGAGAATTATGACCGTCTCAGCGAACGGGGCATCATGCAGGCATCCCTGCTGGGACAGCATTTCATGCATACGGGAGTTGCCTTTGACGTTATCTATACGGGGACCCTGGAGAGACAGATTGGAACAGCCAGTGAAATCCTGCGCCTCAGTGGTGAAAAGGGTATGAACGCTCCGCGCATGTATCTCAACGATGCCTTCAATGAATATGATTCAAGAGCTGTTCTCACCACCCTGGTGCCCCTCCTCCTGACCGAGGACCCATCGCTGAAGTATGATGTGGACCGTCTATTTACCAGCAGAACATCCTTTCAGAAAATTTTCGAGCTATCCATGCTGCGCTGGATTTCCGGGAACCACCCCGGGGAACTTCTTCCTTACCGGAGTTTCCGTGATGCCGTTCACAGCGGGATCAATGAAATTATGAAGCATTTCGGCCGGGGGAAAAATATCGCCGTTTTCACCTCGGGCGGTCCAATTGCCGCGGCAGTGATGATGGCTCTGCATATTTCCGATGAAGAGTCCATGAGACTCACATGGCAGATCATCAATACATCGGTCAGCCGGTTCAAATGCACCGAGGACCGCTTTTCTCTCATGAGTTTCAATGATGTGTGTCATCTTGAACTGACGGGAGACAGGGAACTCATAACATACAGATAAAGCAGTACCGAACAATGAAAAATTAAGGAGGCCGTCATGGATTTTACGATTAGCGACAAAATGCAGACCATTCTGGGAATGATCGATGAATTCGTCGATAAGGAACTGATTCCCCTGGAGCCGGAATTCATCACTCACAATTTCAGTGAGATGGTTCCCGTCCTGAAGGAAAAAAGAAAAATGGTGAAACAGATGGAACTGTGGGGCCCTCAGATCCCGAAAGAACTGGGGGGCATGGGGCTTAACCTGGTCGATCACGGCCTCGTCTCCGAATCCCTGGGCCGGACACCACTGGGGCACTACGTCTTCGGCTGCCAGGCTCCCGACGCCGGAAACATTGAAATTCTTCACACCCACGGCACGGAGGAGCAGAAGAAACAATACCTGAAGCCCCTGGCCGGCGGCGATATACGCAGCTGTTTCTCCATGACCGAAGTGGACATGCCGGGCTCCAATCCCGTCATGCTGGAAACAACAGCTGTAAAAGACGGCGACGATTACATCATCAACGGCCATAAATGGTACACCACGGCCGCCGACGGATCGGAATTTGCCATTGTCATGGCCGTGACAAACCCCGAGGCTCCCATGTATCTCCAAGCCAGCATGATCATCGTCCCCACGAACACGCCGGGATTTAACCTGGTGAGAAATATTCCCGTCATGGGTCATAGCGGTGACGATTATGCCAGCCACGGCGAGATTCTGTACCAGTCCTGCCGTGTACCGCAGAAAAACCTCCTGGGCGCCGAGGGCCAGGGCTTCGTTATTGCCCAGGACCGCCTGGGGCCGGGACGCATCCATCACTGCATGCGCTGGCTCGGTATCTGCAAGCGTTCCATGGATCTCATGTGTCAGCGCGCCTCCGAGAGAAAAATATCTCCCGACGGCAAGACCCTGGCCACACGGCAGATCATACAGCAGTGGGTGGCCGACTCCGCCGCGGAAATCCAGGCCGCGCGGCTCATGACCCTGCACGCGGCATGGAAGATTGATACCGTGGGGGCAAAGGAAGCCCGTGACGAGGTGAGCCTGATAAAATTTGTCGTGGCCAACACCATGCAGCATGTCATCGACCGGGCGCTCCAGGTTCACGGCGGACTGGGAATGACCGATGACACTATCCTGGCATTCTTCTACCGGCATGAAAGGGCCGCCCGAATCTATGACGGCGCCGACGAGGTACACAAGGCCTCCTTCGCCCGTCGCTATCTGAACAGATACGGGAGAAACGGTAAGTAGGACGAGGATTGCCAGACCATGACCTTTAAAACTTTTATTGCCGATTATGCTACCGCGGTTGAGGACATCTGCCGCGAGTATTTTAACCAGAACCGTGAACGGATCAAAATTAAAAAAGAGGCCGTTGCCGTTAAAAACCTTTCTATTATTGTGAACAGTACACTGAAACTGAGCAATGAGAAAGGTTTTAACGCCATGAGTCTCCGTGATCTCAGCGCCGATTCCGGTCTCAGCATGGGGGCCCTCTATTCCTATTTCGCCAGCAAGGACGAGCTGCTCCTGCTCATTCAGAAACACGGGCAGCTCACCATGAAGAGAATTCTCCGGGACGAACTGGAAAAATGCGGAACTGTCCGGGAAAAGCTCCATGCCATGGTGAAGACCCATCTCTATCTGAGTGAAGCAATGCAGTACTGGTTCTATTTTCTTTTCATGGAAACAAAGAATTTCAGCAAAGAATCAAGAACCTTCTCCATTGATAGCGAACTTCTCACGGAAGGCATGATTATTGATATTCTCAAAGAGGGTATCGACCAGGATATCTTTACCGATATCGATACCCGTCTCACGGCATCGGTCATCAAGGCCATGATGCAGGACTGGTATCTCAAGCGATGGAAATACAAGCGGAGAAACATATCCGTCGACGAGTACGCTGATTATTTAATCAGCTTTATTGAAACGTATTTAAGGAGGCAGACATGAGCGCCATCGATAAAGCCATCAATGTCCGGCAGGGTGAAGAGCTGGACGCCTCAAAGGTAGAGGCATATCTCCGGGATACCCTCAGCGGTCTCCAGGGGCAGATAGAAATCAGCCAGTTTCCCAGCGGCTTTTCCAATCTCACCTACCTGGTGAAGTTCGGAGACCGCGAACTGGTGCTGCGCAGGCCCCCCTTCGGGAAAAAGGCCAAGAGCGCCCATGATATGCTGCGTGAGTACCGCATCCTGAAAACACTGAAGCCGCACTTCAGATATTGTCCCGAGGCGCTGGCCTACTGCGAAGACCCGGCGGTTATGGATGTTCCTTTCTATGTCATGGAGCGCCTGAAGGGTATCATTTTCAGAAAAGATCTTCCCGAGGGGATGATCCTGCCGCCCGACGAAGCCCGGACCCTGAGTGAAAACCTGGTGAAGGTGCTCTGTGAACTCCACAGCATCGATTATAAGGCAGTCGGGCTTGATGATTTCGGAAAACCGGAAGGTTATGTGCAGCGACAGGTCGAGGGCTGGAGTAAGCGATACCGCGATGCCCGCACCGAAGACGCACCCGATTATGAAAAGGTCATGGAATGGCTCCATGTCAAAATGCCTCCCGACACGGACCGACCCACCATCATCCATAACGACTATAAGCTCGATAATGCCGTGCTGAATCCCGACAATCCACTGGAAATAACGGGCATCCTTGACTGGGAGATGGCCACCATCGGTGATCCCCTCATGGACCTGGGAAACAGCCTGGCCTACTGGGTTGAAATGAACGACCCGAAGGTTGTCCAGATGATCAGGATGATGCCCACGAATCTCGAAGGCATGCTGACGAGAAACGAACAGGTCGATCTCTACGGTGATATCACCGGCAGAAAAATAGACAACTTCGATTATTATCTCTGTTTCGGCCTGTTCCGGCTGGCAGTCATCGCGCAGCAGATATATTATCGATATTTCCACGGCCAGACAAAGGATAAGCGCTTTGCCATGCTCATTCATGCCGTGAAAATACTTGAGGGCTTCGCCCTTTCTATTACAGAAAAATCGGACCTGTAAAGGTTAAAGGAGTAAAGTCATGAATGTCAATGATATTAAAAAAGTGCTGATAATCGGCAGCGGCACCATGGGCCAGCAGATCGGCCTTCAGTGCGCCCTGAACGGGTATAACGTGGTTCTCTACGACATAAAAGATGAACTGCTGGAAAAGGCCATGCTGCGCATTCAGAAAATCGCCAGGCGTCTTGTCCGTGGAAACCAGCTGAAAGAAGATGATGTTCCCGCAGTCATGGCGCGCATAACAGCAACCTCCTCGGCGGAAAAGGCCGGGAGTGATGCCGACCTGGTCAGTGAATCCATACCCGAAGATCCTGATTTGAAAGGCAAAGTATTTGGGCAGTTCAATGCAATATGTCCTGTCCACACCATCTTCACCACGAACACCTCTTCACTGCTCCCGTCACAGTTCGCCGCAGCCACGGGCAGGCCCGAAAGATTCGCCGCCCTGCATTTTCATGACGCCCAGATGGCCCCAGTAGTCGATATCATGCCCCACCCGGGAACAGCGAAAGAGATCGTGGACCTGCTCTATGATTTTTCCCTGTCCATAAAACAGATACCCATCGTCATGCACAAGGAAAACAATGGCTATGTCTTCAACGCCATGTTCATGATGCTCCTGGCCTCGGCTCTGACCCTGGCTGCGCGCGATGTTGCCTCCATTGAGGACATCGACCGCTCTTTCGTCGGCGTCATGCGCTCGCCACTGGGCCCCTTTGCGCTCATGGACCAGATCGGTATCGACACCGTGTATAAAATCACCGATTACTGGGCCAATGTTACCAATAATAACCAGGGAAAAAGAAATGCCGCCTTTCTCAAAGGCTATGTGGACCAGGGACACCTGGGAAGCAAAACAGGTCGGGGATTCTACACCTATCCCGATCCCGCCTTTCTAAGGCCGGATTTTCTCATGGGACAAAAATAATATCATAAAGGATTATATGATGACAAAAAATCTGGATAAATTATTTTCACCAATCAGTATAAACGGCATGACCCTGAAGAACCGGGCCGTCATGCCCGCCATGGGAACGGGTTACGGCAATACGGACAGCACCGTGAGTGACCGGCTCATCACCTATCTCGAACGACGGGCTGCCGGAGGCGTGGGCCTCATCATAACCGAGGTTTTCGCCGTGGACCGCCGGGGAAAGGGATTTCCTGCCGAAGTGGGCATATGGGACGACTCTTTTATCCCCGGGCTCACACGGCTTACGGAAGCGGTTCACCGTAAGGGAGCGCTTATAGCGGCCCAGCTCCATCATGCCGGGCGTGAAACCGCTGAAGGGATTGTGGGAGCAAAACCGGAAGCACCGTCTCCCCTGCCCAGCATCATCCTCCGCCAGCCCTGCGAAGAGATGACCATAGAACGCATAAACAAAGTGACGCAGGCCTTCGCCGACGCCGCTCTTCGGGCAAAAAACGCCGGTTTCGACGCCGTGGAGATTCACGGCGCCCATGGCTACCTGGTCTGCCAGTTCCTGTCGCCCTTCTCCAATCACCGCACGGACCAATATGGCGGCAGTCCGGAAAACCGGGCCCGCTTCGCCCTGGAGATCCTTGAAAAAACAAGAAAAGCCGTGGGACCGGATTTTCCCATCATCATACGCATATCATCGGACGAGGCTGTGAAAGGCGGTCATGACCTGGAATTCTCCCGCTGGCTTGCGCCGAAACTGGTGGAGGCCGGGGCGGACGCCATCCATGTGTCCCTTGGTGTCTACTCAACACCGGGCAACCTCACCATTGCATCCATGGATGTGGAGCCGGGCTTCAACCTGTTCCGGGCCCGGGCCATAAAGGAAGTGGTGTCCGTGCCGGTTATCGGCGTGGGAAGGATTCACGACCCGCGTCTGGCCGAAGATGCCTTGTCCAGGGGTGACGCTGATCTCATCAGCTTCGGCCGGCAGCATCTCACGGACCCCGATTTCCTGAACAAGGCCAAGGCCGGCAACTATGATGACATCCGCTTCTGCATAGCCTGCAACCAGGGATGCATTGAGCGCCTCATGTTCGAATTCAAATCAGCCACGTGTGTATTCAATCCCGAATGCGGCGAGGAATACCGCATGGATCTCGGTCCGGCCGAAAAACCACGTACCGTGTGGATTGCCGGTGCCGGACCGGCAGGTTTGTCGGCCGCCATGTATGCCGCTGAAAAGGGCCACGGGGTCCGCATCTTTGAAAGCGGGACAGAGCCCGGGGGCCAGCTCATCTCGGCCAGTATGCCTCCCCATAAAGAAGGGCTCCGCCAGTGGCTCGCCTGGGCACTGCGTCGACTCGCTGCAAAGGGGATAACGCCGGAATATAACACGGCTCTGACCCCCGATGAGGCAGCAAAGGAAAAGCCCGATCTGGTCATCTGCGCCACGGGCGCCGCTCCACTGGTTCCTCCCATTCCGGGAATTGATACCGCAATCGTCATAGATGCACGGGATGTGCTCACGGGAATCAAGTCCGTCACCACTGATCCCGTGGTCATCCTTGGGGCCGGGTATGTGGGCATGGAAACGGCCGATTTCCTGATTCAGCGGGGAATGAAAGTGACGGTCATTGAAAAGGCCCCTTTCCCGCCCGTCAATGCCATCACGGCCCACGGCTACTGGCTTCATCGTCGCCTGTATAAAAGCGGATCCCTGCTTGAGCTGGGAACAGAAATCATTTCTATTGAGAAAAACCTGGTCAGAATCAAAAAGCAGGACGGTACAGAAAAAAGTATCGAGGCCGTAACGGTCATCAACGCCCTGGGCGCAAAATCCCGGAAGGGCCTGTCGGAAGATCTGAAAAAGCTGGGAATTCCCACAGCTGACGTGGGCGACTCCATATCACCCCGGCGCTTTCTCGAGGCCATCCATGAAGGTGCGTGGGCTGGAATCAATATTGAAAAAAACATTGCAGGAGAAAAATAATGATCAATTTCAAACTTGACGGTAAGGTAGCTTTAGTCACGGGCGCAAGCCGGGGCATAGGAGAATCCATCGCCAGGACCCTGGCCGCCTACGGCGCGGAAGTCATACTGGTGAGCAGAAAGATAGAGTCTCTTCAGCAGGTTGCCGACTCCATAATCAGCGAAGGAGGCAAAGCCGTACCCATGGCCTGTCATGTGGGAGAGAATGTGCAGATCGAAAAACTCTATAAGGACATCGAAGCGAAATACGGCCGCCTTGATATCCTCGTCAACAACGCCGCGACCAATCCCTATTTCGGCGACATGAACGGCGTCGATGAAGCCATATGGGACAAGACCTTCGATGTCAATCTCAAGGGTCCCTTCTTCATGATACAGAAGGCCATCCCCCTCATGAAGCAGAGCGGCTCCGGATCGGTCGTGAATGTATCGTCGGTTAACGGCATCAAGCCGGCCCCCTTCCAGGGAGTCTATTCCATCACCAAGGCTTCGCTTATCGCCATGACCAAGGCCTTTGCCAAGGAACTGGCCCCGTTAAAAATACGGGTCAACGCCCTTCTGCCCGGACTCACGGACACCAAGTTTTCCAAAGCGCTCATGGGCAACGACGCCATCTATGATTACGTGGTAAAACAGATACCCATGGGACGCCATGCCGAACCCGATGAAATGGCCGGGGCCGTGCTGTATCTCGTTTCCGATGCGGCCTCCTTCACAACGGGAAGCCTCATTGTCTGTGACGGCGGCTTCCTGGCGTGATTCTTCAGATATCTTGCTGACAAAAGGCATGGGGGAAAAGCAAGCTCTGACCCTCCATGCTTTTTATTCAAAAATAAATTGCCAGCCTTTTGAGATAGGCTTCTTCGTAAAGCAGAAAGGCCTTCACACACTGTTCAAAAGTCTCACCCAACCGGGTGAAAAATACATGTCGTGTAATCTTAACCGGTGCCTCATATTTTTCATCAAGATATACATTGATAAAACTTATAGTAGTCTGCCGGGGATCTCGAGCCAGGCCTTTTCGAACGGGATTGTAACCAATATACCATAAAAGCCATAACAGGTACTGTTCAGGATTGTCTGATTCCTCAATTACAGAAGACCCAAACCGCTCATTCCAGAAAGGGCCTTTATTCCCCGTGGCCCTGTTATATTTTTCTGCAATGCGTGATTTAATGTATTGCATGATCCGTGATACGGTTTCTTCATCTTCCAGTGTGCGGAGGATGAGATGAATATGATTTCCCACGGGCTCTGCTGCGACTAGTTCAAATGTATATTTTTCCTGGGCCATTTTAATTGCTTCAATAAAATATCGTCGAACATGGCTGCTTTTCATAAGGTCCATCATCCTCAGGCAGCGTGAAAAGCAATGGTGTGTTTTCCCTTGGGCTATGTTTCTCAGTTCTCTTGGCATTTATGGATCCTCCTGTTCATGTACAAACTGTTTAAAATAACACGAGCGGGAGTTTCCTTTTATTAAAAAAAACCTGGGGTCAGAGCTTCCTCTTTCAATATTTTTAATGGCCTCGTTCAGGAGAGCTAGAAATAACAGGGGTCAGAGCCCTCCATTTGTCCATTTGTGTTAGATGAAATAGTGGTTTACAATATTCGCCGCTGTTGCATATTTGCATGGCACAGGAGGCATTATATGGAAAATCCCGTATTATACCAGGAAGAAGGAAACATCGCAATCATAACGCTGAACAGGCCGGAGCGGCATAATTCATTTACGCAGCTGCTCCTGGCCCAGCTCTATGACGCAATTGAAAAGGTCGACCAGACACCGGGCATAAGAGCCGCCATTATTACCGGTAACGGCAAATCATTCTGCTCGGGGATCGATCTCCAGGTCATCGGTAAGGAGAATCTCTTTAATCCGCGCGGTGACGGCAAGGAGCTGCCCGACATCATGGGAGCCTGCGACAAGCCCATCATCGGTGCGGTTAACGGAGCAGCGGTGACAGGCGGATTCGAACTGGCCCTGAACTGCGACATTCTCATCGCGTCGGAAAATGCCAAGTTCGGTGATACCCACGCAAAGGTGGGAATTCATCCCGGCTGGGGCATGACGCAGCTGCTGCAGCAGAAAATCGGGCAGCAGCGGGCCAAGTTCATGTCCCTCACCTGCCAATATATCGATGCCCGCAGGGCTCTCGAGTGGGGACTGGTCACGGAAGTGGTGCCTGCAGAAAACCTCATGACCCGGGCCAGGGAAGTGGCTTCGCTCATCGGCGCCACCAATCCTGACCTTATGAAGAAGATAAAAATGCTCATTGAATACCGGAACAGCCACAGCCTGGATGATTCTTCAAAATTTGAAAGGGCCGAGTTCCGGAAGTTTGTTGAAGCGGCACAGGCTCTTTTCAACAAGGCGTAATATACCACTTTGTTAGTCCGCAAGCCGGCAATTCGCATACCCCGGAATCGTTTATTGGCACTTATAACGAGGCCGGGGTCTTCTCTTTCCTCCCTGCCACGGAATAAACCCAGAGTATAAGAAGCAGGATGGCGAGAAGCATCAGCGATGACTCGATACCCCACCGGTCCGCCATAAAACCGGCCACGGGAGCAATTATCGTAATGCCCACGGTCTTGGTCTGCGATTCAATGGAAAGGATGGATGCCTGCTGGCTGCTTTCGGCATAATCATCGTATTGTGCAACCAGTATGGGCCGCCACAGATTCTGTATGACATAATAAGCAATGTATGCGATAATGGCCACAGCATATAACTTCAGATAAAGACCTGCCGAAGATACAAAAGCAAGGGCAAATCCAAAGAAGATCATTGCGATAATGGCTGTTTGCTCTGACCTGAACCTTGCGGCAAAGATATGAGAACGTAGCGACGCGTTTGCCGAGATTATATGGAGAATAAAATATATTATTCCCACGGTAACGGCAGTACTCTCCTTCTCGGGCAGCATGAGAAAGGCGGCAAGCACCACAGCCTGGGCCTTCAGGATCGGCTGGAGGTAATCCTTTGTAACCTCAAAGACACCCTCAAATCCCATGCTCTGCACTATGAGTTTCCGGAGATTACTGCTGGCAAAAACCGTTCTTAAGCTCTCAAAAGTATGTGTAAAAATGAGTTTGATACTGATCCTGTCGGAGAGCTTTTTATTGAGGTAGTCGGGATAACAGGCTATGTTCCAGACACCGGCAATGTAAGGTATTATTGAAAAAATAAAAATCCAGCGGTAGCTCTTTGAAAAGATAATGATTATGGTCGCTATAACAACCGATATGGCGCTCCCATACTTAGACCACGAACGCGTAAAACCATAAACTTTGGTTTTTTCACCAAGGCGGTCATTCTTCCTGAGCCAGTCGAAAATCATTGCCTTGTGCGTGCCCGTCCGGAAAGCCTCGCCGATTGAGAAAAAGAATACGGCCGGGAAAAGAGGAATATACGATTCGGAAAAAGCAAAAATAGCAAAGGAGAAAATATAGCTCGTCAGGGACAGTATCATGCAGTTTTTTCTTCCATAAATATCGGCCAGAGCTCCGCTGGGAACTTCCATGATATTAATGCAGATATTCAGAAATGAAACCAGCACGCCGATCTGGAAAAAGTTCAATCCGATGGAAAGATAAAAGAGGATCAGGAATGGTTCGGAAAAATCAAGATTCTTCAGAAACCCATAGAGAGAAAATCGCGTTATCATTTTCATGAGGTAATTCTATTTTCCCCTGTTATGCGAATAAGAGCCCATAGGTCATAGGAAATTTATAATTGTAGTATAACAAAGGGATGAGGCTGATAATAATCAGCTCCATCCCCATTATTATCTCTTTATTTCCTGAATGTCTGCATCTTATCAGCGAGATCAGTCAAACAGAGAAACTGCCCCTTTAGTACCGAAGTCCAGGAGAACCATGGTGGTCTTGTCATCATCGGAGACGGATTTAACCACACCGTTGATTGGAACCGATGAATGATACCAGCCCGTACCGGTATAGGTTTTCCCGAAAAGCTTCACCTTTGATTTTATCGTGTACGTTCCCGTAAAGACACCGGCAGGAACCGTCACCGCGCTTCCCGTTAAAAACGTACCGGTCTGGACATCGAGTGAAGACAGGCTGTTCTTGTACAGGTTTTTCATCATGGAAAGCATGGGGCCTTCGAAAGACTGCACCTGTCCCTTCTCGTCCTTGATTTTTATCCTCTGGATTTCAATACCGTCGGTATTGCCCGTCTGAGCAGCCTTGTCCAGGCCGACAATGAGCATCTGCACAACAGCTTCCTGCTTACTGTTGAGGGAATAGAATTCCATGACCCAGCCGTTTCCCTCTTTGCCCACGATGGAAGTCTTTGTAATAGAGCGATTACCGCTGCCTTCTGTCATGCCATGAACGACATACTGGCCCACGGCGTATTTCATGGGGGCCTTAAACGCACGTGAAACGCCGTAATTTTTCGTCTGCGCCGTTGAGAACAGGTTATCGGTTTTTTTCTTGAGCTGCGGATTGACCGAAGGACCACATGAGGCGATGAGCGCCGCGCTGATAAGAACACTGAGCAGAGTAGTAACTTTTTTTAACATATCTATCTTTCCTCCCGTTGATTAAATTAGACAAGGCAGTTAAATCAGTATATTCTATAAAATATAGAATATAACATACTAAAACAATGCCTCAAGCACATGCAATGGACATTATAAAAACTACTTCGTCAAGCATAAAACAGGATCGCCCGGGAATGCATCCCCGGGCGATAAATTATCAATTTAATTCTTGAATAATCAGGGAAGAGGAATTAGATACTGGCAGTCAGTCACAAATAACCTTTCCCATTCCGCTGTTCCTGAATTCCATCGCCATACGCCGTCCCAGTTTCCATTTACGGCATCGGGAGCACTGGCTGCACCGTTCCCATTGGTGTCGCCCAGCCGAGAATCGTCCTTGTATGAGGTAAAATCAACCGCACCCGCCGAATAATTGATGGATGCCCCGTTACTACTATCAAATTCAAAATGAGCACTATCAAGAAATTTCATTACTACATTGTTTCCAATTGTCAACGTTTCATTATCATTCACCAGGATTGTGTTGTTTGTGGCCGGTACAAGGGCTACTTCAGTCTCGCGCCATGCAACCGTACCGATGCCATCGCTGACTTCAATAAAAACGCCATTGTATGTGTTGATGAATAAGGGCTCCCCCGTATTGGGATCAGTTTCAACGCTTGAAAAGTTGTTGGAGTCATCGAGAGACATGTTCCCATTGATTGAGAGGGGCAAAATATTGCCGTAGAAACGATTGCCGGTAATTACTGTTCCGGACCCGGAACCATTCGCTTCAAGAGCGCCCGTCATATCACTGCCCGAACCGGTATTAAAGGCAAACAGACAGTTGGTAATACTGACATTGGAGCCACCGAAAAGATTGATGACCGATTCCGACACGGTTCCGGCATTGCCGCCGAAATGAAACTGGCAGTAGTTCAGGGTTGACCCGTTCACATAGGAAAACCAGAGCTGACCCCAGTCACCCCTTGATCCCGAGGTTACGCCGTCAAGAATCGAATCACCGCCGAAACGGTCGTCCTTAACAGACGTAAAGATAATAGGTTGACCCGCTGTTCCGACAGCGTTAATCGTTCCCGTTGCATCTATATCGATACCTCCCTCCCGTCCAAACTTGATAACGGTCCCGGCCGGTATCGTCAGCGAGGCGGTCACACCCATTCTATACTCGATATAATACACCTTGGTGCTGTCCCAGGTTGTCGGAACGGTAATATCATTCTCGATAACTACCACATTATCAGCAAAAACAAGCTCCAAATTCTCTTCATCATCAAGAAAGCAGCCCGCTGCGAAGAGAGAAATGAGCATAATAAGAGACAACCTGATCATGTAAAAGTTTTTAAAAAACATCATATCCTCCATAGTAATGATCATGCGCCGTTAGTACGATTCCGAAGCATGGTCTTTTGTTTTTTCATGATTAATGTAACTTAAAAGGGAGGATCGTAAATCCATCGAACGGTGTAGTTTCAGAGATTTATTTTTTTAATTCCTTCTACACCGATCGATGTATACAAAGTGGCGTACTAATTGCGGATCAGGTGGGAAAGACCGATCCTGTTCTTTGCACCGGTCTTTTGATATATGTTGTGGATATGGGTCTTTACCGTCAGTTCCGATACGGAGAGAAGCCCGCCAATAGCCGGAGCGCTCAGACCCTGGTCTAAGAACCGGACTATTTCCATTTCCCGGTCCGTAAGAGCGTACTGGGAACGGAGAAAAGAAAAACCCGGTGACGGATTGATAATAATAAGGCTGCCGATATAATAGTTGCCTTCATTCCGAATGGGATACATCTGCACCTGGAAATAGCCGCTTTTTCTCTTTTCATCGCCGAGATTAAACCTGACAGTACACGTCAGATGCGAGGTCATGCCGCCGGTAATTTTCTCATATTCACCTTCCAGGGCCGTGAAATTATCCATCAGTTTCTTCAGGGATAGACCTACAACAGCTTCATTGTTCTCAGGTTCGGGGGAAATTATATTGAGCGCCTCTTTATTGGCAAAAATGATTTCTTCCCGGCCGTCGATCAGCAAAATCGGCGTGCTTAATCCCGACAGGAGTTCTCCGGTATGACAGGAGGGAAGCACAACAAGCAGTTTATATTTCCACATTACATATCTCAGGCCGACAAGCCATACCATGAGGAAGCCTGCCTGCGACAAATCCGATACCAGTATCATAACATCAGGTGATGTATCGTTGTAGAGATATGTCAGGAACAAAGAGGAAATGATAACCGTGAAAAGTCCCACGCCGCTGAACTTCATAAATGCTAAATTCTGTTTTTTTGCCAGGTCATCTACAGTAAAAAAAATACTTTTCACTACAACCACGGCAATACCCACGGCGATAAAACCCATACTGTAAAGAAAATACACCGCGTCCCATACCGTCAGCTCTGAACGGGGCCGGTTATCCCATCCGAAACCGGTGAGATAAACATCGACAACAACGAGATTATGCATGACAGCGTAAATTGCCAGAACAACCGCGGGAACATATAAAAGGGCTATGAGTATTTTTTTCCCCTTCAGGGATTCATATCCTCCCAGGAGAAGAAGAAAATGCAGGGTGATACTCCCCACAAAACACGAGAGTATTACGGAAAATTTTGACAGCATCCATGCCGCATCATGGCTCCGCTCCGATACAAAAAGAGCGAATATAACACATAAAACAGTAAAAAGCATAAGCAGCAAAGCGCAGACCCGGTTCAGTGCAGCATCTCGATGCAGCCTGTACACGGTAAAGGCAGATTCAAAAAGAAAAAATGCCGTAAGAAGAAAGGCTATTACGATAATATTCATGGTTATATCGGTTTTCTCCCCATTTAAAGAGCCTGATTGGGCTTTTTACTAAGGAGAATAGACTGATATTTTTTGTCAATGATCTAATAGGCCCTGTTCATATTTGAAAAGATGTTAAACAGTATTCAATCTTTACCGGCGCGCTGAACCAGGGTTACAATCCCTCCCAGGGCGATGAGCACTGTCCCGGCCCATACCAGCCATATCATGCGCTTGACCGAAAGATCAACTATGATGGAATCGGGCGGAACCGTTGTATTCTTACCCGGATCGATGAAAAGCTCCACGGCACGGCTGTTCACATCAACCTGCCGCAATGTTACAACCCTTCCGCTGCCGGGAATTTTCGCATCTATCGGATGACGGTGCCCCTCGACTATTTTAAAGCCCGGCGATACTCTCTGGCCGTTGATTTCCAGATCGGTATACACCACGGGCATACCGGCGGTCATACCCTCGGTCATACCCTCGGTTCTGAATCCAATGAATTTCACCGTGAGATCCCCGATCTTTTTCTCCTCACCCTTGGAAAGATTTACCAGGGATATGGCTGTTATACCGGAATGATATTCCTGGGGGGTTATATAGATATCGCCGAACAGTCCGCTCATAATATAAGGCTCGCGGTACAGAGAATTGGTTTTTTCCGTTACATAGTAATCCGTTTTAAAATCTTTCGTGCCGCTGCTTTCCCTGATGGTGAAGGAAACGCTGGATTTCTCACCTTCGTTGAATCCCGTGAAGGTCAGGGCCACGGGACCCACCAGTTCCTCCTTCCCGATTTCCAGCTCTTTCTGAAATGTCGTGGAATGATATCCCGATGCGATGACACCGATGATAAAAATCCCCACTCCCAGATGAGTCAGCCGTGAGGCCAGAACAAGCCTGATCTTAAATCGGACCATATCAGAAAGATAGCTGAAGACCATGAACAGGGCCACGGCGGTAAAGATATAGGCCACGGGGTTGAATGTCGTCCCGGCGTTAAAGACCAGGGCCAGGAGCAGCGCCGCGACGGCAAGTATTATGGCCGCCCGCTTCTGAAAATGCTGTCCCTGGGCAGCGATGGTAGCGGCCACCATGAGTCCCATGATAAGCAGGCCCAGGGGAACCGACAGGTTGTTATAGAAACGCTCCGTCACGGCCGTGGGATTTTCCACGAAGAGGCCCGATATAATGGGCATGGATGTTCCCGCCAGAATAATGAGAGAGTATATGACCAGTGTCATGAGTCCGTAAATAGTAAGGTTTTCCCATGTCCAGATCCGATTGCTCAGTGCCGTTGATTGAATTTCCTTATATCCTTTAACTATGAGAAAAACGCTTATGAACAGGTAGAAGATGATAAAATACAGGAGATAGCCCGATATGCCCCCTGCCCCGAAGGAATGAACGGAAAAATTAGAAAGTACGCCGCTCCTAGTCAGAAAGGTGCTGTAGAACACGAGAATAAAATAGGCCATCGCCAGAATAATATTGGTCTTCACCAGGGCGCCCTTGCGCTTCTGAATAAACATGCCATGCATGAGGGCCACTACGACGAGCCAGGGTATGAGCGATGAATTTTCAACGGGGTCCCAGCCCCAGAAGCCTCCCCAGCCCAGGACCTTGTATGCCCAGTAGCCGCCCAGAAAAATGCCCACTCCCAGTGTCACCATGCTGAAAAGGACCCAGGGATAGGCCGGTTTGATCCATTCCTTATATTCTTTCTTCAGCAGTGCGGCAATGGCGTATCCGAAGGGTACCGTGGCCGTAGCATATCCAAGGAAGAGCACGGGCGGATGCACCACCATCCAGGGATCGATGAGAAGGGGATTCATGCCCTCGCCGTCCAGGCCCATAGGTACGATGCCCTGCTTGAAGTGTTCAGGATAAGCGTCCCATATGAACCGGAAGGGTGATTCGGCAATAAGCAGAAGCAGAATAAAAATCTGCGTCACGGTTATGACGGACATGATGATATTTTCGTTTTTATGTTCCGTGCGGGTTACGATAACGCCGGTTATATTCAGAATAAAGGCCCAGAGAAGAAAACTCCCTTCCTTGCCGGCCCAGACCGCGGCTAATTTATATATCGGGGAAAGACTGCGCGATGAGTTCTGGTATACATAGAGATACTTGAACTCATCATTGAGAAAAGCGCTGAGGAGAAACATCAGGGCGAAAAAAAGAAGGATGGTCGTAAGATAAAAAAGCTGCCGTGAAGTCACCAGATTGAACATGTTCCCCGAGGCGCTGCGGGCCAGAAAAAACAGTATAATCAGTGAAACGGTCAGGACAAAAATGAGCAGCACAAATCCTAGATTCATCGGTTCCTACCTCATGATATATTATTCGTTGACGGACTGTTTCGGATCTTTGTTGTATTTGGACGGACATTTTACCAGGATCTTGTCCGCTTCAAAGATATTTCCCGCAGTACTGAACCTGCCCAGTACGACTATTTGTTCGGCATGCTCAAAATTGAGGGGTTTTACGTCACCATGGACGACTCTCATGCTTCCATTCTCTTTGTCGACCATAGTAAACATGTACTTCCCTTCTCCATGCACCACGGGAACAGCCTTATCAAGAGAGCCGATGATCTGTACATACGTCCCGGCCTTCTTTTTCGCCTCGTCAAAGGGCACGTAGGGAGACATGATGTCGTCGCTGAGAACCACGATACCGGTGATAAGCAGGGCGACGGCAGCGAGAAAAATAACAATACGCTTAACGTTCATTGAGGTCCTTCTCCAGTTTTACAATTTTCCGGTCCATGCGGAAAAGATACAGGGCAAGCCCCATCCATATAACAAGGACAATAGCCATAACCCGGTAGAGAACGCCGTCTCCGCCGCGATCGTCGTTCTTCTTCATGTCATTCCCGCCGTCCTTCTTGTAAGAATCACCGGCAATCCGGAGATCCTTTTCACCGGCATACACCAGGGAATACTGCGGCGCTGATGCTGATATTTTTCCATCGGTTACCTGGTTTACCCGCGGTACAAGTGAACCGGCCATTAATAAACAGATTGCTATTGCCATTGATAATTTATTCATAGTTACATCTCTCGCCTGTTCTCAATCTTTTCATCAATCTTTTGCTCAATTCCCATCAGCCTGTTTCTCATTCCCATGAAATAAACATAGAGCAGCGTAAATGACACGGTCGAAACCAGGAGAGTCATCCGCATTTTTATATCCATATTCATTTTCTTTTCCGCGTTAATTATGGGATCGGGGTGAAGAGACGGATATACTCTCGGCACAACGAAAATAAAGAACGGTACAATCACCATGACAAGTATCAGGTAAACCGAGGATATTCTTCCGCGATTCCCGTTGTCGCTCATGGCACCGAAAAGAGCAAAATAGGAAATGTATATCAGTAACAGAATAACGATGGAAGTTTCACGCGGGTCCCAGTTCCAGTAGCTTCCCCAGCTCATTTTAGCCCAGATCGATCCGGATATAATGGCCAGCACGGTAAAGGTAAGCCCGATGCCGGCGGAGTGATGGGCTTTCATATCGAGCATCGCCTCGCTTCCGTTACTGCCGAAAAGATACCTGATGGAAAAAATCCCCGAGACCGCGAAGGCCAGTACGGAACCCCAGGCAAGGGGAACATGAAAATATACTATCCTGCTGGCCTCACCGAGACCTGCCGCCGGAGGAGCATATAAGAAGGCCATGATAATGGCCGCGGGCATGAATAGGTAAACCAGTCTTCCTGTTTTCATTCATCGTACCACACATATCGGAATAATAGAAACGATATAGCCGTGACAGCACCGGAAAATGCAAGTAAAAAAACCACGCTGTTCCACGCATCCCCGGAAGCCCCCTGGAGCGACTCCACAGTGGCGCCGATGCTGACCCATATAACAGGAAGAACAACGGGAAAGGATATGACCGTAAAAAGCGCTCCCTTGCCCCCGGCCCGTGCAGTCATTGCCGCCAGCATGGTTACCGCCGATGCAAGGGCGAGCCCGCCCGAAAGCACGGTCATGACAAACAGGATGAGATCCATCACCGTTACCTGCAGGAAGAAAATAAAAAGCGGACAGGTAACCATTTCAATGACAAGAAAAAAGGTGATGTTGAAGACAAGTTTGGCCAGGTAGACCGCTTCAGCCTGAACGTTGAGGCTCAGGAACAGCGATGTCTGCTCCTCTTCCTCGCGGGTAAAAATATGAAGCAGCCCGTTCATGGCGCTGAAAAACAGGATGATCCAGAGAAATACGGCCTGAACCAGTGCTGAAAAAGGCGTTCCGCCTGCAGCCAGGCTTATGGAAAGGGTGATGATGCCGGCGAAGGCCAGGGCCGTATTCACGGCAGCACGGCTGCGAAATTCAACAAGGAAGTCTTTTTTCAACTGACGCAGCACATCAGTGATCAAGGTCGATCCTCCCCCGGCACAGTGCGGCCTCTTCATTTTCATTGGTTGCGATGATGATTATCCTGTCTTCCCTGACGGAATCCAGGTATGAATAGATGATATCCCTGCCTTTCCGGTCCAGGTTCATGCCCGGTTCATCGAGAAGGAGTACGGGAGGATCGTTAAGAAGACAGCAGGCCAGTTTCAGCCGCTGCTTCATCCCCGAGGAATAGAGCCGAACCGGTTTGTTCTCATGACCCCGGAGCTCAAACCTGTCCAGTAAGGCAAGGCTTCTATCATCGTCCTTTACCCCGCCGACAAACCGAAGATTTTCCAGTCCCGTGAGTTCCTCATAAACATTCATGACGGGACTGATAAAACCTATATGGCTGAAAAAATCATATCGCCCCAGGGCAGCACCGTTCAATGCATAGGTCATGGAACCCGACGAAGGACTGGTGATACCGGCAATTATTTTGAGCAGTGTGGATTTTCCCGAACCGTTGCGCCCCGTCAGGGACAGGGACTGGCCCGCGGAAAGAGAGAAAGAAATATCCCGGAAAAGGGTCATGCGGTTGAATTTTTTGGCGATATTCGTACTTTTAATTATCACCGGCATTCTTCTGCTCCCCGGAAAGCATCCATGCGATGGTATCTTCAATCGTATATTGACTTACGTAGCCAAGCTGTCTAAGCTTGCCGTTGTCGCCCCTCAGGCTCCGGATATCGCTCCGCCTTTTGAATGAATTGTTCACGGCTATTTTTATATCATGATGGGAATATGCCCGGGCCAGTTCCAGAATTCTGGATATGCTTATGGTCCTGGAAGAACAGATATTTATAATCCCGGAATTCAGGTCCGATTCCATTATAACCCGGTAAGCCCTGACTACGTCACGCACATCGGAAAAATCCCGTTCGCTGTCCATATTCCCCAGCTCGATAATGTCTTTTTTCTCAAGGAAATGCCCGACGATTTTGGGGATGATAAATTTCTCCGACTGTCCCACGCCGGTATAGTTGAAAGGACGGGTTATCATTATATTAAGCCGGTCAAAATAATTCGCGGCGATTTTTTCCATGGCATATTTGCTCAGGGCGTAATGATTCACGGGATTGGGACAAATATTCTCATCAAGGACGGCATAGGCGGTTTTTCCATACACATTGGCAGTACTGGCTAAAATGATTTTAGCCGGTAGTCCCTGTCCGGCAGTATCCAGTATGGCATCGAGAAGATTTATGGTTCCGAAAAGATTCACCTCATAAAACTCCCGCATGTCATCATGGGCTACGAAGGACTGCGCTACGAGATTAATAATATAGTCCGGAGCCGTTTTCTGAAGCACACCGGCAACCTGTTCCCTGTCCTTCACATTACACTGAAAATAATTTTCTCCGGGGGATTCGCCAAAAACCGTTCCGTTCACGTCATAACCGGCGGAGAGAAGTTCTCTCTCAAGATACCCCCCGGTGAAACTGTCAATTCCAATGATGAGAACTTTACCGGATCTTTTGCTCATCGGTACATTTCCTCATATCAGCGGCCACCATTATCCGGCATAAATCTCCAAAGGTTGTTTTCGGCACCCATCCCAGGCGCTGTCTGGCCTTTGATGCGTCTCCCACCAAAATATCAACCTCGGCAGGCCTGAAGTAGGCGGGATCAATTTCAATCAATGTATCGCCGTTAGCCCTGTTGATTCCCTTTTCATCAACTCCCTGGCCTTTCCATTCCAGATCGATCCCTGCCTCACTGAAGGCCAGGGTGACAAATTCCCTGACGGAATGAGTCTCTCCCGTAGCCACGACATAATCGTCCGACTCGTCCTGACGCAGCATGAGCCACATGCATTCAACATAGTCCCGGGCGTATCCCCAGTCGCGTTTTGCATCGAGGTTGCCGAGATACAGCTTTTTCTGCATACCCAGGGATATGCGCGCCGCAGCCAGGCTTATTTTCCTTGTCACGAAATTTTCACCGCGGCGTTCCGATTCATGATTAAAAAGAATGCCATTGCTGGCATGCATGCCGTAGGCCTCGCGATAATTTTTCACGATCCAGTAGGCATAGAGTTTCGCCACACCGTAGGGGCTCCGTGGATAGAAAGGCGTGTTCTCGCTCTGGGGAACCTCCTGCACTTTGCCGAACAGTTCCGATGTTGACGCCTGGTAGATGCGCGTCTCTTTCTCGAGGTTCAGCAACCGGACAGCTTCGAGAAGACGCAGCGTACCAAGGCCGTCCGTATCGGCCGTGTATTCCGGAACATCGAAAGAGACCTTCACATGGGACTGCGCTGCCAGGTTATATATCTCATGGGGCTGAACGGTCTGGACAAGCCTGATCAGGTTGCTTGAATCGGTCATATCACCGTAATGCAGCTGCAGTTTATTATAGATATGACTGTCCTGTATCAGCGTGGTCAGATACAGGGGTTCGATCCTTTCCCGGTTAAAAGAAGAGCTTCGCCGGACAACGCCGTGAACCTCGTATCCTTTTTCAAGGAGTAATTCCGCGAGATAAGAACCGTCCTGGCCGGTAATGCCGGTAATAAGGGCTTTTTTCATTGTTACTCATTCTGCAAAGGGTATTTAGGTATGGAATTCCCGGTTTTCCCGGGAAATGCCGTGTTTCCGAGTATATATCCTCACGTCATAATCCATACTCATATTGTCATTATTCCCATCAGGTCAATCAATTTTTCTATCCGGCAAATTCAGCTGATTCTTCACCGTCAATCATGAGGTTACTGATTTCAGCATCGTTTTATTTCTTTACTTTTTTCAATACACTTCATACTACTTCAATAAGGGCGCCTCCATACATCATTATATGGAGGTGCCTAAAAAATCATTTTTCCGGGAAGAAAACACATGACCATCCATGCCATCATCCTGGCCGGCGGGCAGGGAACCCGCCTCGGCGCCGAAACCCCCAAACAGTTTCTCCCCCTGGGAGATAAACCCGTAATCCGCTGGTCCATGGACGCCTTCTCCGCAGTACGGGAAATTGACCATATCATCATCGTGTGTCCCCGGGAGCGTATCCCCTGGATGAAAGACCATGTGGCGGCGTGCCCTGAACCCAAGGTCCTGAAAATCACGGCCGGCGGAGCCACGCGCCAGGAATCGGCCTGGAACGCGCTGAACTGCCATGATTTTCACGACAACGATATACTCCTCTTCCATGACGCGGCGCGTCCCTTTGTGACGGTCGAAATCATCGCCAATTGCATACAGGAGGCCCGGAATACCGGGGCCTGCGGTGTATATATCCCGGCAACGGACACCATTACGGAAATAATCGATACCAGGGTCAGAGCCATCCCGCCCCGGCAGTACCTCTATCAAACCCAGACACCCCAGGCCTTCAGGTACGGTGTTATCAGGCACGCCCACGACCTGGCCCGCAGTTCCGGCAGCGGCACGGCCACGGACGACGTGTCCCTGGTCATGAGTTCAGGCTCCGCCGTTGCGGCTGTCCAGGGAAGTCCGGAAAATTTCAAAATAACCACGACCTTTGACTACGAGTTGGCGAAATGGATCGCGGAGAAGCAAAAACGTGGCTGAGCCATTAATTCCCGAAAAAGCAAAACTCTTCGCCGGCATCCTCTACAGGGATTCCGCCGATCTCTCCTCTATAGAAGAAAAACTGAATGAGCATTTCGGCCCTTCCGATCTCTGCAGCGGCCCCATCCTTTTCGACAACACGGAATACTACCGTGAAATCGGCGAGCCCCTGTACAAAGTACTCCTTTCATTTGAGAGACTTATGGATCGGGAGGAAATCGCCGCTATCAAGCTCCTCACCAATTCCCTTGAAGATATCCACTCCACGGGCGGGCAGCGCCGCGTCAATATTGATCCCGGGTACATGACCCTCGCCAATGTCTTCCTGGCCTCATGCAAGGACTTCTATCACCGCGTGTATCTGCAAAAGGGCGTGTACCTGGAAAATGAATACCACTATTCCGGAAAGCAGTTCCGGTTCTGGCCCTGGACCTATCCTGATTATAAAAAGACGGAATACCTGGAATTCTTTTACGAGATGCGGAGGATTTATTACCGGCAGGTGCGGTAGTAATATTTTACCTGATGAGAAAAAAGATAATTTGCCACAGAGGCACGGAGACACAGAGAGTTTGATTTCTTGATAAAGTTTAGCTGCAAGAAATATTTTATCTATTTGTTCAAATGGCATTTGTACCATCGTAAAATAGCATTCAATATAGAAAAAATATTGCCCTTAAAAACTCTGTGCCACTGTGTCGCTGTAGAACACTCTTTCCCAAAATTCCGGAAAGAGGGATATTTATCTCAATGATAAGAATTTTTACAAGAAGAGCGCGAAGGCCGCGAAGTATGTTCAGGGAACATCTAAAAATACATTTACTTTTGAATGCCTTTTATCATTCTTTTAAGCGTGGAATACAGAATTTAAAAATCATTTTCTACTATACATACGATTGTCGTTGACTTTTTAGAGCAATTTTTATTAATATTGTGCATATTTACGGAATATCTGTAGAAGAATTGTTAGGCTAATACAGGTAAGAAAATATGAATGATGATGAAAGAAAAAAAACATGGTTTTCATCTACAGTTATAATCTCTGTGGGATCTATAATTTTTTCATTAATCGCAATTGTTGTGTCCATAAGAAGTTGTTCAATATCTGAGAAAGCTTTGAATTTAACAACAGAAGATTTTATTGCTTCCAGATCTGCAATTTATAGAGGGACAATAAACAAAAGCAATGATAAACTTTTTCTTTCTACGATAGATACAAATATACAATTACAGTGCGCTGCAGTTCATCTACCTCCACAACTTGATAAAGACAAATGGAATATATCTCAACCTGATTTCATGCTATCTCTCGTAATCATTCGAGGTTATATTGAAGGCTACCTTGAAAAAAATGTACTCAGGGAAACAGGTTATGTGAAAATTTTTGATCAAACGAGTATACCAATAATAATTGGTTCATCATACATAGCCAAAGGCCAATCTTATTCAGATTTATCATTATATCAGCTTGTTTATACGGCTGTTGTGTCTGATGAAATTAATAAACGTCCAGAAGTGACATTTAAGGGCCTTATTTTTAGAGAGAGATTGCCTAGTAATACTGATCCTAAAGTATACCTTAAATCTCTTTGGACTAATTCTGAGAATAAATGAGAGCCGAACAAACAGGTGCACGGGAGCCTTGCGCTGGCGCTTCAGGCCTCGTGACCTTTAGCGTTAGATTTGAATTTGCAAAAACTTATTATGCGGCAAGAATATAGAAAAATATTCTAAAACAATTAATAAAGGAAAAATTTAATGAATAATGACATTAAATTGCCTGAGAAAGCTCCTCACTTTTTTGTCCGTGTAGCATTTGATTTCTTGCCTGAAATAGGTTATAAGGAAATTGTCTTACTATCTCAACTTGTAAAAGAATCTGAAATTAAGTCGGAAAAATACAAAGCTCTTATCGATTCCCTTATAAAATTACAATGGGCAAAAATTGCAGGTTTAGAAGCAATAGCTATAGAAAGTGGAATTTCAAAACAATTCGAAGAAGGTGTTCTTCCCTTTGACCCGGTAGGACAGGCGCAGCATTCAAAAGCAATTTTCGATTTCATTTCTCATGGAAAAGCATCTCTTGATTCTATAGGACTTTTCCTAAATAGTTATTTAAATCTTGGACGTCCGGAAAAAAAATGTGATTTAAGACACCATGCATTTCGTGAGGGAATAGCTAATTCAGATGATATAATTGGTTCTCACATAAAATCACTAGAAGTATGGCTAACTGAAAATAGACCTACCTCTGATAGTATTGTTGCAACACGTAATAGATGGATACATCAAATTTCTCCCCCTATTCAAGCAATATCACCTCCTGTTGAAATTGGTTATCTCCCAATTCCAAAACAATTAGATGGATATCCTAATCTTGATACACCATTAACTCAAAAATATTATTGGACAACTACTGATTTTATTGATTTTCATTTTAAAAAACTTAGTTTATTTTTTAATGCAATTATCAATAGATGCATTTCAATTGAAAAAGCTAAATTAACATCAAGTATTAACATCGAAGATAATCCTCACCGAATTTCATTTTTCCCTATGAGAAATACAAAAGATCAACAAGTAAAGATGAAAGTAAAATCTTGGAATCCAATATATTTCTTTAATGCGAATAAAATGCTAGAAGAGTTACCAGATAAAATACTAAGAACACTTTCAAAAGAGGAACAGGATATATTTACCAAAATAGCGAAACATAGAACATTGTATTTACCCGAGCCAAAGGAAATGTTTATTTTTATAAAAAATAATTCTTCTATTGGAATAAGTTCAAAAGATTTAGAAACACTCAAAGAAGTAGGATTGATTACAAATCGTAGTGTAAATTTAAAAAGTGATTCAACTTTGATATGTGGAAATAGAGGCTGGCGTATATCGTGGAATAATAATATTAAAGAGAAAACTATAAATGTAATAATAATCACAAAGCTAGGAAGGGAACTTGCTAACACATTTGAGTGGTTACATGATGAAGAATATACTACTGATATAATTAGGCTCTTTAACATGGAAGAAATTGACGTTCAATTAATAGCTATATCAAATTTCAATGGTTCAAATTTAAGTTATAATTATGATTTATTAGGTTTTTATCGTCATCAAGTCTAAGAGGAATTAATCACAATAAGAAAATAAATCTAACATTAAATCGAGCCTGATTCGACCCGCTTTATTTGAAGCAGTTCAACCATTCAGTTGAGATTAAACTGATTTGCTAAAGGAGTCTTCACCAGCGGTTCGCACAGCTCATTTTGTCGTTATATGAATCACAAAATGAATATAATTCAAAAATACAAAGAGTTTGAGATTTATTTCCAGAATGCGGATCATATCGATGTTAAAACCATTGAGAGTGATATCGATTTAAGAAGTTTCATTTCCGGAATGCTCTCTTACTATCCCTGGTGGATGGTTTCTCTGTATAGAATCAGGGAATTTCTTGTAGGCATCCTCGGGCTGGTTCGTCATGAAAAGCCGGAGATATTGCCCTCAATAAAACCGGAGGATCTTTCCTTTACGCCCGGCGAAAAAGCGTCATTCTTTATTGTGCGTGATGCAAAAGAGGATAAGTACTGGGTTTCAGAAACACCCGACGATAAACACTTAACGGCGTTATTCGGTGTCATAGCGGAAAAATTAAGTTCGAATTGTACACGGTATCACGTATTCACGTCCGTCAGGTATCTTCACTGGACCGGGCCGGTGTATTTCAACCTGATCCGGCCTTTTCATCACATGGTTGTATGGAGCATGATGAAGGCGGGTACAAAGAAACGCCAAATCACCTGACCGGGCTTTTGCCTTCGCGCTCTTCTCGTCCTTTCTGTAAACATGCATTATGGAAAAAACAAAGCGGTGATCACAGCTTCAGCGGCGCCTCTTCCATGATGCCTTCCCTGATGGTTTCCAGATAAGCGCCGCCGGCGCAGGAAATGTGCAGGTCGCGGAGGATATGATATTCCTCCTCAAGCTGCACGTTCCGGGCCAGGGCGGGAATTCCCACCTGGTCGAGAAAAAGAATGAGTCCGCTGATGATCTTGATCCGGTCCTTGAAATGGTGGAGCTTGCGGGAGATGTTCTCGGAAAAAATGCATACCCTGAAATCCATGATGGAAAGGTACCCCAGGATATCTGCGCCGATGAAGCAGTTATCGAGCCCGATGCTCACCGTACCGGGAAGCGACGCGGGAGTATTGATGTAGCCGGACTTCAATACGGCAGGTATACCGCTCTCATTGATGAGAATAACAAGCTCCCTTTCGCCGAAAACCCCCGCGGCTATATCAACGTATTCGTCAAAGGAAATGGATGATATCCAGGGAAGAAGAAGCGGCAGCCCCGTGTCCCCGGGAACGACGCCCCTGAGGGCGACAAGAAATGTCCCGAGACTCTCCCTGCCGGTAATGCTTTCCTCCAGAATCGCGCTGAAAAATGTATCGCGGGAAAGAGGCTCCTTCAGGGCCGGATACTGGTACAGGGGCTCCAGGAGATCAATGGAATAGAAATTCTTGATTTCCATGATTTCATGAAGGTCCTCTGATCCGCCGCCATTGCCCATGGTCTTCAGATAATTGATAAATTTTTCACTCTTGTCGGAATGGATACTCATTTCACCGCGTATGGCATTGATGGAACGGTACATGCCGTGGGGATTCATTCGTTCATACGGGATGATGCCGAAGGAACACTCCATATTCATGGAAAATTCACTGAGGCTGTATTGAATTGTCGTGCAGATTTCACGGCAAATTTCATTGAATCTTTCAGTATTAAGGGTGAAGTCAATTATACTGGGGAACAGCAGTAAAAACTCCCGGTCGAAAATATCGCTGTGCCCCACGTACATGTCCGTGGGGAATATGAGCTCTATGGATTTCTGTATGATAATGGAGATATTTTCGATGTCATAGTAATAGTTCTTCGTGCCGAAATATTTTTCAAAATCAAAAAGGGGCCTGAACCGGATCACGAGTACCCCGATACTGTTAAGCTCAAAATCAAGGTTCACCACGGTTTCCAGGAGCTGGGGCAGATACGGGAGTTTTGTGATAGAATCACAACCCCTGCTGTCGATGAATACCCCCCGGTTCGAACGAAGATATTCCCAGAACTTGTCATTCCTGGCCATGATGGGGCTGAATGAATAGATCCGGTTTCGGCCGTCTTCTTTGGCGGCGTACAGGGCCTGGTCCGATCGGGAAAGGAGTTCCGATATATTGGAAGCCATGGCGGGATATTCAGCGATCCCGGCGCTGAATGTCACGTAGAAAGTTGTCTTTTCTGTTTTAAAAGGCACGAGGGAAAAATCATGGAGAAGGCGTTCCATGACAACCTTCGCCTGGTCCGTATTGAACCCGGGAAAGAGAATAACGAATTCCTCTCCGCCGAAGCGGGCGGGGAAAAACGAGGAAGAGCTTCTTCCGCGAAGCATCTCGGCCAGTTTCTGCAGAACCTGGTCCCCCATCTGGTGGCCGTATAAATCGTTCACCCGCTTGAAAAAATCCAGGTCCAGAATAGCCAGGGCGATGGTCCCCGAATTTCTGACATCGGTCTCGTCATTGAATTTTTTGATAAACTCTTTTCTGTTATAGAGACGTGTCAGCTCATCGGTGATGGAGAGAAGATAGAATTCCCGGTACTTATGCAGCTTGGAGGCCACAAAGGCCCTCAGTTCCTCGCCGAGAAAGGGGTACTTGAGATAGGCATCGGCTCCCGCCTCTATGGCCCGGATACGCTGCTGCGTATTGTCCTTTCGGGATATCATGATAAAGGGTATCAGCTTGGTCTGGTACCCGCCCCGAATGTTATGCAGGAACTCGATGCCGCTCTTCTCCGGAAGATCACTGTCGGCAATGATCACTCCCGGCCGCTGGAAGGTCATGAAGCTGAAGGCTTCCGTGGCGTTTGCCGCCCGGGTCGCCGCGTATCCCGGGCCCAGAGAAAAAATTATTTCCCGGGCCAGTTTTTCATGGGACGTCACTATGAGAACGGTGTCCCGCGCCCTGTCCAGAGCGTCCCTGGTCATTACATGCTCCCTATCTCTTCATTGAGCTGTTTCAGGGCTTCAACTGCCGCGTCGGCATAATGAATACCGGGATTCTTTTTGTAGGCGTAATTGATGGCGCTGGAGGAATTAATCCGGTGAATGCGCATGTCGGGAAATTTTTTAAGGCTCCGGAGCACCTCCGCCAGGCTTCCACCCTGGGTTCCCACACCGGGAATCAGCAGGGGAACCTCTTTCCCCGACGCGATGAAAATAGAAGATATGGCGTCGAGCTGTTCGGGATAGGTGGCACCCACAACGGAACCCATACCGGGATGGTGCCATTTCAGGATCATGGCCGCCATGTATTCATAGAACGGAGCGCCGTTATACGAAACATCCTGTATTTCGCCGGAACTCTTGTTCGACGTCTTGGTTAGTATGTAGCTGCCCTTGTCGGGATATTCCTCGACAAAGGGACCGATGGAATCATATCCCAGATAGGGGGACAGGGTGACCGCATCGGCCTTGAAGTACTCATAGGCCTCGCGGGCATAGGCCTGGGCCGTTTTCCCGATATCACCGCGTTTCACATCGAGTATGACGGGAATGCCTTCCCTGGCGTACAGGCCCACGATTTTCTCCAGGGTCTCGATGCTCTTCAGACCGTACTGGGCATAGAATGCGTAGTTTGGTTTCACCGAACCGGGGAATACCTTTTTCTGGACAATTTTATCCAGGATGTTTTCGTAAAACCGCAATATGCACTCGGCCGGTTCCCCCTTTTCCGGAATGTCTTCCACAACCGGGTCCAGTCCAAGGCAGACAATACTGTCGAACCTGTCCGATGCTTCTTTCAGCCTTTCTGTATAATTCATATCCCGTCCTGCAGCTCCTTCACATATTTAACATAGCGAGAATAATTGTCATTATCAAAAAGAACGAAATATACATCAATCAGATATTCTTCCGATTTCATAAAATCAATCACCGTATCAACGGCAACACGGCATGCTTCATCGCGGGGATACCCGTATACCCCCGTGGATATGGCGGGGAACGATATGGATGTACAGCCCTTTTCCCGGGCCAGGTTCATGGAATTGTGATAAGAGCTTTGGAGGATATTCCTTTCACCGTCCTTCCCTCCCCGGTAGATGGGTCCCGGCGTATGGATGACGTACCGGGCCTTCAGGTTATGCCCGCCGGTGATACGCGCCTCTCCATGCCTGCAGCCACCCAGACCGCGGCATTCATTAAGGAGTCCCGGTCCGGCTGCCCGGTGGATGGCGCCGTCAACTCCGCCGCCTCCCAGAAGGGAGGGATTGGCCGCGTTGACAATGGCATCGGTCTCTTCCCCGGTGATATCCCCCTGTTTCACATGGATATGCCGTAGGATTTTTCCTGTATCATGCATGGGAAGCCTCCAATCCTTCTATCGGGAGGAATTGTTTCCCCCGTGTCTGCAGGGCCGGATACATACCTCTTCAATAGGGTATTCCGCGAAAAAAGCAACCAAAAAAGCGGAAAGCACGTCAAATATATCCAGGATGAATCGATTCAACAAAAAAAATTGCCTCTTTCTGCCGAAAATAAAATAATGCTGTATATATTACAGGTACATGCATATCATCTTCAACATAATAATTGATATGTGAAATACCTGGAATCAAACAGAACGATTTTTCACCGGACAGGAACAGCCCATGATCAAAAGAAAAAGATCGCTACTCTTTCTCCTCCTCACCGGCATATTCATGATGCTGCTGGGTGCTGCGGCGTTCTCCGCCGAAGACCCGCAGACCATGAATAAACGCGGTGTTGACCTGGGAAAAAAGAAAATGTACAAAGAGGCTATCGGTGAATTCGACCGGGCCATTGAAAAATACGATAAGGACTCCGCCATGGCCTTCCACAACAAGGCCTGGTCCTATGAGCTTGCGGGCAATGTCAAAGAGGCCATCGTCAACTATGAAGAGGCACTCCGCCGGCTGCCATCCCAGACCCTCTCCGGCGAAAAACTGGGTTTCATATATTATAAAACCGGTGATTACATCAACGCCGTCCGCATCGGCGAGCTGGTGCTGAAGTACGACCCCGACAACAAGGAGGTGCTGAAGTGGCTCACCGACGCCTACATGAAAAAGCTCCAGCAGGAACGGGAGATGAGGAAGGGGCAGGAGAAGGAAACCGTAAAGGACACGCTGGAGAAAGAAAAGGAACCGAAGAAAAAGCGTGAGGAAACTCCCATTATCGTCGCCACCCTCGATTTCATGATCCGCACGGGATATTACTTCGCCGGCAATAAGGGATACCGGTATGTCGCCGATGAAGGGGCCATTCTGAATGTCCCTGAAACGCTTTTCGTCCGCTTCACCCCCATCAAGGCCTGGGAATTCACCTTCATCGCCGAGAACCCCTACCTGGGGGCTCTGACCCCGCCGGAAATCATCACCCAGCAGGAAACCCTGGAGTCTCTGTACCGCCTGGGAAACTTCATGCTGGGCCTGGGATTCATCTTCAGCCAACACGAGAGCAGCAATCTCAGCTTCGGCATGAACCTGAAGGAGTGGGACTTTAAAACCGGGTTTCTCTTCGGTTATACAAAGGAGAAAATGCGCTTCGATATCCGCTTCTATCCCCGCTTCCTCCCCCATGACGGTGAGGCCAGTAAGGGACAGACCCTGGACTTTGACATGCTGGATTGGCGCTTCACCTATACTGTTGATAAAACGCTGAAATACTATACGATAATGTCCTTCAAGGACTATTATCTCTTCAACCACAGCGCGGCCACGCCCATCTCCGACTACTGGGGCGTCTATGATATCGGCCTGGGAGTCACGCTGGGAAATATCAGCCCTGCCAATGACTCCTTTGCCTGGGCCCTCACGATTGAGTACCGGCAGCGCTTTTATCTCCGGGACCTGGGGAACGAAGATCCCTATTCCATGGCTCCCAACGGCCAGGGATGGTTCGGCATGAACAAAGACAAGTGGGCCTCGGGCTCGCCCTTCTCGGGCTACCGGGCCATCGGTTCGGAATTGTCCGTGAGAGTAGACGAACAGGTGCTCCCCTATCTCTTCCTCTACCAGAAGTTCATTATAGAAATGGGCGATCTCAGCGAAGATCATCATGAAATCAATTTTCAGATCGGCGTGGGAGGAATGTACTGATTATGCTGCATGATATACTGAGCTTCGCCGATAAAACTGCCCGGGAAGCCGGCGACATCCTCATGGGAGGATTCCGGTCAAAGGATACGATCATTTCTTACAAAAGCAGAACAAACCTGGTCACGAACATGGACCGGGCATCGGAAGAATATATAGTTAAAAAGATAAGCGGCCGCTTTCCCGACCATACCATCATTGCCGAAGAGGGCAGCAGGAAAGAGACCAAGGGCGAATTCATATGGTATGTGGACCCCCTGGATGCCACTAATAACTATGCTCACGGCCTCCCCATCTTCTGCGTTTCACTGGGTGTTTATTCACGCGACATGAATTGTGTCGTGGCCGGTGTTATTTATGATCCCTTTCATGATGAGCTCTTCAGCGCCGTGAAAAACAACGGCGCCCATCTCAATGGTCATTCCATCCATGTATCCACTATTGATGACATCGGGATAGCCGTTCTGGCCACGGGATTTCCCTATGAAAAGGAAAATCCCGAGAAAAACAATCTCCGGCAGTTCAACCGCATCCTGCCCCATATACAGGGAATCCGCCGCATGGGTTCGGCAGCCATTGATCTTTCCTACGTGGCCTGCGGCAGGCTCGACGGCTACTGGGAATCGGAACTCTGCTCCTGGGACATGGCGGCCGGAAGCCTCATAGTCCGGGAAGCGGGAGGGTCCGTGACCCGCTATGACGGCAGCGCTGCAGACCCGGAATTCCCGCAGATCGTGGCCTCCAACGGGCTGATACATGCCAGGATACTGGAGTTTCTGGCCGAGGCGTGATTGTTGTAAATAATACTGAAAAGGTAATTGTGGTGAGATAACGAATTTACTATTAAACAAAGCTTCCTTATAAGCTTTTATCCTTCTTTGCTGTTTCCCAGAATTCCCGTGGCGTAACGATTTGTACCGCCTTATATTTCTTTATCATCAGCAGATCTTTGTCTCCTGTCACAATAAATTTCGCTGCGTTGTGATAGGCTAGACTGATGATCCCATCATCATCTTTATCTCTTGAAACGCTTTCAGGAATACGTGTATACTCTGACAGGATACAGAATTCTTTCAGGTAATCGACAATTTGCCGTATATTCCTGTCGGGCATTTTGAATTTCTTTTCCAGGTTCTTCGTCACTTCCCCAAGAATCTGTGTGCTGATAAGTACTTCATATTTCTCAACGGACAGTTCAAAAACAGCGGAGCACATGCCCCGTGTCGAGAAAGCGGCGATGATGATATTGCTATCAAGAACTATCTTCATGATATAAGGGAACCCCTATAAATTAGATTTTTGAAGTTCCCTTGTGGGCACAAGCATAGGTAAAATTAGGTTTTTTCATTTTTTGATTAATGAAAAACCTAATTTTTAGATGTGCCCATAATATCAAATACATCTTCATCGGTGAGAATTCCCTGGGCTTCGGCAAAGGGCAATACCATGTTATGCAACTGACGGAATCTGTTAATAGCCACATATCGACGTATCGATTCACGTACGAGATCACTGACTGGTTTATGTTCAGACTTGCTCAGTTCATCTAAATCCTTTTTCATTTCTTCCGGTATTCTTATGGTGATTGTCTGATTCATGACATCTCTCCTTATTAATATTGCGTAAGACAATGTAATACATTTTAACAGGATTGTCAACATAAATTAGAAAAATCACTATTTCCCCCTGTTCCGGTCCTTTTTCTTGAAAATCTCCCGGCTTATACCTTTTTTATTAATATCACCACGATCTTCACCATTGTTTCTCTCAATTGCCTGCACCGTCCTTAATATATAAAAAGGGGGTCCTGTCATGGAATTCAGAGAATTTAACAATCTTTACGAAATGCTGAAAAAGACCGTCGATGCCAGCCCGAAGGGAAAGGCCTACACCTGGTTTCCCCAGGCGGGAAAAACAGAATCCATAACCTGGCAGGGCTACCTTGGCGATATTCGGAAGGCGGCAAAAAGCCTCATAGCCCTGGGAGTAAAAAAAGAAGACAAGGTCAACATCATCAGCTATACGAACTACCGGTGGATACTCATGGACATGGCCATCACCGGTATCGGCGCCTGCACCGTGGGCATATACCAGACGCTCCTTGCCGGGGATTGCCGATATATCATCAACCATTCCGATGCCGTGCTCATCTTCGTGGAGAACGAGACCCAGCTTCACAAAGTATATGAAATCAAAAGTGAAATTCCCCTTATCCGGAAAGTAATACTCCTGAATGGTTCGTATGAGGGAGATGACTGGGTCATATCCTTTGATGATTTCATGAAACTGGGCGAAGTGGTCCCTGACAGCGATCTGGAAGCCATGCTCAGTGCGGTCCGCCAGGATGATATTGCCACCCTGGTGTACACCTCGGGCACCACGGGCGTTCCCAAGGGCGCCATGCTCACTCACGAAAACGCCATCATATCTCCACAGATCGTTCAGGGAAGCCTTCACCTGCAGGGCGACGAGGAACAGTTCGTCTTTCTCCCCCTGGCGCACATCTACGCGCGCCTCATCGTGTACACGGCGGTTCTCATGAATATTCCCGTTACCCTCTCGCGGAGCATGGACACCATCGTCGAGGATATTAAAATCGCCAGGCCCCACTTCTTCTGCAGTGTCCCGCGGATATTCGAGAAGGTCTATTCGAAGGTACTCTCGGGAGCCGAGGCCAAAGGCGGGGCAGCCCTGAAGATATTCAACTGGGCCAGGTACACGGGCTACCAGGTAAGCGACTGCCTCCTCGATGATATACCCGTTCCGCTTTCACTGCGATTTAAATATGCCCTGGCTTCAAAGCTTGTGTTCAGCAAACTGAAGGATGCCCTGGGAGGCAGGATCCGCTTCTGTGTCAGCGGCGCTGCCCCGCTTGAACCATCCATCGCGAAATTTTTCCATGCCGCCGGCATTTTAATCCTGGAAGGGATAGGCATGACGGAAAACATGTCTTTCAGTCATGTGAACCGATTTGACGATTACCGTTTTGGCTGGGTAGGCCTCCCTGGACCCGGTGTGGAGCAAAAAATCGCCTCCGATGGAGAAGTGCTCCTGCGGGGACGAAACGTAATGAAGGGGTATTATAAAATGCCTGAAGAGACTAAAGAGGCCCTGACGGAAGACGGCTGGCTCCACACCGGGGATGTGGGAGAAATAGATCGCAGGGGATTTCTCCGTATCACGGGAAGGAAAAAGGACCTTATCATCACCTCGGGAGGAAAGAATATCGCACCCTCGGCAATCGAGGGTCTCCTGGCAACATCAAAATATATCAGCCAGGTCTGTGTGATAGGCGACCGAAGGAACTATCTCTCAGCTCTCATAACGCTTGACGAAGGAAATATCAAAGACTATGCCCGCGGCAGGGATTTGAAACATGATAATTTCGAGTCTCTCATGCGGAACAGGGAAATATACTCCCTCATAGGGCAGGAAATCGATGAAAAAAACAGGAGCCTGGCATCCTTTGAGTCCATTAAAAAATTCGCCATTGTTCCCGAATTTACCATTGAAAATGATCTGCTCACACCAACACTTAAAGTGAAGCGCAATAAAGTTGTCAGCAGGTATGCGGCTATCATTGATACCCTCTATAAAGACGAAATTAATCCGACGCAGGAGGAAAAAGAATTTATTGAAAGAAGAAAACTTCGGGACAGAAGAAGAGCGCCCCTTGATTCCTGGGTATCAAAAACTTTTGAGCGAAGAATCATGGAAAGAAGAACGGCTGCTTCTTTATAGACTGAACAGTACATTCCCCCTGCATGATAAATAAATTAACATGCAGTGAGGATGTAAGCTGCGTGCCGAATCAAATTTAATTACCAGTCAATTCCCCAGTTATCGCTGTATGCTGCGTGTTCACTTTCATTACGTGCCATCTCAGCATCGGGTGCATTGAAACTGTCATCATGAGTTGTTTCCTGTTGAACAAAGCGGTTCACCACCGCGTCTACAATATGCACAGCACTCCCTGGATATATTCTTTCAGCCATGACGCACCTCCCCCGCTGCCATTAATATAATGAGATTCCCTGCCAATTCAAAAAATTTCATCAAAGTGCATATTATTCCTTGAAAAATAGTGGAATCTGCCCATATTATTCGATTTTCTCTTGCATTTCTACGGTACATTTATTAAATATATAATATACAAGGTTTCTTTACATATAAAAATATTAACCGAATCACTGATCATGTATCATTCATAAGAGAGGGACACCATGGCAACAAAGAAGAAAACAGCGAAGAAAAAGGCCCCGGCTAAAAAACCGGCAGCCAAACCAGCGGTAAAAAATATTAAAGCGGCGCCGGCAAAAAAAGCTGTATCGAAAAAAGCTGTAAAAAAAACCGTACCGAAAAAAGTGGAAAAGAAATCTGCTGTAAAAAAGCCAGCGGCACCCCGCAAACAGGCACAGCCTTCGCAGATGAAACCCATCTGGGAAGAACCCGCAACATCATCGCCTCAGGTCGTTGCAATGCCGGCAGAGGAGAAGGAATCCTCATCAAAGGGTATTATCATAATCATTGCCCTCATCGTCATTGGAGGAATTCTGTATTTCTTCTATAAACCGCAGATCAGCAGCCTGATTACCAAGGAACCGGCAAAAATCAGCGAACCATCGGTTATCAGCACACAGAATGAAACTCCTGGTGAGACACTCAAAAAACTTGAAAACGAGGAGCCCGTTGCACCACCGGTTAAAAAGGCTGAGCCCGTCGTCAAACCCGTGATAGATGATGATAACTATTACTATGATGTCCAGCCCAAGGATAATCTTGTCGACATCAGCCAGAGATTATACGGCAGGTATGACAGGTGGCGGGAAATTTATGCGGCCAATAAAGATAAAATTACGGATCCCAAGGTTATCCACATCGGCCAGAAACTGCTGATTCCCGGCATGAAAAAATAAGTATTATTATTCACGGAATCGCGTTATACATGAAGAGCCGCGTTGCAACGCGGCTCTTCGTGTATAACGCGATCTTCCACCTTCAATTAAAATAAATAGCTCATACGGACTTCAATAACATCCTTGTTTTTGAAGTATTCGAAAAGATCATCGTCATTCCCGAAAAAAAACATCCCCCGGAATGCAAGCTCACAATTTTGCATGAACTTCCAGGCCACTTCTCCGCTCAGCAGTCCCCCGGGCAGAATCGCTATGGGCCGAAAGACCGTACCGCCCCGTACCGTAAGCCGCTTGTCAAAAAATGAATCCTGAAGAAATATCACCATGAGATAACTGAGGGCCGGATAGTTGTAATCAGTCATATCCCTGAGATACAATCCCTGGGTCCACTCCAGGAGGATCATGCCATTGGCTCCCCATATGTTCCAGTCGGCCCCCAGGGTATAGGCAAAGTAGGGAACACGATCGATGGAAGCCAGCTCCCCGTCGGAAGCATCATTTGACATGGCCAGGATAACACTGTCCACATCATCATCGGTCACCTTTTTCATGGCTCCCATATCGGGCGTTACAACTGATTCATACCTGAGCGTCACCTTCCTGATGACCCTGGAAAACTCAAGGCCGATGGAATTTACCCGCATGTATTCCAGACTGCTTTCCCTTTTTACCTCATCATAGCCTATAACACCGGCAGTTAAGGAGCCTGTTTCTATCATTGTTGAGTTGATAAGTACATTGGAGCTATAGCCGTTAAAATATGATATAAAGGCATCAAACCCCTGCATGGTCCCGCCCACCCGTGCACCCGCCGATGATTTCGTCATATCGTAGCGGACCGAATCATTGTAGATGAACTCCGTTTCATAGGGTTTATGATCTTTCAGCGCCCAGAATCCCCTGGGCACAATAACGGGATACTGCATTGGGCACCAGGCCGCTTCAACGGCCAGTTCACCGAAAATATATTTCAGGGAAAGGGCTGCAACGCCCCGCGTGATATCAGAGGGATCCTTGGCAAGGGACTCGGATAAATCGAGCCGGTTGAAAAAACCCGTGACCCCGAAAATTTCAGCGTTTCCCCAGGCAAAGCGCTGTATGCCCAGCTTATACTGGAACCGGTCGCCACCGGCAACATACAACTCGGCGGCCTCAATACGGTTCCGGGGAAAGGTATCTTTGAAATGCTGGATTGGATAGTAGAAGGCGTCAACGGAAGCCTTGGCGGAAAAAGTGCCGCTGCTGTACTGTGTATTCAGTCTTCCCCTTCCCTCTAATTTTACCACCTCGTACTCTGAAGCATCGGCGCTGAAGGGAAGGGCAAGCTGGAGACTGCTGCGAAGAAATCCGTTTATCTCCCAGGAATTTTTTTCCTCCTGGATATCGGAGGAAGCACTATCGCCCAGCAATTCCCGGTCCAGTTCTTCCTCGGTCTGGGCACCGGCAACGGAAGCCGCCAGTACCAGTAGTACTACCATGGCTATTCTTTTCATTGATCGCAACAGAGTCAAAAACCCGATCGTTTCAGTTCATTGTCCGACACGGGACTATTATAATTGATGGATTTTATGTAGATAATGCTCTTACCCAGGCCATCAGCCCGTTCCATTGTTATTTTCCTGGGTGTGGATATCCCTGAAATATTTTCAATCTTTTCAAGGATAAGTGTCTTGGTATGTTTTCCCTTTTCAAAAAGTTCGACACGGCGAACGATATAGTCGTCTTTACCGACATACAGAATACTGCTGCTGTAAACTCCATTGGGATTTCCGCTCCCCTGAATCCTGTAGCAGGGAACGCCCTCGACTTCCCCTTCTCCCAACAGCGTGTAGGTGACATTTTGCCTTTCTGTAACACCGCCTATATCAACGTTATAGAAGTGGGAGTTCAGCCAGGTATTTCCTTTCTCTCCCTGGGGCACCTGGCGGATACGGCCATTGGAAAGCTTCAGCCACTGGGTGCTTCCTCCGCCCTTTTCATGTACCACCAGGAACTCCATGCTCGTTCCTTCTTTAAACATAATCCGCACTCTTGACTCATTGCCGTAATCTTTAAAGATACCGTCAAATTTCAATACATCACGGCGCTCTCCTTTTACGATCAGCAGAACGGCTGACTGGATTATCGTCATGGGTTTTTTTAGTGCCTTTACCTTCTCCATTATCTCTTTTCCGTCAATGGCGAAAGAACTGTTCACGCCTGAGAATATGGTGAATAGTACTGTTGTAACAATAAGTATCTTTTTCATATTTGCCCCCGAAATTTTCATTTATCAATCTCAAAAATGTTCTTAAAGTTAATTATTTTAAAAATCTTCCAATCCAGCTCCTGATCAACATTCAGGTTAAAGTAAAAAATAATACCAGGCAGAAGAACAAGAGCAGAAACGGTGGATATAACCATGGTAAGGACCATTAATATTGCAAGATAAAAAATTGGCAGAAACTCTGAAAGGAGTAAAACAGCAAAACCGAAAATAAGGGCCAGCGACGTATATACAATGGCGATACCGGCCTCCCTGTAGGCAAAATCCATGGCCTCGGCAAGGGGAAGCCCTTTGTGCAAGTGAAACTTCAGGGTTTTCAGCATATGGATTGTATTATCGACACCGATACCAATGGCAATAGCGGCGAGAAGCGACTTTGATATATCGAGAGGAATTCCCGTGTAGCCCATGATGCCGTACGTGACAACGATGGCCATTGAAATGGGGATAATGGAAACCAGGGCCGCCTTGATATTTCTGAAAAGAAATAGAATCAGGAGCATGACGAGAGTCAGCGTTATGAATATGCTCTGCAGCTGACCATCGATAATCATACGGGAAATGACCATAAAATTCATTGATTCCCCCAGTAAAAACCACCGGTAATTCCGTAAATCAGGATCATTGCCGATATACTGTGAAATTGCTTTTCGGGATATATCAACAAGACGGGAAGAATAGAGACGCCCGTCGATGGAACCAACGCGGACCAGGATATTGGCATACCGAAATTGCGTGTCTACGAATGATTCCATGACATCGACCCGGCCGTCGGAATTTTCATCGGTGTCGGAATAAAGCCGCAGGTAATCAGTTATGGTCTGCCGGGAATCGGGGATGGTATAATAGTCGGGATCTTCATTATGCATAGCCTTGTTTATTCTTTTAATGAAATCACCATAGGCCGTTGTATGAAGCATCTGATACTTTTCCCTGTTTTCAGGTGAAGTCAGCCATTTTCTTACTTTTTCCATATTTCTAAGAAAGGCCGGATCATTGACGCCGTCTTTTTTCCCCGAGTCAAACACCAGGTTCATGGTCAGGCTTCCATTGAAATACTTGCCCATCATGAATTCCGCTTTATACAGGTATGAATCCTTTTTAAAATTATTCATGGGCGTGGATTCCAGTTTTATTTTACTGATCCCCACGGCGCCAACGGCAAACAAAATGCATGAGACAACAATAACTTCCCGTCCCCTCTTCTGGCTTAGATGGTCAAAAACGATAATGATTTTCCCCACCAGACGGTTACGCTTGATATCATCGCCCGCCGGTAATTTACCGCTACCCTGCGGGTTTTTCAGAAGCAGGAGAACCACGGGAATCAGAGTAACAGCAGCAATCATCGCGAGCAAACTGCCCAGTGCCGAAAAGATACCAAGGTGTTTCAACGAAATCAGTTCACTGACCGCAAGCGTAAAAAAACCGATTGCCGTTGTCAAAGCCGCAAGAATTACCGTGGATGATATATGATTCATCGACTTGACGAGTCCGAGTTTCTTATCAGCGGCAATAATCGTGTCACGGTCATGGAGATACTGTGTATAGACATGTATGGCATAGGAACTGCCCACGGCAACAAGCAGTGCCGGCAGCATATTGACCATCACTGTAATGGGTATTTTAAAAAAGCCCATGATGCCAACCACCCAGATCGTGCTGACCGTTACCGACAGCGCCGGAAGGATGACCCCGCGCGGCGATCTGAAATTAAGGAAAAAAGTCATGACAATTACAAAGAGCACCAGGGGAATAAGCGTTCTCAGATCCTTGTTCATATAATCGAATATAAACTTTTCATAGACCGGGATTCCTACGGGGGTAAGCTTCAGAGTTTTAGTTTCATTTTTCTTAATCGCGGCATATAAGTAGCTGAAAATTTCCGTGTGTGTCTTGATGGGACGCAGAACAATGCCTAGTGCCAGGGATTGAATATCACCACGCGGGTCCAGAGAATAAAGGACTGACTCATAGGCCGGGTTCAGTATAAGTGTTTTCTTCAGCCGGTTAAACTCTTCTGCCGATTCAGGGATCTTTATTTCCCCGTTTGCTTCCACGGGAAGAAACCTTCTCAGCGTTATCCTGTCCTTCTCTCCATGAATATCACCGCCGGTCAGGGGATTCAGCATCATCTTTATGATTCTCATTGATTTATAGAGATACAGACTCTCCCATGATTCTACAATAAGGCGGTATTCTCTTTTTGTCAGGATCGTATCATCGGTCATATGCCCAAAAGAATGTTTTTCTATGATCGTATCCAGCTGACTTACTGCGGCTGTCCCCAGTGCCTTTTTTATATCCCTCAATGAAACAGGTACATAGCCACTGTAATCATATTCGTTTCGTTCCCGTATCGCATTGGCATAAAATTTATTTTTCGTGATCGGTTGCGAAATATCCCAGATATCTTTCTCCGCACTTTCTGCTTCAGGTTTTTCCGTATGATCATCACCAAAAATCTCGTTGTCGAGCTGTTCTTCCAGCTTGTCAATATCGCCGGTATCAGCTTTTTTTTCCGTAATCGGTTTTCCTTTTATGCGTATTTCCGCTTTACCGGCATCAAGAAGACTTTGCAGTCTCCTGTTCTCTTCAATCTCATTAAATTTCTGATATTCCTGCAGTTCCAGTACAAGATTCTTCAGATGCTGAAAGTTCTCTTTTGAAAACAGTTCGCTGCCTTCCCCGGCCTGTATCGCCGTCAGGACGTAGGTATTGACATCACTGAATATTTTTTTTGCCTGTTGATTATATCTATACACCTCGTTATTCTTAGGCATCATCGCATCTGTGGAAGTATCAAACTTGACCTGCAGCATTCCCACTATGGCAATAGCGGTAAGCAACACAATAGACGCGATAGTAAGCCGGGGATATCGCATTATCAACTCAACCCATCTCTTCATAAAGCCATTCCTTGCTATTCAGTATTTTCAACTATGCTGATTCTATTTCCGAAAAATTTTGATAAAAAACACTTTGACGGCATTCTTTTCCTGAACGCCATAGAAAAGAGAAACATGCCATGTGTTTTTTCCTGGATTATTATAATATACAATAAAATTTAAAAAACTCCAGCCCTAAATATTAAGGAGTCACCCTCCTCATTGTGCAGAAGCCTCTCTGGTGGAGCATAATATTGAACGGATTTCATTGGACAGGTAAGGAAGGTCAGAGGTCCCGAATTTTATTCACAATAATCTGCCCGGCTTTTGCACTGTGAGTCTCCTTGTTACTGGCAAGTTCCACGTATTCCGCCCGGGGTATAATGGTGAGGAACTGCCTCACCTCATCGGTGCTGTGAAGCGTATCATCGGCAGCGCCGATGATGAGACAGGGAACGGTTATATTTTTCAGGCTGTCCCATATCTTATAGTTTTTAAGGGCCATGGCGTTTTTTTTCAGCTTATAGGGATCGGCCTCATCCAGTGTATAATTATACTTACGACTCTGTTCCTCTTCCTTTACGCGGAATGTTTTGAGATACCATTTAACAAGAGGCTTGATGATACTATAGCTCGAAACAGGTATACCGGGCAATATCACGGCAAAGAACTTCGGGAATCGGAATTCCGACAGGGGACTGATGAGAATAGAACAGAGGGGATCGCGATATCGCATGGTGCAATATTCCATGATTACTGTAGCGCCAAGGGAACTGCCGGCAAAAATGAATTTCCGGTTACGGGGAATTACGGCATCCACCACCTCCTTGAGGTCCAGCTTCAACCGTTCAATGTCATAGGTGATATTTCTGGTCCGTGGAGCAAGGGAGGATTTTTTTTCCCGGGACTCAAGATAGATCGTATGATACGTACCCGTTATCTCCCGGAGAACCTCCTTCCATCCTGAAATATGTGATATCCATCCAGCCACAAATATAACAATGGGCTTCTTTTTATCATCATTCTTTGGAATAAACTCTATTATCTTAAGTGTTACACCATCGGATATATTGACCGTCCTCTGATCAATGGCCGTACCTGGTCCCGTATACTCAGTGTAGTCCATGTGCAATCCTCATTAATGGAATATGCTGTCATCTTTGCCGGTAAGTACACATATAATTTGGAAATTTTGCAATTCTTTTTTAAGGAAGACCTTGTTTGTATCAAGAAGAAACCGGGGCAAAACAAATACCCGAAACGCACGTAATACTATAACTGGCGGTCATCGCCGCTGAAATCAAAATTTGTTTCCGCCCGTTAAAAAATTTTTTCATTGCCAGAATTAAAGGTTATACGACATAATAACAACCATGGAAAACGATTTCGAACAGCACGTGTACACCGTATCGGAGCTCACCAGGGAGATCAAGGGGGTGCTGGAGCTGAACCCTGCCTTCACCGGCATATGGGTCCGTGGCGAGGTATACAACCTCACCTATCACTCCTCGGGACACATCTATTTCACCCTGAAAGACGACAATGCCCTGGTCCAGGCTACCTTTTTCCGCTACGCCAACAAGGGACTTAAATTCAAACTGGAAGAGGGAATGAGCGTCATAGCCCTGGGCGGTATAACCGTGTTTGAAAAAAGGGGATCCTATCAGCTCAATGTTACCGCAATCCGGCTTGAAGGGATCGGCGAGCTCCAGAAAATGATTGAACAGTTGAAAAAAAAGCTCGCCGCTGAAGGTATTTTTGACCCGTCTCGAAAAAGAGACCTCCCTTTCCTCCCGCGCAGGCTCGGCATTGTCACCTCTCCCACGGGAGCTGCCCTGCGCGACATTATCAAGGTGGCTCTGCGTCGCTTTCCCAATCTGGAAATTGTTCTGGCGCCGGCCAAGGTCCAGGGCGATGATGCCGCCGCAACCATCGTCAGAGGCATCGAGGAGCTGAACAGGCCAGAGCATGCCATCGACATCATAATTGCCGGCAGGGGCGGCGGTTCTTTCGAGGACCTCATGCCCTTCAATGAAGAACCGGTCGTGATGGCCTTCTTCAATTCCCGGGTCCCTATCATATCCGCCGTGGGTCACCAGATTGATCATCCCCTGAGCGATGACGCTGCTGATGCATTTGCGCCCACCCCGTCGGCCGCTGCTGAAATAGCCATACCGGTGAAACAGGATCTCGTTGATGAAATCAACTATTACCTGGCCAGGACCGATACGGCCCTGTCAGGATATTTCAGACACCTGAAACTGCAGCTCCAGGGTGTCACTACCCGCCGCATCTTTACAGAACCCATGGACATTGTTACGCGTTATACCATGCTCCTGGCCGATACGGAAAATCGCATCCTTTCAGCCATGAAAGACATGGTCGCTGAAAGAAGAAAATCACTGCTCACTATCCCTAATATCATGATGATAATGCGGTCCTGCTTGCAGAAAAAAACACATCAGTTCCATATGGCCCTCCAGGCCATGGAAAAACTTTCCCCGCTCAATGTCATGCAGCGCGGATACTCTATAACCCGAGACAGTAACGGCAGCATACTTAAAAGCGTTGATGATACGGCACAGGGTAAAAGTCTCCTGGTACAGATTATTGACGGTACGCTGTACTGTTCAGTAGATTCAATTCAGAAAGGAGGAATAGGTGGAAAAGAAGCAAAAAAAAGAAAACCTTAAATTCGAAACAGCCCTGAAAGAACTGGAGCTCATTGCCTCAAAACTTGAAAGGGGGGAATTGGACCTCGATGAGTCCATCGGGGAATTTGAAAAAGGCATGCAATATGCAAAATTCTGTCACGATAAGCTGGAAGAAGCGGAACGGAGAATAGAAATTCTTCAGAAGGGAGAAAACAGCTCCGTAGAAAAAAAGGCCGTAAGAATTAAAAACGAGACCGGTGAAATTGAAGAAGACGAGGAGCTACAGGGATCGCTGCTGTAGCTCCCGCTGTTTTTTTATCCAATAATCTCATAACAGGTTTTAATATCCATACCAGGATCAAGAAGCGGCAGGAGCTGTTCAAGGCTTTTCACTATATTTGCTGAATGAAGCTTCAGTGCCTCCTTATCACGGTATTTTTCATAAAAAATGAGGGTTTTTTCATCGTTGCGGACCGTGTGAGGAATATATTCCAGACAGCCCGGTTCATTCTCTTTAATCTTCGGAACAATTTCCTTTAAAACATTGATGGCTTCCTCCATCATTCCATCCTTAACCTTCAGCGTGGCAATAAGTGTAATCATGGTGTGGTCTCCTTAAAAATTTTACGGATACTTTATTCCTGCATGAACCCTGTCAAATCAGGTGTTGAAAAGCAAATACTTTTCATGTTATTATTGAAAGTCTTTTACGCTTGGGAAAAAAATAGTTGATAATCTGTCAGGTCGTCCAATTGTGACTTCTGATAATATCCAAACAGGGAGAAGGTCATGGAATCCATTGTATGTAAATTCGGCGGCAGCTCCGTAGCAAACGCGAAACAGATCAAAAAGGTTACCGAGATCATTAAGGCAAACCTCAATAGAAAATATGTCGTAGTATCGGCACCGGGAAAAGATGAGCAGGACAGCGAGAAGGTCACCGACCATCTTTTCAACATCGCCAAGGCCGGCAATCATTTCAAGAGCAAGAAAAAGAACATAACCGGGGAAGAAAGCTATAACGCCGTTATACAAAAATTCACCCGCCTCATAAATGATCTGGGCATCGACGGCGAGGATATACTGCAGGACCTGTCCAATGATTTAAAAAAAATATTACCTGATCCCCAGAAAAATGATTTCTTCGCATCCCGGGGGGAGCATTACAATGCCAAGGTGATATCCCGCTACTTTAACAAGGTAGGGATTGCATCTGAACTGGCCCTCCCTGAAGATATCGGATTCATTGTCAGCGAGGATTTTAATAATGCCAAGGTTGTCCCAGTCACATATAAAAATATCAGCAGCCTTTCGGAAAAATCCGGCGTTATCGTCATACCAGGATATTACGGCATCACGGAAAAAGGCGATATTGCCGTTTTTTCCCGGGGTGGTTCCGACCTGACGGGCGGTGAGGTCGCCTATGCCATGAACGCATCCCTGTATGAAAACTGGACCGATACGGACGGTGTCTTCCAGATCGATCCCCGTCTGATCCCCGATGCTGAAGTGATCCCCCGCCTTACCTATAAAGAGATACGCCTTCTTTCGTCAAAGGGATTCAATGTCTTCCATTTCGACGCCATGGTGAACTGTAAAAAGCGCCATATACCCATTAATATTAAAAATACCAATAATCCTGCCACACCGGGAACCCTGATTGTTTCCGAAAGGATACCCGAAGAAACCGTTGTTGGTATTGCACGTCTCGATGATATTGCCTACCTGTATGTTGAAAAAGACGGTGCCGGTGAAACCATCGGATTCGTCAACGACCTTCTCAGAATTATGAAGGATTTCGGTATCGAGACCTATCATTATCCCACAGACAAAGATGACGTCTCCATTATATTCAAGCAGGCTGATTTAAAAGGATATGAGGATGACCTGAAGGATACCATACAGGCGCGTCTCAATCCCGACAATATTGAGCTCAATTACAACATAACCATGCTCTCTCCCGTTGGAATCGGCATGAAAGACCAGCCCGGGGTCATCGCTGTTGCATCCACGGCACTGAAGGAAAAAAACATCAACATTGAAATCATAGACCAGGGACCGGCACAGATAAGTTTCCACTTCGGCGTACACAAATACCATGCCGATATGGCACTAAAAGCCCTGTACGAAGCCCTGTGCAGAAAAGGCCTATAGATTTAAATAATTCTTGATTTTAGTGTCATTACGGGATTCATATAGTGAATATGTGCCGTAATTTTAAAAATTGGGTGAAATTATGAAATACCTGCAGGTATTATTATTCCTCGCTATCGTGTTTTCCGGCTGTAAAAAAACTCCCGATATACTTTTTTGCGAGGGAGTATCTCCCGATGGAACCGGAAACAGCTGCGGAACGACCTTTACCACGGGGGATCTCACTGCCGTATATACAAGCAGCGAACCCTTTGGAGTGGAAAAGCTTACCATTGTTATATATGAAAAGCTGAAGAACAATAACAAGGAAATGGAGCAAATTGAATTAAAAGTCATCCCCGAGGACAGCCGGGCCACAACAATGCTATCTTTCTATAATGAAGGTGCATACCATGTTGCAATCAATAAAAACAGCTCTACAATCGCCGAAGCGGATTTAAAAATCATAGATAAATAAAAAAATTAAAAAAAGTCCCACCCAGGCGGATTATTTGTTGACTTTTCCCCCAATCCCTCCAATATTCATTAATATGAGATCATTTTAAAGGGGGGAAATCCATGTTCAGGCTAGACACCGATGCATCCTTTAAAAACAAAAGTCAGGCATACCTTAAACGGGAAATTCTGATCTATATTCTCTTACCGCTCATTACTATTATATTGCTTTTTTTACTATTGCCCAACTAAAGTCTTTCCCGTTTTATGCGGAAATTATAAATTAATTGTGAAAATCCCACCCAGGTGGGTTTTTTCCTTGACAATTATTTTCAGCCAACTATTATGGTGCCAATAAATAATATAACATATTATCATGTTTCGGGGAGTAAAGTCATGAAAGCGGAAAGCAGCAATATTTTAACACTTCTCAAGGATATGATGTACATCCTGCTGCCCATCATCACCCTTATCTTACTATTTATTTCGCAGTGATTTTGCAGGAAACCATTTACGGGAGAAAGGGGGATTATGAAAAACAATCCCCCGTTTTATTTTAGAGGCCCTTCTAAGCCTGATTTTGCTCCTGCGCCTTTCGTTTCTTCTCCTCCTGGTAAAAGACAATTACCAGAAGAAAAGCACCCATAACGATGCAGGAATCGGCCACATTGAAAGAGGGCCACCGGTATACGCCGTCAACACCGACGGAAATGAAATCAACCACTCCGGGACGGGAAGGAACAAGGCGATCGATAATATTCCCGATTGCACCGGAAATGATGAGCGCCATTGACAGGCTGAAAAGCATGGTTTTATTTTTTTCATATACATAATAAGCAATCATGAGACCCAGCACAATGATCGAAACTATGAGGAAAACATTCTTGTACCCCTGCATAATACCGAAAACTCCCCCCTCATTGTAAACCAGGGTAAGTCTCAGAAAACCGCCGAGAAAATCAACACGGTCATAATAGTTGAGATTCCTCACCACCAGTATTTTGGTGACGATATCCAAAGCCAGTGTGGAAACCAGAATGAGCAGCGCGTAAATATTTCTTTTCATATTCAATCCCTATTTTAAAGTTTTTACGACCGCGGTGCATCGCTGACACAGCTCGGGATGATCGTTGTCCGATCCCAGAGTCTCATAGTAGTTCCAGCAGCGTATACATTTTTTCCCCGTTGTTTTCGCCGCAGCCACGGCGCAGAAATCATACTGTACAAGATGGGCTTCCTTTGTGGAAATCAGGTTCACCGCGGCAACCTGGAGAAATCGCTTGAATTCATCACCCATATCAGCGAGAAGTCCGCGGAGTTTTTCGTCCGCCACGAATATAGTCACCTGTGCTTCCAGGGACGATTTGATGCTCTTTTCCCTGCGCATCTCCTCCAGGGCTTTAAGCACATCCTTTTTGACATCAACAACTCTTTCAATAGTTTCTTCTACGGTGCTGTTTAAGAATTTCGCATCAGGTACATAATATGACTGCATGTGTACCGAATCGGTGTTACCGGCGAACTTCCATATCTCTTCAGCGGTAAAAGCCAGAATGGGGGCCACGAGCCGCACCAGGCATTTATAAAGCTCGTTCAATACCGTCTGGTTGGCGCGCCGTCTCTGCGAATCAAGGGCCTCAACATAAAGAATGTCCTTGGAAATATCAAAATAAACGGAGGATAGCTCCACGGCACAGAAATTCAATATCCTGCGATAAACCAGGTGAAACTCGAATTTCTCATAATGCTCGATGACCCGCTCGGACAGTACTGCCAGCTTGTGAAGAATCCATTTATCGATATCGGACAGCTCCTCATAAGGAACTGACATATTCTCATTGAAATCGCCGATATTTCCCATGATGAATTTGAAGGTGTTCCGTATGCGCCGGTACGAATCGGCGACCTGCTTCACCATGTCCATACCGATGCGCACATCATTGCGATAATCCTCGGAGGACACCCAGAGCCTGAGTATATCGGCACCGTACTGTTTCACTATCGTTTCCGGGGGGATGACATTGCCCATGGACTTGCTCATGGCCTTTCCCTGATCGTCCAGAACGAAGCCGTGAGTCAGAACTGTTTTATACGGGGCCCTTCCCCGCAGGGCCAGGGCCGGCCACAGCGAAGACTGGAACCATCCCCGGTGCTGGTCGCTTCCCTCGAGATACATATCCGAAGGCCAGCGGTGGCCCGGCCATGTATCCAGTACCACGAAGTGGGACACGCCGGAATCAAACCAGACGTCCAGTATATCGACTTCTTTTATAAATTCATGGCTCCCGCAGTCACAGACGGTTTCCGGCGGGACCAGGTCCTTGATATCCTCGGTGTACCAGAGATCAATGCTCTTCTCGCGGGCGATACGGGCAAAATGCTGGACCGACTCGGCAGTCATGAGATTTTTCTGGCACTTGGCGCAGCGGAATGAAGGAATGGGCACACCCCATGACCGCTGGCGCGAAAGACACCAGTCAGGACGGCCTTCAGCCATACCCCTGAACCGCGACTCTCCCCAGGCCGGAACCCACTCTGTCTCGTCCACCACGGCCAGGGCCTTCTGCCGCAGATCATTATGATCGATACTGAAAAACCACTGCTCCGTGGCGCGGAATATGAGGGGCTTTTTGCATCGCCAGCAGTGAGGATAGGAGTGCTCGATCTTTTCCGTATGAATGAGAACATCCCGCTCCCGGAGAAGGTCCACGACCTTGTCATTGGCGTCGAAGACATTGACGCCCTTCATGAGAGCGAAATCATCGGTGAACCGGCCATTGTCGTCGACGGGACAGAACACATCGAGATTATAGCGCAGGCCCACGATATAGTCCTCCTGGCCGTGGCCGGGGGCCGTATGAACAATACCGGTTCCCGCATCAAGGGTCACATGGTCTCCGAAAATGACCTTTGACTGACGGTCGATAAAGGGATGGTCAACACGCAGGGCCTCTATCTGCGCGGAATCCAGCGGCCACTCGCCCTGCCGGTCCATTTTTTTCACCTGTTCCATCTGATGGACCAGGCCCTTGGCAAGAACATAGTATTCATCGCCGAATTTATACACTGAATACTGGAACTCGGGATGGAAACAGACCGCCAGGTTAGCCGGCAGAGTCCATGGAGTTGTCGTCCAGATAACCACATGGGTCCTGTCCCGGTCAATACCGTCAATTTGCAGGGACGAGGGGTCAACCTTGAATTTCACGAAGATCGATGGTGATGTATGTTCGTCGTATTCCACTTCCGCTTCAGCAAGGGCGGTCACACAGTTGGGACACCAGTATATGGGCTTTTTAGCCCTGTAGATATAGCCCCCCTTCAGTATCTCACCAAAAACCTCAACTATCCTCGCTTCATATTCCCGGCTCATGGTAAGATAGGGATTTTCATAGTCAGCAAGAACACCGAGCCTCTTGAACTCTTCCATCTGGATCGTCACAAATTTATCGGCGTATTTCCTGCAGCCCGTGCGAATCTCCGCCGTTGGCATGTTCCGTGCCTTCTCCCCCAGGTCCCTGGTAACATTCAGTTCAATGGGAAGACCATGACAATCCCATCCGGGCACATAGGGAACCCGGAAGCCCTTCATAGTCTTATGCTTGACGATAACGTCCTTCAATATTTTGTTCAGGGCATGACCAAGGTGTATATGACCGTTGGCATATGGCGGGCCGTCATGAAGAATATACACATCGGCATCCTTTCGTGATTCCTGTATCTTGCCGTAGAGCTTATCTTCCTCCCATCTTTTCAGTGTTTCAGGTTCTCTCTGGGGCAGGTTTGCCTTCATCGGAAAATCGGTTGTGGGGAGATTGACGGTTTTTGAGTAATCCATGGGGGTCCTCGTTATATTTGATGTAATATCCAGACTCATAAGCAGGAAGATTATTTGTCAATATTTTTTCAGGATTAATAATAATCCGGCATTATTACCATTACTAATACCATCTTCCGATAAATTGCAAGGTAAAAGCTTCAAAAACCTTGACATTAATCGGTCTTTTTAAAGAGAGTACGAACGAGACCCTCATTACAATACAAATACGAATCATTTTTGAACGAGCAGGAATTTTTCATGGATAAAAAAAGTGATACATTAATAGCCGTCCCGGTAAATAACAACGGCGATTTCTTCCAAAAGCAATATTATGAACTGAAACAGTTGGATTGGGCCGACCTGCTTATTGTCGATGATTCCGATGATTCTGACGCCTATGATCTGGTTGAAGACCATACCGGCGCCGTATTCATAAAGCACGAACTTCCCCTGGGCTACGGAGCCTCGTGCATAACCGCCCATGAGTATGCACGGGACCTGGGCTACGAAACCATCATTCTCATTGATCCGGAAAATCCCGATGCCCGTGAGGATATCAAGACAGTACTGGAAAACCTGCGCTATGGATATGATATTGTTTCATGCAGCCGGATTCTTGAAAATTATGATGTAAAAAAAATCAAACCCGATTACCTGAACATCACATCGGAGATATCCCTATCCATCAAATCCGCCACTGATATGGACATGACAGATCCCCTCACGGGCATCCTGGGAGCCCGAATGACTTCACTGCTCAACCTGGAACTGACCGATTACACTCATGGAATTCTTCTGCAGTTATGGATACAATCAGCCTATTTCAAACTGACGACACTGGAAATACCTGCCCTATCCGGTGAAAGTTTCGGTAGAGAACTGGAACTCTACGAGGATCCACTGGGTATGTTCCTGGCGATAATCGAGACAGAGCGGTATCTTTACCCCCGGGAAACAATGAACTAACTCCTCCTGCCATCTTTTTTATAACTTGACAAATGCGGTAAAGGGATTAATAAAGGCATTTTAAATCACATAATCAGGATAAAAGCAGTCTTTATATAATGACAAAGCCAGTAATCGTCCAGAGCGACAATACACTTCTTGTTGAAGTCGATAATCCAGAATTCGAACGGGCCCGCGATTCCATTTCTCCCTTTGCAGAACTGGAAAAAAGCCCTGAACATATTCATACCTACCGGATAACCCCACTTTCACTATGGAACGCCGCCGCATCAGGTCTTACATCGCGTAACATAATCGATAATCTCATGGAATTCTCGCGGTATGACATACCGGCAATTGTGCTAGCCACAATCCGGGAACAGATGAACCGCTACGGCATGCTGAAACTCACCAGGGAAGAAGACAGGCTCATACTCACTTCCCGGGATGCAATTCTCCTGAGAGAGATAATGCATCATAAAAAGGTGCAGCCCTTCATCGAAGAGCAGCTCGACGGGAACAGGATTCTGGTGAAAGGAAGTTACCGCGGCCATATTAAGCAGGCACTGATTAAAATTGGTTTCCCCGTGGAAGACCTGGCAGGATATGAAGAGGGTGATCCCATGCCCATCAACCTCCGGTCCGTTTCTGCCAGGGGTAAACATTTCGAGATACGGGACTATCAGGACAGCGCCATTAACTCCTTTTATCGCGGCGGAGGCCCGGAAGGAGGCAGCGGTGTTATCGTACTCCCCTGCGGCGCCGGAAAGACAATCGTCGGCATCGGAGAGATGGCGCTGCACAAGACCGCCACGCTGATCCTGGTCACCAACACCGTGGCCCTCAGACAGTGGAAAGAGGAACTACTGGATAAGACCGACCTGGGACCTGAAATGATCGGAGAGTTCTCCGGTGAAAAAAAGGAGATCAGGCCCGTCACTATCGCCACCTATAACATTCTCACCTACCGTAAGGATAAAAAAGGCCCCTTTCTCCATTTCGACCTTTTTAATAAAATGAACTGGGGCCTTATAGTATATGATGAGGTACACCTTTTGCCGGCACCGGTTTTCCGTATGACATCGGAGATACAGTCCAAACGCAGGCTGGGACTGACGGCAACCCTTATCAGGGAGGACGGCATGGAGACCGATGTCTTCAGCCTCATCGGACCGAAAAAATATGACATGCCCTGGAAGATTCTTGAAAAATCCAACTGGATCGCCACGGCCCTCTGCACGGAAATCCGCGTGGACCTTCCCGAGGATTTGCGACTGCAGTATTCCATTGCCAGAGACCGTGAAAAATTCAGAATATCCTCGGAAAATGTTAAAAAACTTGATATCGTTCAGAAACTGATAAAAAAACATGAAGGGGCCAATATCCTGGTCATCGGCCAGTATATTTCTCAATTAAAGGAATTCGCCGATCGATCAAAATTTCCTCTTATAACAGGCAGCACATCGGTTGCAGAGAGGGAACACCTCTATCATAATTTTAAAGAAGAAAAAATTAAAATTTTGGTAGTATCCAAGGTGGCGAACTTTTCCATAGATCTTCCCGACGCCAATGTGGCCATACAGATTTCAGGGACCTTTGGATCACGGCAGGAGGAGGCACAGCGACTCGGCCGCATCCTCCGGCCCAAAAAAGAAGATAACCGGGCCTATTTTTATACGATCATCAGCGCAAACTCCGTGGAAGAAAAATTCGCCCATAACCGGCAACTCTTTCTCACCGAACAGGGATACTCCTATGAAATACTCAATGAAGAAATGTTTAAGGAACGATTTTAGTAAAATCCTTTTCCTCCTGCTCTTCCTTGCTCCGCTCATATGTATATTTTCCACCAGATCCTCCCTTAGAGCATCGGGAGTAAAAACATTCGCCCTGACACAGGACCGGGGCGTGCTCATATCGGAAAACCGGGGTCAATCGTGGAAAGAATTCAACGATGGACTGCCCTCACAATGTATTCCCCTGCGAATCCATGCTTCGGGAAAAATTCTCTACCTGATCACGGGGAATACCGGTATTTTCCGGCATCAAGAGGGAACCATGGTATGGGAATCCATGAACAGCGATAATTTCCTCATCCGCAGCCAGTACGGCACACCGAAAGGATATAGAAAGATATCAGCCTTTTCCGTTGACCCCGATAATGCCGCTAATATTATCATGGCCACAAAACATACTGTCTACCGATCCAAAGACGGAGGGAAACACTGGTCCAGGATAAGCGCCCATGGCCTTCACGAGCGCAACTATATAACAGCGCTGGCAATACGCGGTGATACCATATATGCCGGCACTTCTTTTAACGGTTTTTTCCAGCTAAACGGAGGCCGCTTTGTACGGATAAATACCGGTCTGCCCCAGGAACCCTATTCAGGAACCCTTTTTTTTACGGAAGAACTGATTACATTACTCCCTACCCCCGATAAAATCTATGCGGGATTCCGCTTCGGCGGCGGGCTCTATACAAAAAAACCCACGGGGAAGGCATGGGGGAATATCAACCTCCCAAAATTCAAGGACCGTTTTGCCTCTGTCAGCGATATCGGTCTCCTGAACAATACGGTATACGTCACCAGTGAAAAGGCGCTGTGGCAAAAAAAAGAGGGCGATGAAAACTGGCAGGAACTTCCTCTTCAGGATATCTTCGGGAAAGCCCCTGACAATGCCAGGACCCTGTCCCTGTATATTCATGATACCTCGGGTTCCATGCCCTCTCTCCATTGTCCCATGGAGCCCCCTTCTCTGGGCAAACATGACAGCCGGGCTCAGAGCCGCCGAACCATTTATTCCAGTGTTCCCGTTGTGGGTAAAAAACTGAAAAACCTTATGAAAATCATGCATGCAAGCAATATCAACGCCATTGTCATCGATATGAAGGATGATTTCGGCAATATTCATTATCCTACCGCTCTTACGACTCCAAAGGATATCGGTGCGGCGCGACGGCCCCTTCCCGTGGGCAGCATCATTGCTGACCTGAAAAAAGCAGGGATTTATACCATCGCCAGAATTGTCGTATTCAAGGATGAAAAACTCTTCCGCGGATATGGATCAAAGTATGCCATTTACAATAAAAACACCGGCCGGCCCTGGCGCGGCAGTCCCGGAGAATACTGGGTCGATCCCCATGCCTCCTTTGTTCAGGATTATAATATAGCTATAGCTCTGGAACTGGAACATCTCGGCTTTGATGAAATCCAGTTTGACTATATCAGGTTTCCATCCGATGGACCCACATGGCTGTGCCAGTTCCGCCATAAAAAGGACGCGGATATGTACAAATCGGAAATTCTTACGGAATTCCTTCAAAGAGCTAAGAAGAAACTCTCCATCCCGGTTTCCGTAGATATATATGGTTTCAATTCCTGGTACAGTTTCGGCAACTGGATCGGGCAGGATATGGAGGAATTCTCACTGATTGTCGACGCTATTTGTCCCATGGTATATCCATCCCACTTCGGCAGCCGCTTTTATTCCCGCGTGGCCAGGGAAGAGCGGACATACAGCATCATCTATGACGGCGGACGTCGGGCACAAAAGATCATCAGTTCACCCGTTGTTATCCGGCCCTATCTCCAGGCCTTTAATATGATGTCCCCCACATGGGGACCGGGCTACATCATGAGCCAGGTAAAAGGAGCATATGACAGCGGTTGCAGTGGATATACCTTCTGGAATGCCCGAGGGGACTATGACATGGTTGAGCGCGCTCTGGGGAGCGCCCTTGCCGCAGGGCAGGTCATACCGTAGGGGCCCCCCCGGGTTATACTATTTTACAACATCAATGTTACACACCGCCCGTTCATTATCGCATCACCGGCGTTTATTCTTTCTATTACATTTGAAGAAGAACGCCCACACGCATGAGCAACCCTGACATGACAATCTTCTCATCGGCATTTCCGGGCGAGAGTCCGCGGTAACCCAGTTCAGCGACAAACTTTATGTTTGATTTTGGCGATGGTTTAAAAGATACACCCGGTAAAAACTGCCAGGTAAAGCCGTGGTAGAATCCGAATACATTTTTTTTATTATACGTTGTTCCATCAGTATCTTCAAAGTGCGGCCGGTGATAGGTTAAAAACATCAGGGAATAGCCAATCCCCACCGTAATATAGGGCTCCACATAAATTTTATCCACGAGGAAGGGAAGCCGCACCTGGGCATTGCAGAAAAAAGGGAATGCGAAGGTATTTGTCGTGGCAACTACTTCTTTTGGTGGAGTACCATCCTTTGTCCCCAGTTTTTTCTCCCAGGGGATCCAGAAAAAATCCGCCTCAAACCCGGCAACAAACCAGGGATCAATATCAAAAAGATAATTGGCGCTCAGGTCAAAGCCGAAACTTTCCAGATCATGGGCATAGGATGTTCCCAGCTTGCCGACAAATTCCCTGTCCACGGCAAAGGCTGGTAGGGCCAGGGTCACAATAATTATTAATATACTCAGTCTTTTCATGGTGATCCTCTTTAGTCATGATGTTAACAATATAATATATAGATCAAACAGGATAAAATACTGTCAAAATCGGGATTTGCAAGGAAAATTCCGGGATTTCATACAAAAACCGTATAATATGACATAAGGGAACCCATTAACTCACCGATGTCAAGAAAAATGGTGTCCATGATTATTTCCTGTAAAATAGTTTTTGCTTTTGCACTATATTCTTCAACAAAGAGATATCCGGGACAAGGGAAAACTCTGTTCACAACAATTCACTGAACTGTTAACAGCAATATCCCGGTTATCAACAAAAAAATCCACTTATCCACAGTATATGCATACGATATCAATAATTTACATTTTTTTTTATTAATTAAAAATCACAGGTGATTAATTGGTTTACAAATATTTTCTTTGATTTATGAATTTGATTAATTACTCGTTATTCTATATCCTATTTTCCCGAACAACATTGATAAACGCTTTTGTGACGCCATGGTGTTGATTATTATATCGATAAGATCATTAATACTCAACATAGGTATACTTATGCACATAGTTATCAACAATTGTGGATAATTTTTGAGGTGGGTCGTGTCCAGTGAAATGTGGAACAGGGTGCTGACTGTTCTTGAAGGAGAAATAAACAGGCAGTCCTTTAATATGTGGCTGAAAGATACGGAACCTGTATCCATTTCAGAAAATACCATAACCATCAGGGTTGGTGATGATGTGGCAAGTCGTCACATTAAAGAACATTATTCCCTGCAGATTCAAACAGCCCTGGAACAGATTACTGGTCATAAATATATCTGTGACTTTATCACCGCCGGATTCGCAACTCCCGATTCAACGGGATCATCACCTCTGCAGGAATCGGTAAAAAATCCTGTATCCTCCTTCAGGCTGGAAAAAGAAAAAGGTGAATCGGTTCTCAATCCTAATTATACATTTGAAAATTTTGTCATCGGACCCAATAACCAGTTTGCCCATGCGGCATCATATTCGGTTGCACAGTCACCGGCAAAACAGATCAACCCGCTTTTTATTTACGGTTCATCGGGATTGGGAAAAACGCATCTTCTCCAGGCCGTGGGCCATTATATCAATGCTGAAAAACCCTATCTTAAGGTCCTGTTTGTATCAACTGAACAATTTATTAATGAATTTATAACCTCGATCCGGAACCAGACCCAGGAAAGTTTCAAGATAAAATACCGGGATGTGGATATCCTGTTGATAGACGACATCCAGTTCCTGGAAAACAAGGAAGAAACCCAGAATGAGTTCTTCCATACTTTTAATGCCCTGTATGAAAACAAGAAACAGATAATTATATCAAGCGACAGGCCGCCGAAACAGATCGCAACCCTGGCTGACCGGCTCAGAACACGCTTTGAATGGGGAATGATAACCGATATTCAGGCGCCGAACCTGGAAACGCGCGAGGCTATTCTTCGTAACAAGGCTGAAAAAATGAACCTGGAAATATCCGATGACGCTTTTAATTATATAGCGAGGAGAGTTAAATCCAGTATCAGGGCGCTTGAGGCTGCTATAAACCGTTTGAAAATGGTTTCCGCTTTTTATGACGGTGTAATAACTATAGAACACGCGAAAATACATCTGAAAGAGCTCTTTGATGTCGATGCAAGTAAGAAGGTAACCATTTCAGATATCATGATAAAAGTATCTGATAAATACAATGTAACTTCCGATGATCTCAAATCAAACAGTCGTCACAGCAGGGTAATTATTCCCCGTTTCACTGCCATGTATCTGGCCCGAAAACTCACCGATATGACTACAACCGATATAGGAAAAGAGTTCGGTGACCGGGATCACTCTACTGTTGTCAATGCAATAAATAAAATTGAGGAAAGTTTAAAGAACGATAATGAGTTGAAAGAGACCGTCGATGATCTTATGGTGGAGCTAAAAAGCTGATTCAGCCGGTTTATAAAGTGTTGATAACCATGATAAATACTGTTTTTACATTGTTATCTACCGGGACAAATATTAGTCTTTTTTCAAAACATTTGTAATTTCATTATGTCACATGTAAAAATCAGCAATACAGCTGAAATTATTAACAGGATATTTTTTCCATAACTACTGAGTACATCAGGCGTAAAAGCGGTTATCAACATATCCTGTGACACTACTACTACAACTATTAATTAATAAACATTATATATTAATACTATTAGAAGAGGACTGAAATGAAAATAAGCGTCGACAAAGACAGTCTGCTCAAATCAATAATCATAGCTGATTCAATTATTTCATCAAAAAATGTTAATACAATTTTATCCAATTGTCTCTTCAACATAAGTGAGGATCAGATTGAAATAGTATCAACCGATAATGAAGTTGCCATACGTACACGAATTGATGCCATAGCAGATTCGCCCATATCCTTTGCTGCAAACGGGAAAAAATTTTCCAGTATTCTCAAGGAGCTTCCCAATGATGAACTTATTCTCGACATAAACGATTCACTCGTTATAGATATACGGACAAAATCAAAAGATGTAAAAGGTCACTATTCTCTCATTGGATTGTCTACAGGAGAATATCCGGAAATCCCCGGCTTCAGCGAAGAGCATTCAATCGAAGTGGAGCAGGCCGTACTCAGGGAAATGATACGTAAGGTTGTTTATGCTGCATCTCATGATACCATAAAACCCGTGTTTAACGGTATATATATAATTTCAGAAACAAAAAACAGCATGACGGCCGTGGCAACGGATTCCAGAAGGCTGGCTATGATAACCAGGAATATGGATACCGAGACCGAGATGAATATCAAGGAAGGTTTTATTATTCCCCTGAAAACGGTAAACGAGATTTACCGTCTGCTGGAATCTACCGGGCGATGCCGTTTCTCATACAATAATAACCAATGCTTTTTCAAGATAGGGAGAACAGAAATAATTTCACGGGTTGTTGACGGACAGTTTCCAAACTATAAGCATGTTATTCCACTGGACAGCAACTTTGAAGCGGTAGCGGAAACAAAAAAGCTTCTTGATTCGGTACGCAGGGCAATGATTTTTACCCGGGAACCGGCCAATAAGATAGTTCTCAATTTTAATAAAGACAAACTGAAAATTGAGGCTAATACGCCGGAATTGGGAGAGGCTGAAGAAGAAATACAGATTGAAACCGATTCAAAAGAATCCATGACACTGGGAGTAAACGCACAGTTTCTCATCGAATGCCTCAAGGAAATTGACAGCTATTCAGTCAAGTGTGCCATCACCGGACAGATGAGTCCCATCACAATAAAACCTGAAGATGATAAAAATTATACATCTGTTATTATGCCCATTCAGATAAAATCATCAGCAGCTGACTAGCAGCGAAATGTTTTATGTATATGAAGTATATATCGGGAGTCTGTTCTTTCCCGATATATATGTAATCACTCCGCTCAAGCCATAAAACTTATTTTAAAGAATGTTTTCCAAATGCACATAGATGAACTCAATCTAAAGAATTTCCGGAATTATTCCAAACTTGCCATCTCCTTTTCACCGGGCGTAAATTTCATAATGGGTGATAATGGTGTCGGGAAAAGTAATATTCTCGAGGCTATATCAATTCTTTCAAATGTGAAATCATTCAGGAATATAACAGATGCAGAAATTATACAGTGGGGTCAGACATCTTATTATGCCACGGCGTTTGTTAATGACGGTGAAATGAAAAAATATGAAGTGGGATGCATCATCGACAACGAGCAGGAAAAAAAAATTCGGAAAAGAGTAAAAATTGACGGCAATGAAGCGGGAAGAGTCTCTGATTATTATGGTAAACTGCTCACTGTTATATTTTCTCCCATGGATATAAACATTATCAACGGAGCCCCTGAAGTGAGGAGAAAATTTTTTGACAGCGTACTTTCCAAGATCGATATTTCATATATGGAAACACTTAATGAATTTAAGAAGGTGCTTGTTTCACGGAACAGGATCCTGAAACTCATACGGGAAAGAAAAATAAACGATACGAGACAGCTTGATCCCTGGGATACCCTTTTTGCAGAAAAAGCATCGGTAATAATTTCAAAACGGAAATCCTATGTGGATCGCTTTGCAGCCGCCTTTCAGACATCCTATGGACATATAGCGGAACATGAAGAGACTCCGGAAATTTTCTATGACCAGAATAGTGAGACTTCTGAAACAGCCCATATCCATCGTATTCTTTTTGAAAAGAGAGTACGCGATATAATGGCTGGTTCAACGGGTATGGGACCCCAGAGGGATGATTTTATATTAAGAAACCGGACAGGTTCACACTTTGTAAATTACGCCTCGCAGGGTCAGAAAAGAACGGCCGCCATTGCAATGAAAATAGCAGAGTGTGAGATCATAGAGGAAAAATCTAAACGAAAATCCGTCATTCTGGTTGATGATATTTTTTCAGAGCTGGATGAAAAAAGAAGAAGAAACATGGTGGAGGTTCTCAGCAGGGGAAACCAGGTTATTTTCACCATGGTTAACAGCAACAGTGTCAATATGTCAGATTTCCCCGGTTCACGGCATTTTATGGTGAATACAGGCGGTACCATGCAAGAGATGAATTTATAAAGCAGAGAGATCATCCTGTTGAAGCGATGATCTCATGGAGATAAAAACTAGTGAGCTGCGCTCAGCTTTTTTTAAATACTTCCTGCCTGTTATCTACTATGTGGATTTTATATTTATCCACAACCTTGTGTCTTTCATTCGGTCCTGCCAGGTCTTCCAGAATGTTAATAGCCTGCCGTTTTGCATGACGGAAAAGATTTATAGATGGTTGATACTGTTTTCCCGTAGAGGCTTTTACGGCATTATGAAACTCATCGTAGGCAATTCTTATACGGGAATTATTTCTATCAAGCCTGTCGTGCTCATCGGGATCACCGCCTATTTCCACTTCCAGTTTCATTTCACTCATTTTAAGAGAGCACTCATCGAGTATTTTCTGCGCATCGACCCTGTACTGTTTGGAGAGGGTGAGGAGCGTTTTATCGATATCTTCTCTGTTCTTTTCCAGCATCTTCCGGGCGCCGACAATATCACCCTTGATGACCAGAAGACGAGCGCTCCAGTAGTCCTTGCGCAGATTATAGGTATCGGTGTATCCGAAATTTTTTGCTATTACTTCAATGAATTCGATTTTTTCCAGGTTACTACGCTGCAGAGTGTGGACAACGGGCTGGGCATGAAATTTATCGATATATGATGGATCATTGTCAGAGTCAGCCGAAAGAACTGGCATACCCAGACTTACGGTTATACATACTGCGAAGAAGGCATTCCAGCGATACATTTTATTCTCCTGATACAGTGCATTAAATTTACTTAAAGCGATAACGCTCTACTTTTATATCGGAATTAATCGTTTTTTACTTAGCATTTATACCATGTTGAAAAGATTAATGAATTGACTCCTCATCGTGAAAATGTTGAATTAATTAGAAAATTGATGCATCATTCACTTGACGTAATAAACGTGACATAATAGAATTGCCTCTTTCAGGGAACTTAAATAGTCGGTTACTCAATAATAAGTTAATGTACAGAAGCTTGTCAGTATAGAATGAAATTCAGGATCGGCAGCAAACGAACCAGGAAAATGGTTGGATTTGAGGGGTTGCTTCCTGATATAATCAGTGAGCTGAATATAGAGGATTCATTCATTGTTGAGTCATTAAAAGTTCAATGGGAATCAATTGTTGGAAATATCCTAGCCACCCACAGCATGCCGGACCGGATTTTCAAAAAAATACTTTTCATAGCAGTTGATCATTCCGTATATGCCAATGAATTGATCATGATGAAAGATGCTATAATGAATAAAATTCGTGAAACCACCGCGGGTGATATTATTTATACCATCAAGGTTGAAATAAAACGCCTGAAGTGGGATAATAAAAGCCGGTAAGAGATATCTGCATGTTTATTCATCTTGGTAATAAGAAGCTCGTATCAGATACAAAGACCATCGGTATATTTAATGTTGATACCCTGAAGCAGTCTGACCTCAATGAATGGATACTCCATGAGATTGATGAGAAGGACAAGTCAGTGGCTATCGATGAGGATAACAATGTTCTCAGCACCAGAGTGAGCCCCTTTACGGTAATCAAGAGAACGGCTATAACAAAAGATTTTGTATGGAGAAAGAAGAATGAGTAAGACTTACGGCGCGGATAATATACAGGTACTGGAGGGATTGGAAGCGGTCCGAAAAAGACCGGCCATGTACATCGGGTCCACTGATGGATACGGGCTTCATCACCTGGTATATGAAATAGTTGATAACTCTATTGATGAAGCTCTTGGCGGCTATTGTGATAATATAGTGGTGACCATACATCCCGATAATTCGGTGGAGGTTATCGACAATGGCAGGGGGATTCCCGTTGATCCCCATCCACAGTACAAGGTATCGGCCCTGGAAATCGTGCTGACTAAACTGCATGCAGGCGGAAAATTTAACAATGATTCATATAAAGTCTCGGGCGGACTTCATGGTGTGGGCGTATCTGTTGTAAATGCCCTGTCAAAGGACATGACCGTGGAGGTCTTCAGGGATGATAAAGTATACCGCCAGAATTATAAAAAGGGAGTTCCCACGGCAGCGGTCAAGGTTGTGGGGGACTCGAAAAAAAAGGGCACCAGGGTGCAATTCTGGCCTGATGATTCAATTTTTGAAGACACCAATTTTAATTTTGATACACTGTCACGCCGTCTGAGGGAACTGGCTTTTCTTAACGCCGGTGTCAGAATTACGCTCCGTGACGATCGTGATGATAAACAGAAAACATCCAAGGGCAAGGAGCATGTATTCCAGTTCAAGGGAGGCATTGTCTCCTTTGTTGAGCATCTTAATGAATCCAAAACAGTGCTTTCCAAAAAACCAATATACTTCAGGGATGTGCGCGATAATGTAGATGTGGAGCTTGCAATCCAGTATATTGACACCTATACTGAGACGGTTTTTACCTATGCCAATAATATCAATACCCGTGAGGGGGGCACGCATTTAGTCGGATTCAAATCGGCTTTGACCAGGGTGCTCAATGATGCACTGAAAAAGGGAAAGTTCGATAAAAATATAGCACAGCTTTCAGGAGACGACGTACGCGAGGGACTGGTTGCCATCATCAGCGTTAAGATACCTAATCCTCAGTTTGAAGGCCAGACAAAGATGAAGCTGGGGAATGGAGAAGTAAAGGGTATTGTCGAGTCCATAGTCAATGAGAACCTCGGACTGTACTTCGAGGAAAATCCCCAGGAAGCAAAGAAAATTATTGATAAATGTATCCAGAGCGCCAGGGCGCGTCTTGCGGCAAAAAAAGCAAGGGACCTGACGAGACGGAAAAGTGCCCTGGAGAATGATACGCTTCCGGGAAAACTGGCTGACTGCTCCGAGAGAGACCCGTCGAAATGCGAACTCTTCATTGTTGAGGGAGATTCCGCCGGCGGTTCAGCAAAACAGGGCAGGGACAGAAATTTTCAGGCCATACTCCCGTTGAAAGGTAAAATTCTCAATGTTGAAAAGTCCCGTCTGGATAAGATCCTTTCCAATGAAGAGATAAAAACCATCATTACTGCCATCGGAACAGGCATCGGCGATGAGGAGTTCAGCATCGATAAGGCCCGATATCATAAAATTATTATCATGACCGATGCTGACGTGGATGGAGCACATATACGGACCCTCTTATTGACTTTCTTTTACCGCTATATGAAGGAAATCATAGACAACGGCTATCTGTACATAGCACAGCCGCCTCTGTATAATCTCAAGGTGGGAAGGGAGTCATTTTACGCCTATTCCGATGAAGAACGCGATTCGGTCACCAAGAAGCATCCCAATGAAAAGATCACCATACAGCGGTATAAAGGTCTCGGCGAAATGAATCCCGAGCAGTTATGGGACACCACCATGGACCCGAATCAGCGCACCATGCTTCTTATCAATGTGGATGATGAAGTGGAAGCGGAAAATGTTTTCTCGGTTCTTATGGGCGATGTGGTGGAACCGAGAAGAAAGTTTATAGAAGAAAATGCGAAGAATGTTCAGAATCTTGACCTGTAATATTACAGGCCGTATTGGATATTGACTTTCAACAAACTATCGATATTATAAGGGAACCTCTATAAATTAGATTTTAGAAGTTCCCTTGTGGGCACAAGCATAGGAAAAATAAGGTTTTTTCATTTTTTAATTAGTGAAAAACCTAATTTTTAGAGGTGCCCATAATTATTACCAGCCGGAGAAAACAGTCGTGACTAAAAAAAATACACCCGATAAGAATAGCCCGAAAATTCGTGAAGGCGAACTCTTCGGAAAAGTAATTGATGTTGAAATAGAAGACCAGATGCGCGGGGCATATCTGGATTATGCCATGAGCGTCATAATTGGAAGGGCCCTTCCAGATATCAGGGATGGATTAAAACCTGTTCACCGGAGAATTCTCCATGCCATGAACGAACGTGCATGGAGGAGCGACAGGCCCTATGTAAAATCGGCGAAGATAGTCGGTGAAGTAATCGGTAACTTCCATCCCCATGGCGATTCAGCCGTATATGAAACCATGGTAAGGATGGCCCAGGAATTTTCCATGCGCATCCCCATTATTGACGGCCAGGGAAACTTTGGTTCCATTGACGGAGACCCGGCCGCTGCCTACCGGTATACCGAGGCGCGCCTTAATAAAATGTCGGAAGAGCTTCTGAAAGATATCGACAAGGAAACGGTGGACTATTCGCCGAACTTTGATGATACACGAAAGGAACCGAAAGTTCTGCCGGCAGCGTTTCCCAACCTGCTGGTGAACGGTTCCGAAGGGATCGCCGTTGGTATGGCCACAAAAATCCCGCCGCATAACCTGGGAGAGGTAATCGACGGGACCATTGCACTCATTGATGATCCGGAACTCAAATCGAAGCAGCTCATGAAGTATATCAAGGGACCCGACTTCCCCACGGGCGCAGCAATAATGGGAACCGAAGGAATAGTACAGGCCTATGCGACCGGAAGGGGAAGTATTAAAATCAGGGGCAATGTGGAGATCGAGGAGTCCAAGAAGGGCAGGGAATGTATCATTATCGACTCCATACCCTACCAGGTCAACAAGGCGACGCTCATCACCAGGATCGCCGAACTGGTGAATACGAAGGTAATCGACGGTATCAATGAGATCCGCGATGAATCGGATCGGCGGGGAATGCGTATTTTTATCGGCCTCAAGAAAGACGCCAATACGAGTGTTATTGTCAATCAGCTGTACAAGCATACTACGCTCCAGAGTTCATTCGGCATCATAATGCTGGCCATTGTCGATGGCGTACCAAAGGTACTTGATCTGAAGTCCATGCTGAGCTATTACATTATGCACCGCAAGAATGTGGTTACGCGCAGGACGCAATATGAATTGAGGAAAGCCGAAGAACGGGCTCACATATTGGAAGGACTCAAGATAGCCCTTGATAATATAGATGAAGTAATAGCAATTATACGGGGCTCGAAGGATGCAGATGAGGCCGGTAAAAAGCTGATCAAACGTTTCAAATTTTCTGAAATTCAGGCAAAGGCCATACTGGAAATGAGGCTCCAGCGACTGACCAGCCTGGAGGTGCGGAAGATCGTTGAGGAATTAAAGGCCCTTCTCAAGCTGATTGAAGAGCTCAAGGCCATTCTCAAAAGCGAAAAGAAAATTCTTGGAATTATCAAGACGGAGCTTGAAGAGCTGAAAAACAAATATGCCGATAAACGGCGGACAGAGATTATCGTGGGCGGAGAAACATCAACTGATTTCGACGTGGAAGATCTTATTGCCGACGAGGACATGGTTATTTCAATTACCAATGATGGTTTCATACGAAGACTTTCCATTGATACATTCAAGAAGCAACGTCGCGGCGGCAAAGGAGTCATAGGCATTTCGTCGAAGCGGGAAGACTTCATAAAAATGATGACAATATCTTCAACACATGATGTTATTCTGTTGTTTTCCAATAAAGGCAAAATATTTGCCCTCAAAACATACGAAATTCCCGTTGCATCAAAGTCCAGCAGGGGAAAATCGCTAAAAGGAATAATAAACCTTGCAGCCGAAGAAAACATTACAGCCATATCATCGGTTCCCAGTTTTGAAGAGGATGCCTATCTCTGCATGGTAACACAGAAGGGTATCATGAAAAAAACGGGAATTAGTGAGTTTGCCAATGCAAGGAAAGGCGGGATTATAGCCATAAATCTTAAAAAAGACGATGAACTGGTGAATGTAAAAATTGTAGCCAAGGGCGATGATGTGGTAATTGCCTCGCGAGACGGACTTCTGTTGCGCACAAATGTTCTCAAGATGAGATCCATGGGAAGATCCGCGGCTGGCATCATCGGTATGCGCCTTGATGGCTCGGATAAAATAATCGGTATTGATGTGGTAAAGAAAAATTCCACCCTCTTTGTCCTTACCGAGAAGGGATATGGAAAATGTGTAAACTATAATAACTTTGTAGCCAAGGGCCGCGGCGGCAAGGGAATGATATTTGTAAAAGTGGGAGACAAACATGGTTTTGCAGCTGGCATAAAGACCGTATTTCCCGAAGATGAAATTATAATAATCGCTAAAACGGGGATGACCATCCGTCTTTTAGCAAAGGATATTTCCACGCAGGGAAGATCGGCTACGGGTGTGAGACTTCTGAATATAGAAGGCAGTGATGAGATATCAGATTTCGCTGTCATAAGCGAAGAAAAATAATTGTATAAGGAAGGATAAAAATGGAAAAACTACTGTTAGCATTGGCTTTTATTTCAGTTGCCTGTTGTTATTATTTTTTCTTTTTTAATATCAATCTGTTGTACGGGGCCATTGCTTTTATTGCCGGAATGTTTTTAAACGTAGCCTATGCAGTCCGTTCATCTGTCAATACCCTGGACGGGTATGACATTAAAGAAGATAAAAAGTAGTTATTCCGGATATATTATTTATTTTAATAGTCGGTAGGCGTCCTGCACATTGCTTAAGCCTGAGGGAGATTCCCGACCTTTAAGTTCACACAGATTCGAACAAAGATTCAGGGGAAAAAACTCATTATTTCCCCTGGATGAGTAACAATACTTCCTGCACCGCCATCCCTGAGTTCCTGCTCCGTGCGGAATCCCCAGAGAACTCCCACCGGCAGCATTCCTGCATTTGTGCCGGTACGCATATCAATATTGGAATCCCCGATGAAAAGGCAGCATGCAGGTTCAATTTCGCATTGTTTCGCCAGCATGAGAGCCCCTGCAGGGTCAGGTTTTCTCGGAGTATCGTTTCTGGAACCCATGACCGCGGAAAAAAAATTATCGGGAAAGAGCTCAGAAACCATATATCGGGTGAATTCATCGGACTTGTTCGATAGGACAGCCATTTTTATTCCCTTCATGGATAATGTCTCGAGCATGGTTACTATTCCCGGATAGGGCCTGGTTTTAAAAAGACATCTTTTCCGGTATTCAACCCCGTAAGCCCGATGCATCTCTGATACAAATTTGTCACTTCTATAATCTTCCGGCAATGATCGTATGATGAGATTTTGAAGCCCATCGCCGATAAAATAGCGATATTGATCCTCTTCATGCACCGGCAGATTGTTTATCGCCAGTATGTGGTTCATGGTATCGGCAATATCACCCAATGAATTGATGAGAGTTCCGTCCAGATCAAAGATAACAGCACATGGTTTCATAATTTGTCCTGATGAGGGATAGATTTAAAAATACCAGTTTAATATAAAATACAATATTGTAATAAAATGATAGAAAAGAACAAAATAGTATCAAAAAATAGAAAGAGTAATAAGACCGTATTATATATAACAAAATAAAACAAGATTTCTGGCTTATATTTCAACCGGAATTACCGTACGACAGAATCAATTTCTCTTTTATCCCCATTAAAAACAATAATTATTTCCTCTTTCATTTTTTATCCCGCCAATTTTCGATATTACTTCTCTACTAAAGTATTTTGGCACGCTTCTTGCCTTATATATCAGTATAATCGTGAAATTTTAAAAAAGGAGGATTATATGAAAATGACACGACGTATACTGTTTGCAGCTGGTATGCTGATGGTTTTATCTCTGTCTCTGTTTGCACAGAGTGCTGAACCGGCTGCAGCTGCGGAAGAGGCAATCAAGCCCATCAATGTCGTTTGGACTCTGGTTGCGGCATTTCTGGTTTTTTTCATGCAGGCCGGATTTGCCATGGTTGAGGTGGGATTTACCCGGGCCAAGAATGCCGGTAATATCATCATGAAAAATCTCATGGATTTCGCCGTTGGATCGATTGCTTTTTTCGTTATCGGTTTTGGACTCATGTACGGTGAATCCATTGCCGGCTTTATTGGTAGCAGCAAATTCATGCTTTCATCAGCCTCACCTGAAACATCCAGCGGATTGTGGGAATATGCTTACTGGCTGTTCCAGGCCGTATTTGCTGCAACGGCAGCAACGATTGTTTCGGGCAGCATGGCGGAACGGACAAAGTTTGTCGCCTATCTGCTTTACAGTCTCATTATCAGTGCCGTGATTTATCCCATTTCCGGTCACTGGATATGGGGCGGTGGATGGCTGGCTAAAATGGGATTTATCGACTTTGCCGGCTCAACGGTTGTTCACTCCGTAGGTGGATGGGCCGCTCTCATGGGAGCCATACTCCTCGGTGCCCGTATAGGAAAATACTCGCCTTCAGGAGCACCTAAGGCCATTCCAGGGCATAACATTCCCCTGGCATCTCTTGGTGTTTTTATTCTATGGTTCGGCTGGTTCGGTTTCAACCCGGGAAGCACTGTGGCGGGTGACAACCTGTCTATCGGCTTCATAGCCGTTAATACTAATCTGGCAGCGGCAGCAGGCGCCATTGTAGCCATGATGACTATCTGGATTAAGAACGGCAAGCCCGATGTCAGTATGAGCCTGAATGGCGCACTGGCAGGCCTGGTGGCAATCACAGCCGGTTGTGCGGCAGTTTCTCCCACGAGTTCTATTATCATAGGCGCAATTGCCGGTTTTGTCGTTGTTGTTGTCGTTGAGTTCATAGATTTCAAACTGAAGATTGACGACCCTGTCGGTGCTATTTCAGTTCACGGTGTTTCAGGCGCGCTGGGAACCCTTCTGGTGGGTGTCTTTGCCGAGGCAAAATTCGCCGGAGCGGGGATTAATGGTCTTCTCTATGGCGGCGGTTTCAAGCTGCTGGGCATCCAGGCTGTGGGCGTATTTTCTGTCATGGCATGGGTTGTGGTGACCATGGGGATCATATTCTTTATTATTAAGAAAACCATAGGTCTCAGGGTTTCCAGGGAAGAAGAACTGCGTGGGCTTGATATCGACGAACACGGTATGGAAGCTTATCCGTCATTCCAGATATTCAGTACTCAGTAAGGAGGCAGCACTATGAAACTTATAATAGCATATATTCAACCCGATAAGCTGACCGACGTCAAGGATGCCCTGGCTAAAGCTGACGTAAGAAAAATGTCCGTTACCAACTCACTGGGATGCGGACAGCAGGGAGGGTATACAGAAACATATCGCGGTGTAGATATCGATGTCAATCTTCTTAAGAAAGTGCGAATTGAAATCGCCGTGAATGAGGATTTTGTCAAAAAAACCGTCGATGCCATCATTGAAGGTGCCAGGACCGGCAATATCGGCGATGGTAAAATATTTGTCGTGGACCTTCCCCAGTGCATACGGATACGCACCGGAGAAGAGGGTTCAGCGGCTATAGGATAATTACTAACTGTTATGCGAGGACAACTGCGTAGACTATTTATGCGCCGTTGTCCTCAGCAGTATGCTACAAATAATAAAAAGGAGTAAAAGGATGAAAAAATCAATAAACAGTTTAATACTCATAATGTGTGCAGCAGTTCTTATCGCAGCATCAGAAGTTCGGGCCCAGGATGCTGCAGAGGATAGTGCTGGTCTCGGGATCAGCGCAGGTGTTGAATACATGAGTGATTATCTCTGGAGAGGGGGATACTGGTACGGAGGCGACGGCGCTTTTTTCCCGTCTCTTTCTTATAATGTTCTCGATACGGGTCTATCCCTGGGTGTCAGTGCAGAACTGTCCGATGCATGGATGTTTGACGGTAGGGATTTCTATAATGGCACAAATGTCAGGGACTTACACGCCACGGATTTCGGTGCCGATTATTCTTACACATTCGGCGATGCTGTAACAGTGGGAGCAGGGCTCTGGTATTATCTCCTGTGGAACAATGATTATTCATTTCTTTCAGGATATGTGTCAGCCACTATTGATATGCTGCCCCTGAGTCCTACGGTGACATATACCCATGATTACTATACCGAATCAGGCGATGCCAGTGATTTTTATATTCAACTGGGAGTGAGCCACGGTTTTGAACTGATGAAGGATGCTTCACTGGACTTGGGCGCTGTGGCCGGGTATTATTATGCTGACAGCACCAATCAGAAAGGTATTAGCGACATCGATTTTTCCACAGCTTTAACCGTGACAAAAGGCATTATATCATATAGTGCGGGATTCCACTATGTAATAGTTCCCTCCAAGGATTTCTACTACGGGACAGACGGTGCCAAGGACATCAACCGATTTTATGCCACCTTTGGTGTTTCCTGCGGTATTTAAATCACATCGATTAACGTTTATATGGAGCGGGGGTTATGATCCCCGCTCCATCCATTCATTTTCCTTATATCCCTGGCAGAAGAATTCCATGCAGCCATTGGGTCGTCCGGCATATATTGTACACTTACCGTCACTTCCCAGATTTGGACAGGCATTAAATGTTCTGCCATCAACCATGGTAAGTACTTTTACTGCACCGGTCATGGGCTGCCTGCCGCAGCACTGATACAATTTTTCTTCTATGACACAAGTATCACAAAGTGACATGTAAACACCAATTATTATCCAAATTTGAGAGCATATGTCTGCATATAGTATTCTGAATCAATTCCGTCAAGTTTCATTCCGGGGAGATGAAGGCAGGATATATACTTTATGCAGAAAATTTATGAAAAGATACAATGAATCGTATCTGGCGAAAATTCGTTACAAATATGTTACATTCGCATTACATATATGTTAAATAGTCCTTTATTAACGGCAGAGAATAAATTAATCCTTTATGATGAATTGCAGATTCCTTATATTGATAAGTAAGTTGTTTTTGAAGATTTTCCCGATAGAAAACCATTATCTCTTTTTAATGAGAGGATGTACATGGCCGTTTCCGTAAACGCACAAAATGATGATGAGAAGAAAGGAATTGAATATGAGATACGCGAGGTCCAATTCCTTTATGAGATTGGCAGGATTTTTTCCTCAACCACGGACCTGCAGAAGATGCTTGAAAACGTCATGGAATTTTTGGCCCATCATCTTGATATAGTTCGCGGATCTATAAATATTTATGATGAAGAGACAGAGGATATCCGTATTGATATATCCTATGGCTATTCATCGGATGAAATCGCGCGGGGCAGGTATAAGCCGGGAGAAGGAATAATCGGTACGGTTTTTAAAACCGGAAAACCCCTGGTAGTCCCTTCCATCGATGATGAGCCGCTCTTTCTGAATAAAACCGGGGCACGCAAAAGGGGTATGGAGCACAGTTGTGTGTTTGTCTGTGTCCCCATTGCCATCAATGAATCTGTTATAGGAACCATATCAATTGATAAATCACGGGAGCATACAGAGTCCCTCTCCGATGAGCTCCATGTTCTTACCACAATTGCAATTATGATATCCCATGCCGTTAATGACCGTCGCTATACGTTGAACCGGGAAGCGGAACTTAAAGAAGAAAACAGGGTTTTAAAGAAAACGTTGTCAGAAAGAAGAACGCTGGAAAACATGGTGGGCTCTTCACACCTGATGCAGGATCTTTTTGAAAAAATATTGATGGTAGCGCCGACTAATTCTACGGTGCTTATAACCGGAGAGAGCGGAACGGGCAAGGAACTTATTGCCGATGCCCTCTATGCCAATAGTACAAAAAAGAACGGTCCTTATATCAAGGTCAATGTAGCGGCTCTTCCCGACAGTCTCATTGAAAGTGAATTATTTGGTCATGAGAAAGGCGCCTTTACCGGTGCCGTTTCCCAGAAGAAGGGACGCTTTGAACTCGCCAATGGCGGCACCATATTTCTCGATGAACTGGGGGATCTGAACCTGCAATCCCAGGTAAAACTCCTCAGGGTACTGCAGGAGCGAACCATTGAGAGACTTGGCGGTACACACAGTATTTCCCTGGATGTACGGATCATCGCCGCGACGCACCACAATCTCGAGGAAAAAGTGGAGCGTGGTGAATTCAGGCAGGATCTTTTTTATCGGTTGAATGTCTTCCCCATATATTCGCCGCCCCTGCGGGAACGTAAGGCCGATATAATGATGCTGGCCGATTATTTTTTAATGAAATTCAGCACTGAATATAACAAAAACATTAATAGGATCAGCACTGAGGCCATTGATATGCTGGTTAGTTATCACTGGCCGGGAAATGTACGGGAGCTTGAAAACTGTATCCAGCGGGCAGCCATTATCAGCAGCGAAGATGTTATCCGAAGCTGCCATCTCCCTCCGTCATTGCAGATGGCAAGGCCTACCGATAACGGTAATGAAACACTCGAGGATAAGGTTGACCAGTATGTTAAGGAATTAATTATAGACAACCTGAAAATGACCCATGGCAACATTACTAAAGCGGCAGAAAGGCTCGGTACGACAAAAAGAATTTTAAATTATAAGATTAAAAAACTGAATATTGATTTCATGCATTTTAGAAATCACCATTGAGATATTCGGGTTCAAAAAAATAGAAAAGACAGGTCTAAAAAACCTGTCTTTTCTATTTTACATAACATGGCAGAATTTACTGGGATAGTTCATCAACACTTGTCTGGTATGATGAATTTCCCGGTGCACGCTTTAATGCTTCGCGGTACCACCTCAGTGCTTCGCTGTTGTTATTGAGTTTATAGCGGTACACCCAGCCTAACTCGCCGGCAGGCCAGTCATAATCGAGGTGAGAGTTGGAACACTCTGTAAGATATTTAATGGCCGTATCATACTCTCCGATCTGCACATAACAATAGCCGATATTGGCCAGGCTGTATTTATATTTCGGGTCATATTTCAATGAAATTTTATAATTCTTGATGGAAGTTTTATAATCCTCCTTGAGAAGATATATGTAAGCCACTTCTCCCCATCCAAAGGCATAATCCGGTTTAACCTTAACGGAACGCTGAAAGTATTTCAGTGCTTCATCGTATTGTTTAAGACGGCGATATCCGATTCCCACGTTGACAAGGCCCAGGGGATAATTGGGATGCTTCTCAACAACCGTCTTATACATGTCCAGGGCTTCCTGGTACTTGCCCTCGTTGTCATAAACGACACCGATATTCATATAGGCTGTTTTGTAGTCGGGGTCCACATCAATGGCTTTCCTGAAGGCCGCCTTTGCCGCCTCATACTTTTTCTGGTCGGTATATATGATTCCCAGATTGTTATGGGCGTCGGCGATGAAGTTGTTTTTGCCGATGGCCTGCTTCAGGTACATTTCTTCCTTGGCGTCATCGTAGCCGTAGATACGGCTCATGAGAAAATACGCCTCCCCATTGTTGGGATTTATCTCCAGCACCTTTTTAGTGATTTCTTCGCATTTGGTCCATTTATCAGGAACCTTGCTATCATCGACGTTCTGATAGTACTTGGCCATGGAAAGGTGCGCTTCATCAAGGTTAGGGCTTATTTTGATGGCGGTTTTACTGTAATCAAAGGATTTTTCCAGCAGGGAGGGGTTGGTAATATTGGCGTAATTTTTCTGCTTCCAGTAAAGGTTGGCGTAGGCCTTTCCCAGACCGGCATAGGCAGTACTGTATTTTTTATCTATGGCCACGGCCTTTTTAAACATTTCAATGGCACTTTCATAATTGCTCTGATAATAGAATTTCTGCCCCTTGGCAAAGAATTCGTAGGCGGAAAGGTTCTGAGTATATCGCTCCGTCATCCTGTCTTTTGTCTCATTGCTGATGGCAATGTTCTGTTCTTCCACGATATTCAGGGCTATCTGGTCCTGCAGGGCGAAGATATCATCCATGGTGCCCGTGGCCTGGACCTGCTTGATAATTTTATGGCTTTCCACTTCCACAAGTTTTGCGAAGATACGCACATTCTTGCCGTATACCTGGAAATTTCCCACGACCAGAATATCGGCGTTCAGGGCCTTTCCCGCCTGTTTTGCCGTCTTTTCATCAATGAATCCCGATTGGCCGAGATTTATTTCGTTTAACACCTTATCGACGTTTGTCCTGTCAATGACGATGTAATTCTGCACATTTCTCAGCTTAAAAGAAACAGAGTCGGCAATACCCACTTCCAGCCAGTTGAGCTGACTGTTTTTGCTGAGATTGTTGAAGGCTGTTACGCCTATGACTGTTTCCGCAAACAATGCCGGGGATAACAACATGATTACAAGGGCAACAAAAAATTTTCTGATCATAATCTCATTCCTCTGTATATATCATATTAAATTGTGGATATTAAACCGATCAAATACCGGTTCTCACTACGATGTATCGCACCTGTGCTATGAGTATCTATACTAATTATTATTCCCCTGAGCTGAAAAAAGTCAAGAAAAATGCATGGTAATTGGTATTGACAGGGAATCATTAATTTGGGATGAAATATGCTGTTAAGAATGCAGCAGGAGTAGTATGAAAAAGAGAGGTACCAGACTTACCGGTGAATTACTGGCAGTTGTGATAATAATGACGCTCTTTGCGGTCGGTCTGTGGTCATTACTCCGTGATGAAGAAAAAACGGTACAATGGTGTTACGTAATAACCTGTGAGGATTTATGCCGGGAGGCCCTTGTACCGGTGACCGCGGTTTATACGAATGTCCAGGGTCCCACTATTCTTTCTGTTGATTTTCATGGTGTTAAAACCGATGGCACATATTGCGGTTTTATAAGCAGTGCAGACAGCACGCAGCGTGTTTCCGGATCAGGAACTTCTTCCTTCAACATTTTCACAGGGACCAGAAAGGATCTTTCCCGTATTATCATTGTTGTCAGTCTTTCCCGTAACGGCCTTTGGAATAATCATACTCACTCGGCCGTGACAAAATCCATACCCCTGAAAGACTGTGGTTATGAAAAGGGGACTGCGGCATCGGTTCACTATGGACTTTTTGATAATGAACCAGCGCAGGAAAAAAATATGAAAATGAATGAAAAGGCTAATTCAATTTTAAAGATCATAAATACTGTATTGATTTTCTTTATTACAGGACTGGCCTGTATAAAAACAGTATACCCTGCTTCGTTAACGGGCCAGGAGCGGCAATTCAATAAGAATTACTGGCGATTCATAGCCGCTTTCATGATACTTGTGGGTTTGCTCACTATTCCTCCTCTGCGATTGATGCTGACCGACGCGGTTCGGGAAGTCAGCCGTGCCAACGACTGGTATTCCGGTCGAAGGTACTTGCAACGTATTATCACGGTTATAATAGTCTCGGCGACAATGGGCGTTGTGGGATTAATTATAAACAGGATAAGGGAAAAACATTATTCCTATCTTATCATTTTTTCAGGAACAACCGGCCTGTTTCTTGTCACCATGCTTCGTTTATTATCCTATCATAATATCGATGCTTTTTTTAACTATCCTGTCATGGGACTGCGGCTCTGGCTGATTATAGACTGTGTGGCCTTTTTTCTCATTATCGCAGGAATAATAATGCAGGGAACGGGGAAAATACATGCACATAATGAATGATAATTATTTTCGATGATCGATCACTCTAAAGGTAAATGGAAGTTCAACATGCTCGTAGCCACAAAGGTTATAAAACAATGATTGTTCTTCCGCATCCTCAAAGGAAATCATTTCCATTGACTCATGGTATAAACCGGCAAGAGCTTCACTGCACCCCGACAGGGCGCCTTTTCTGACAAGTAGAAAGTGTTCCCCGCTAATATTGCCTTCGCCTGCCGGCATTTTCATTACTTTATTGATGTTCTTGATATTCCCGGTTCCCAGGGACAAAACAGGTTCTATCAGCCCATAAGTGGAAAAGGCCCGCTCATACAGATCCGGTCTTTCTAATATCTGGTAGATTCGCCAGGGTTGGCCTTCTTTCCATGCATTGAAGACGTTGTTTCGGCCATGAAATGTATCCTCTTCGAGATTTTTCCATATTTGCAGAACACGCCCTTCATCTAAAATACTATCTGAATATATGATTACATTATAGAGGTTGTGGGGAGGCAGACCTGTCAGAAGCAGGGATAGTCCCCGGTAGAGATGTTCAGGTTTGGTGATGTAAATATGAAAAGAAAAAACACTGGTTTCAATTTCAGACACATATAGATCGCTATTCCAGTGAGAGGATATATCACCGTTAAACCGCACACCCTTGATGAGTAATCCATCATTATGAGATGTAAAGTCCGGTATGCCTGTAATAGTTGGGCTGAACCCGGTTTTGGATTCGGCATATGATGAGATGGCAGTGATATCATCATAGGACATTCCCCATCCGTCCAGATAAAAATAGGGGGGGCGCATCTGAAAGTGAACAGACTCCTCAATGGCCTGTTCCCTTATCACTGTTCCCGGCAGAATCATGAGAGGATAGAGCTCGATGTTCTCTTCAAATCCTCTGTCAATTAATGTATCGATGGTCCTGACAAAGCTGTCAGGGGTTTCTCCCGGCAGTCCCGGGATAATGCCTATTTTCAGATCGATGCCGGCGTCCTTCATGGCTCTCATGCCTTCCAGTTCCCTGCTGGTATCACTGCCGCGACGTACACGCTTCAGGACATCGCTGTTCAGGGTCTGCAGGCCCACCTCCATGCTTCTGAAACCGGCACTGTACAGGAGGTTTGCCGTTTGTCTGTCGATACTACCGGCTCTCATCTCAGAATGCAGGGAAATACCATGGTTTATCATCTTCATGGTTTCCAGTCTCCGGTGGAAGTCTTTTGAGCGGTCGAAGGTGGGGGAGAGGATGTATATTTCCGATAGATTCCGTGAGCATTGCAGGGCTTCCGTGAGGAGTTCAAAGGGAAGTTCACGGACTCCGGGACAGTTCCTTGAATAATAGCAGTATGAGCACCGGTATGGACACCCCCTGGTCAATTCAAGAAAAATCGATCGGTCCGTCATGGTGTTGAGCATATTTGCCGTAAAGGGTTCCACGATATCGTCAATGGCCACCAGACTGTCAGGGGGCTGAGATATCAGTCTGTTCCCGTTGATTGTTTCAGAGAATCCATCCAGGGTGTCATTCTGAAGAAAATGATTGAAAAACCATTCGCCTTCGCCTGACAGGAATATATCCACCTGATCATGATGTGTTTGAAAGCAGAAGGAACCCCGGGAGATTTCAGAACCGCCGAAGATGATAATGGTTTCGGGAAGGTCGATTTTAATCATGTGCGCAATATGCAGGTTGCGCTCCAGGTTCCAGAGGTATGAACTGAAGCAGACTATATCTGGCTTAAGATGAGACACATATCGGGCAATGACCTGGTCCGATGCGAAATTACTGAGCAAAAAAGGGAGAGTAGATGTAATGTGTTTTGAAGATTTTTTTCGTATATATCCAGCCAGTGCTGCACCGGCATATTCCACGTTCCCCAGGATATAGCTATGGCCATGATCATTCAGGGGTGGCTGGATGAACAGTATATGGTCTTTTTGTGATAGGTACGATTTCATAACTGGTTGAATTGATGAGACGTTAAAAAAGAGCATAAGCCTGATATGAAAAAATTCATAACAGTATGCATGGTTAATTATTTAATTTAATTCCGTCAACGAGGAAAAACAATTGCATTAAAAGTGAATATGATCTAAAAAGAATACATGATATCAGACTTTGAGTTGTACTTTGCAGGGATGATTTCGATAACAATCAGCATCAGGATCATAACATGCTCAGCAATTACTTGAATACATCATGGAATATTCTGGCCATTGACGATAGTAAGCTGAATCGGGCCATTATAAAAAAGACTCTCGCTCAGATCAATATGAATGTTGATGAGGCCGGAGACGGCATGGAAGGTCTCCAGGCTTTGAAAGAAAAGAAATACGACCTGATTCTAGTCGATATCGTTATGCCAAAACTGGACGGCTTCGGTTTTCTATCGAAGTTTCGTGACGTAACCGGGACTGATTTTATACCCGTCATCCTCATGACCGGTTCTGATGATCTCAATTCAAAAATCAAAGGCCTCCGGATTGGGGCCGATGATTTTCTCCTCAAACCGCTTAATGAGAAGGAACTGGTTGCCCGGGTATTATCACTCCTGAGACTTAAGAGCGCCCACGATGAATTGCTGGAAAAAAACCGGCTGATCCAGAAGGAACTTCTGGCCGCACAGCAGATTCAGAAATTTATTATTCCAAAGGATTTCTCCTATATCGAATATCCTCGCATCAGCGGCAAATACCTCCCCATCGAAGATATTGGCGGTGATTATTTTGACTGCTATAAACTATCAGACACGCAGAGTGGATTCCTCATCGCCGATGTTACGGGCCATGGCATACCGGCAGCATTGGTAATGACCATGTCAAAGATGATTTTCAGTATCTATGCACCGCGTTTTACCAGCACCAGCGAATACATATCATTGATTAATCAGGAGATGATGGGGCTGCTTCTGTCCGATCAGTATATAACTTCTTTTTATGTCATATATGATGATGAAACGGGAAAAATTACCTTTACCAATGCCGGTCATACAAGAACTCTATATTATCGTGCATCTTCCGATAAGATGCTGGCGCTCGATACATTTGGTCTTTTCATAGGCATTTCAGACCTGGTCAAATATGAAGAAAAAAGCCTTTCCGTTTCGCCGGGAGACCGGCTCTTTCTCTATACCGATGGAATAACGGAAATTAAAAACAGCGAAAAAGAAGAGTATGGTGTAAATCGTCTATCCAAATCAATACGCGTCAATAACGAACTGCATGGAGATGAATTTTGCCAGGCTATTCTGGATGATGTGGAATCTTTTACCGCCCTGGATAATCGCGACGACGATGTTGCTTTTCTCTCAGTCGAATTCTAACCGTTCAACCACAGACATTACAAAGCCGATAGTACCAGAGCATCCATGTGATATACATCACATGGATTTATTTGAGCACTGACTGTAAACCGTATCTCACTTCTTAAAGAGGGAACGGTACACAAGGTAGTGTTCGGTCTCCTCGTAGGGGACTTTTCGCAGGGGTACATGGTCGAAGCTGTATATAGAAGCGTTTTCACAGGAAAGCAGAATCGGTGAATGGGTGGCTATGATGAACTGGGCATGACCATCAATAGACATGCGCTGCAGCAGATGAAGTAATTTAAGCTGAGTTGTGGGAGAAAGTGCATTTTCCGGTTCATCAAGCAGATACAGGCCCTTTATGATATACCGGTTTTCAAAATAAGACATGTGGCTCTGGCCGTGGGATTGAGTCATGAACGGTTTGCTGCCGTAATAATTCAGAACTCCAGGGTCTTCATGGGCCCATTCATCAATAAGACTTGAAAAATCATAAAAATATTCAGCCGAGAAAAAAGAACCAGGTACGGCCTGGTCTGACCAATGAACATCGATGCAGCTGTATAACTCCTCCTCTAGAGGATTGAATCTGAATCGAGTACGTTCAGGTCCCTTCCAGATATGGATTCCGCAGCGATGTGCGAGAGCCCTGATCAGAGTGGATTTTCCTGAACCGTTTTCTCCAGCGAAAAAGGTAATAGGCGTTTCCAGAGATATCTCCGGGGTTTTCTGAAAGACATCCAGGCTGAAGGGATATTGATCTTTTACGGGAAAACTATTTGCATTAATCCGGATGCTGGTGAGATGCATGCATAATGTCCTTGTAAGCAAATTGTTAAAAATGAAAAACTACGTATATGACAGGGGATGATAATTGCAATAATAATTCATGTTTTTATAGTTGCTAAAATTCAAGAGTGAAGTAGATATACAGAAAAAGAAGCAATACCTTGAGGAAGGAGAAGCACGATAAACATGAGATTTTATGAGGAGAGATTTGCTCGGGAATATGATCGTCGTCTCAGTCTCGAGCAGTATCCCGGAGACCTTCTCCATGAGGTGTTGCACGAGCTGCGTGGTATTGCATCATTGATTGACTGCGGTGCCGGATCGGGTTTTTTTACCATTCCTCTTGCTGAGAGAGGGATGGAGGTGCAGTCAATAGAACCTTCCCCGGCCATGACTGCCATCCTGCGGGAAAAAATCGAACAGCATAAAATAGAACTGCCGGTAAGAATTTATGAAAATACCTGGGAACAATGGAAGGGAGAAAAGACACAGGCTGTCATATGTATCCACGCCATATACGGCATGGATGATTATGAAGGGGCAGTAGAAAAGATGCTTTGTTCGGCCGATAAAAGAATAATTGTAATCGGAGATAACAATCGTCCGTCGGTCACCATGACCGAGCAATTAAGAAAACTCATTCCCAGCGGTAAAACATCCTCACGCCGGAATATCAATGTCGGTGATATACTGAAACGACTGAACAGAGAATTCCAGGTCCGCAATTTTGAGCAGACAAGAATCTCGCATTTTAAGGACATAAAAAACGAAGCGGAGTATTATTGCTATGTCTTAAATCTGGATGAATCATACTGCGATAGAGTCATTGATATTTTGCGTGAAAAATCGTCAGTTAATACGAAGGGGTATTTCATACCGCTTCACTATTATGATCAAATTTATATATTTTAAAAAAGAATTGACTTTATATTTTCACTGGTATTGGAATTAACAAATTGGATCAGGAAAAGGATAGGGAAGTACACAAGTCAAAATAACCGAACCAGGCTGCAGGAGGAACAATGAAAATTGAAGATGTGATAAACAGGAAGGAGCTTGCAGAACGTCTGGATGGTGATATGGAACTCTACAGGGAATTGGCAGAACTCTTCATCGAAGATTCTCAAAAATTGATGAATAATATAATGGGAGCCATAAAGGAAAAAGACGCAGATAAATTGAGAAAATATGCGCATACCATAAAAGGATCGGTTTCAAATTTTTCAGCCCAGGCCGCCTATGATGCGGCCTTCGAACTGGAGAATATGGGACGGAACAGCGAGATGGATAAAGCCGAACAGGCCTTCGAAGCATTGAAAGACAAAATACAGCAGGCGAGGGAAGCAATGCAACTGCTGATGAAGGAAAAAGAATTATAGATCTGAAAAATATCAGAGAGTATACGGAACGGGCCCTGCGGCCCGTTTTTTTATGCCTGCGAATTACAAGAAATAAATATTATGTCTCAATAGAAAGTCATGTATTAATATGGGATATTGCAAATTTAATAGTTCATACTTATATTAAGTAGTGGTAGTTATTAATAATTTAAATTAATAATTGCCCTATCAATATACATACAATGGTATTGATTAATTTTTTAAGGTTAATCATTTCGTATATTGTTATGGCAGTCATGATAATGAGTAAAAGACTAACTGACATACTGCAAATTCCTGATTGGAACGTGATAAATAATGAAAAGACATTATGATTTGATAATCATCGGTGCAGGCCATGCCGGTGTTGAGGCATCCCTGGCTTCGGCACGCATGGGCATGCATACGCTGCTCCTGACTGGAAATCTCGATACCATAGCACAGATGAGCTGTAATCCCGCAATAGGTGGACTGGCCAAGGGGCACCTGGTGAAGGAAATCGACGCGCTGGGCGGAGAAATGGGCAGGACCATTGACGCTACGGGGATCCATTTTAAAATGCTGAACCGGAGCAAGGGCCCGGCAGTATGGGCTCCCAGGGCCCAGGCAGATAAGAAGGAATATCAACTGAGAATGAAACAGGTTCTGGAGGAACAGGAAAACCTGGAAATCATACAGGATATTGCCGAGCATATTATAATTGAGAATGGCACGGTCAGAGGCATCATCACAAAAAGGGAACAGGAACACCTGGCAAAGGCCGTGATTATCTGTACCGGCACATTTTTAAAGGGTCTCATTCACATAGGGAAATACCAGGAAAAATGTGGAAGGCTCGGTGATTTTTCATCGGAGGTTTTACCTGAATCACTCCGTGAAGCAGGGTTCCCGGTTCTCAGGATGAAAACAGGAACACCTCCCAGGGTAAACGGCGACTCAATAAATTTCGATTTATGTGAGGCTCAATATCCCGATGAGACCCCCATACCGTTTTCATATGCTACGAAGAAGATAGATCGACGTCAAATACCCTGCTGGATTACCTATACATCACAGGAGACTCACGATATGATCCGGGGGAACATTCATATGTCTCCCCTGTATGGCGGTGTTATCAAGGGAGTGGGCGCGCGGTATTGCCCGTCCATAGAGGACAAGGTCGTGAGATTTTCCGATAAACCCAGGCACCAGCTGTTTCTTGAACCGGAAGGTTACAATACAAAGGAATACTATATCAATGGATTTTCCAGCTCCCTTCCCGAGGATGTACAGCTGGAAATGATAAGGACCGTGCCGGGTCTTGAGAATGTCAAAGTCATGCGACCCGCCTATGCAGTAGAGTATGATTATGTCCCACCGACGGAACTGTATTCTACTCTGGAAACAAAGAGAGTTGCGGGACTATACCATGCAGGACAGATAAATGGCACATCGGGATATGAAGAGGCTGCGGCACAGGGTTTGATGGCTGCAATAAATGCCGTGAGAAAGATTCGGGGACTTGAACCCTTTATTATTAAACGATCAGAAGGCTATATCGGAGTTCTCATCGACGACCTGGTTACCAAAGGCACTACTGAACCATACAGGATGTTCACATCGAGGGCAGAACACCGTCTGCTTCTGCGTCAGGATAATGCTGATCGACGATTGATGCAATATGGCTATGATAACGGACTTATAACCCGCGAAGCCTGCGAAAGTATGATGGCAAAATATAATGACATTGAAAAGAACTTGGAAAGGCTGAAAACACTGACCGTTACAATTGATGATAGGGCAAAAAGTATTTTGTCGGGAGTAACCGACAATGAAGGTCTCCGGGGAAAAATGAATGCGGGAAAACTACTCAGGAGACCAGGGATAACCATGAAACAGGTTCTGAACATATTGAACGAAAGCATGAGCGAGGAAATGGCCGCTGTCATTGAGATGGAAATAAAATACGAGGGATACATCATAAGGGACCAGGATAGAATTAGAAAGATGGCAAAGATGGAGGACATGGAGATCCCCGAGGACATGGATTACAGCATTATAGACGGATTAAAAAAAGAAGCGGTGGAAAAACTTGCCAGAATAAAACCTCGAACTATGGGACAGGCCATGAGAATATCAGGAGTTGATCCTTCGCATATCTCGATACTGCTTGTGCATATAGAGGCAATGAAAAGATCGGGCAGGGGAGGTTCCACGTGGAACACGAAAGCATGATGCAGGAAATCATACTGGCGTGGGAACAGTCCAGGGGCATACGGCTTTCTCCTGGTCAGGCAAAGTCCATGATTGATTATGCCGATGAACTTTTTCTCAGGAGCAAACAGTTTAACCTGACCGGGTTCAAGACGAGAAAAGAAATACTGGAAAACCTGGTTTTCGGGAGTATTGATCCGCTTCTGGGGATGAATGTTCCACGTGGAACATTATTTGCTGATATAGGAACGGGTTCCGGGATTCCCGGAATACCGCTGGGTATTTATTATGAAGGACTCCGCGGGATACTTATGGATTCCAACGAGAAAAAAATGGGATTTGTCGGGTCGGTAATTGAAATGCTTCAACTGGAAAATTTATCGGTTATGCCGGGGAGGATAGAGGATCGGGCTCACGAAGGTTCACTGCGGGAGCGGTTTAATCTTGTTCTTTCCCGGGCCCTGGGGAATACGTATCTTGTTGTTGAACTGGCGGCACCGCTTCTGGCGATGGGTGGATACTTGTATGTATACGCCAATGAAACGCAGAGAGATATTCCCGCTTTAGTTGTTCGGCATGCAGGGGAACTGGGTCTGGAAATAGCGGGGGAAGAGGGAAGGATCTCGCTGGGGATTGATACGGCGGGATTTTTATTTATAAAAAAAGGTGATACCGATGCTAAATATCCACGCCGGTTTGCCGTGATTAAGCGGGAGGCACAGAAGTGCATGTGAGGCGAAAAGCAAAATCGTCTTTTCTGGCTATGGCAGTGCCGGTGTTTATTTTCTTCTATGCGGTGTTTGTCAATACTGGAAAAGCGGATTTGTCAGAGTCGGTGCTGGTGCCGGGTATAAGTGCCGGTTCAGTAGTTCTTAACAGTACGGTTGATTCCGTTCTGAAAGCCTTTAGCGGTGAAGCGTATCGGAAAGTGCTCCTCCGGGGACCGCAGGGATTGTTTCGGCAGGTGTTCTCTCTGGACATGCAGTTTGATATACCATTCAATGAGATATATTCTTTTCAGGAGAGATCGCTGGCCGTTTTTTGCATGGACCGCTATATCAGGGCTGTTGTTGTTACCAATGCAAAAAGTGTAACTTCCGACGGCATACATCTCAATAAGGGAATCTCGCTCCTGATTTTTACTTACGGAAACAGTGGACTGGTTGTGAAAAAACGGGATAAACATGTGCTGTACTGTTATCCCGAAAGAGGCATTGCCTTTTTCGACGATGGAGGTAATGATTCAATTGATATGACAGCTGTTTTTAAACTGCAGGCACGGGAAAGGACCCGCGATGATTCGAAGTGAATTTATCGGTAACCGGCCTGTAAAACCTTGCTATTCGTTTTCGATTAAACCAGACTCATGCTGCTCCGGGCTGCTGATGGTATAGGCGTCACGGTCTTTGATGCCATATTCATGATAGATTATATCCTCGATGCATCTTCTGTGTTTTCTTTCCGCTTCACCGGTACTCTGCATAACCATTTCCGCCAGTTGTTTCAACCTTTTCTGATTCGGTGAACTGATTTTTTTCAGGGGCAGCCTTTCCAGGTTACCCCGCAATACCTTGAGGGTGAAATAATTCTTTTCATAGTAGTACTGCATGAGATCAGAGTTCAGGATGGAGAGAATTGATTCTATGTTAAGTTGTTCGCGGTAGCTCTTGTCGGGAATGAAACCGTTGACATTGTTCAGTGAATAATACCCGGATCTGTCCAGGGCAAAGGTGAGCCGCTTGCCGATAAACTTGTACACGATTTTATCCTTTGCCTGATATAAATGCTGCGGCGCTACCTGCTGTAGAATTCCGGGATTGTACCGGAAATAGTGATGGCTGAATTGTATCTTGAATGGGGACACGTCCTTCCCAAGAATTATGGGATCGGGGTGTTCTTCAGATTTAAAGTCATATATGTGCTGTGTGTTGTTGCCGGTTACAATGCCAAGGAAAAATTTCGAATGATTTTTTAGGAAAAGGCAGTCCTGATTGTCAATGGATGTTATGAGGTTTACACATTTTCTTGTGTAGTTGATATTGAAGATATTTTCCGGTGTTCTCTGGTACGATGCCTGGGGAATAAGAATTGATGTATGTGATGCCAGATCTGCTCCATGAATGATGTTGACCACGTTGCCGGATCTTTTCTCTTCGCTGGGTTCCAGTTGGGTAATCATAGATATAGAGGGGGCAAAGACTCCCCTGAACCGCTCCCCCCAGATTGTGAGTTCTTTAATCGCTGTGTTTGTCAGTATCATTTCCCGTGAGGATTGATGAGCCCTGATGTTGAGATAGGCCTCGGGAATGAGAAAGGCAACCAGCCCATGGTCATGGACGGTTTCAAGGGCCCGCTCAAGAAAGAGGGTGAAGGTGTTAATGCCGGAGGCAGAGGAGATGAAATTCTTTCTGAAATATATTTTTTCTTCGGAGGAGACCCGGCTTCCCCAGGGAGGGTTGCCCAGGACAAGATCATATTTTTCAGGCCAGCTGACCGTCCCTGGTGGATCACTATGAGGATTCTCTCTGAAAAGAAAGTTATGGCAGGCAATGTTTACCTCTTTTTCTTCGATGCCCGATATTCGTGAAAGGTTGTAGCGTGCGATAAGAATAACGGTCTGGTCTATGTCGAAGCCGTGCAAATGAAAACGGATGATTCTTTCCGATGCCTCACGTTCCGCGACACCATCCAGGATATATCGGTCCAGGAGCATCCAATACAGGGAAAGGAGAAATTGTCCGGACCCGCATGCCGGATCGAGTATGCGGACATCACGCCATGATTCCGTTCTTTCCAGAGACGAACCTGCCAGGTGAGTCACGATATCTCCTGGAGTGAAGAACTGTCCCTTGTTCTTTCTGGAATCACGGCTCTGCAGGATCTGGTAAATGTATCCTACAATATCCCCATCGTTTTTTATGTCCCATTTCCTGACCAGGTGTTTCAGCTCCCTGACGGGTGTATCAATCTCTGGAGAGATGAGCTGGGGAAAGTTATCTCGGCAGTTTTCTGAGATAAGAAAGGAAATCAGGCTTTCATTAAAGTCATTATCAACAGGGAGATTTAATGAGACATAATTATTTAGCAGCTGTATCCGGTAATCAATGTATTTAACATGTTTGGTGAGATACTGCTGGCCTGTGGTTCTGCTTTTCAAATTCTTTGATCCTGTTCTGCGAAATTATATAAAAACCGGGCCTGATGGGTAAGCCAAAATAAATTGATATTTGTATCTACCCTTAGATATTCCGGCGTGCTCTCTGCACCTGTTTCTTATTACGATTATCGAAGATTCGGGAAAATTTATTGAGCAAAGATAATTCATTGATTTTCTGTAGGCCCTGTGAAAATACTGGCGGCAATGGACGATTTCATAAAGGTGGGAGGAACAACAGGATGAAATTAAAACTATGGATGTGCATCATATTGTTGACAGCTGGTTCCGTTGTTACGACGGCATGTTTGAAAAATGAGAAACCTGTGATTATCGTGAAGGGTTCCACTTCGATGGATCCCATGACCCGAAAACTTGTGGCAGCTTACCAATTGCGGAAAAATATATCATTCGATATTGATCCCGCAGGTTCCCATTCAGGCCTGGAGGGATTAATAAAAGGCTCTTGTGACATTGCCGAATCCTCGTCAGTTGCCTCTCGTGAATATGTGGATATGGCAGGGAAGGCCGGCCTTACATTAAAATCATTTCTCGTCGCCCATGATTATATTGTCCCCATTGTACATCCAAAGAATTCTGCTGATAAAATTACAATGAAGCAATTACGGGAAATATATACGGGAAAAATGGAGACTTGGGAACAAATCAATGGTGCTAAGGAAAAAATTATCACAGTGAGCAGGGACGGCTCATCAGGAACATGGGAAATATGGAATGCCACGCTGGGAATCGGTGATACGATAATAAAAGATGCATTAGTACAAAAATCAAACAGCGGGGTTTTGGCCTTTGTCGCAGAAAATACAAATGCATTGGGTTATGTAGGTTCTGCCTTTCTCAATAACGAGGTTAAGGCGCTTAGAGTAGATGGGAAAGGGCATGCCGATAAAAAAATGAAAAATATTTCTTACCCTATTTACAGGGATTTGTATTTATATGTAATCGAAGAACGATTTACCGAAGAATCCCGATCTTATATAATATTTGTATTGAGTAAAGAGGGACAAAAGTTGATCAGAGAATCGGGATTTGTCCCTGCCGCCGGTAATATATAGATTTTTGGTATGTGAGGCTGTTATGATAACTGTTGCGATAGTCACTGTAAGCGATCGATCTTCGAGGGGAGAAAGGGAAGACCTTTCGGGGCCCGAAATCCGGAGCTGGGCAACAGCTCATGGATACGAGGTCTGTGATGAAATAATTGTTCCCGACGATCTTCTGGAGATACAGCAGTGCCTGATCAGATTGGCGGATAAGGGTGCTAACCTTATTCTCACCACGGGAGGTACGGGCTTTGCACCCCGTGATAACACACCCGAGGCTACCAGGGCGGTGATAGAAAAGGAAGCTCCCGGCTTTGCCGAGGCTATGCGGGCACGGTCACTGGCCATAACACCCCATGCCATGCTTTCACGGGCTGTCTCGGGAATACGCGGTAAAAGCCTTATCATTAATCTTCCGGGAAGTCCTAAGGCGGTGAGGGAGAATCTGGGGTTCATAGAAAAGGCTATTCCCCACGCCGTGGACCTTTTGAAGAGCCAGGTAACGGATTGCGGTACGGTGTAATGCCGGCTTATGAAAGGGGGAGGGTGATGTCCTTTTCTCTGTCGTGATAGAGAAGGCGGAGCCGTCCATTATCGATATATGCTGCCATACCGTCAAGATAATCAGGAAGCCCCGCTTCTTCGTGTTTAATGTCAAAAAAGAATTCCCGCAGAATCATAATATTCCAGTCATGGCTGATATTGATGAAGGAACCCTTATCTTCCCTGAGCTGTTTAACGAGGACATTTATCGTTAGAAATGCCGCCTCCTTGACGGGCATCATGAGACCCTCCATCAGTTCACCGTTGAACCATTTTCGTACAAAGGGATCGCTGCCGTGTTTGCGGGTTTCTTCGACAAGTTCCATCCAGTCACCCAGCACATAGGGTCCGCCCATTTCCATGAGAAATCCACCGAATTGCACGGTTCCTCCTGCTTCAAGGATGCCGTCCTGAATTCCCAGGGCCGTTTCCTGACAGCGTGGTACGGGGCTGTGATGTATGGTGGCTGGTCCCAGCTTAGATAGTTCTTTGCCAAGCAGGCGGGAGTCATTGTGTCCCTTTTCCGTGAGGCGTATGTCCAGGGCATTGACCATATTATCAATGGAAAATCTTTCGGCATGACGTATGATAATAGAGGCAGGTTTCTGCTCCGGGATTTTATGTATGGGTATGTAATTCATGATGTGGTCCTATTCTCCGGTAAAGAAATCTTGATCCCATCGTCCTTTTTTTAAAATCCTGCCGCCGGGAGAATAAAGAGTTCCATTTCCATGACGTTTGCCTTCCTTCCAGTAACCCCGGTATTTTGATTTATCAGGATATATCAGGGTGCCCAGACCGCTTCTTTCGTCCTTTTCCCAGTTGCCGCTGTAGTATGATCCATTCCCCGCAACGAGTTCCCCATTGCCGTGGCGATGACCGTTTTTCCATGAGCCTTTGTAAACATCGCCATTGTGATAGTAACAGGTACCTGTTCCGTTCATCTGATCATCTTCCCATGCACCGACATATTTATCTCCATTGGGAAATGTCATGGTGCCATGGCCGGAACGGATATGATCAACCCATTTACCGGAATAATAACTTCCGCCGGAGAAATAGTACGTTCCCTGGCCGTGCATTTTATCTTCTTTCCAGTCACCGACATATTTATTGTCGGACCATTGTGATTTGATATTGAAGGTCAGGGTTCCCTTTCCTTCCCGGGTGTCGTTTACCCAGTTGCCTGTATATATTTCTCCTGAAGGGTAAGTGCATGTACCAAAGCCATTACGCATATCATTTTTCCATTTCCCTTCATAGGTTGATAAGTCTGCATAATAGCATTTCCCCCTGCCACTGCGCTTATCGTCGCGCCATTGTCCCTCGTAAATATCACCGTTGGAATAGGTATAGGTTCCTGTGCCGTGTCTTCTGTTGCCCTTGTATTCTCCAACATATTTGCCAAAGGTAGCGCTGCATGCGGAAAAAAGAAGCAATAAAAGTAAGGCAGCTGAAATTCGTTTCATCATCTTCTCCGTGGTCAATCCTGCTCTCAAGAATGAATGACAGGATTATCAAAACATTATCATCTGGATTAGCATCGATACAGAAAAAAATATTGATGTCAATCAACTTACACAATAAATTATTTGTATATTGACATAGTATTATACTTAATACCCTACATATAAGTGAGTCCAGGCATATTTCTGCGAGGCATGGGTAAAATGGATAATGAATGGAGAAGAGAAGTATGGCTAAAGATTTGAAACCCTGTGATAAGGCCTTTATAATTGATATGGATGGTGTCATAAATAAAGGAAAGACGCTCATAGAGGGAGCAGAGGAATTCGTCCGAAAGCTGAAAAGAAATAAGAGTAAGTTTCTTTTTCTGACCAACAATTCCTATCATACACCGGAAGAATTACGGGACCGCCTTAATGAACTGGGCATTGATGTGGATGTGGAAAACTTTTACACTTCGGCCATGGCAACGGCCAGTTTTCTGAAATATCAGAAACCGGGAGGCTGCTCGGCCTTCGTCATTGGAGGAAAGGGCCTGCTCGTGGAACTGGAAAAAATAGGAGCGGTTATTACGAAAAGCAAACCCGATTATGTAATAGTCGGAGAAACCGAGGAATATGATTATCGCAGTATAATTGAAGCGACTCACCTCATCAATGAAGGGGCGCGGTTTATCGCCACTAATCCCGATCTTACGGGTCCTTCACATCGCGGACCGGTCCCGGCCTGCGGCGCTCTTGTGGCCCCTATTGCGAAGGTTACGGGCATAGCACCGTATTTCCTGGGCAAGCCGAATCCGGCCATGATGTACTGGGCCCGCAGGAAGCTTGATGTTCATACGGCATGCAGTTTTATGATAGGAGACCGCATGGACACTGATATTGTGGGCGGCCTTGAAGCGGGCATGACCTGCTGCCTGGTGCTGTCGGGAGTGACATCGAGAAAGATGGTGAATCGGTTTCCCTATCAGCCCGATTACATTTTTAATAATGTGGGAGAGATAGACCCTGTCACCATACTCTCAAGGCGTGAACGGCTGAAAAGTGATACAAAATAATATATAAAAAATATATCATAAAAATACTAAAATTTGCCTCAACGGGAATATATTTAAGTATATTAAAAACAGTCACTGAAATGGACAATATGTCCCGGGAGGTGATTGTCATGAGTGACAACGGAAAAGAGGAATTCAAACCTTTTCAAAAGATTTCACAAAGGGAGCTGGATGAACTAATAAAACTGTATGCCGCTGAAATATCCGAAATATGGAATACCTTCAGGGCATATGTACAAAGTACCAATGATCTGCTTGAAAAGGGCCGGATAGACAGAGATCAATATGAATCGAATCTCCGCAGTTCCATTCACGCCACGAAAACCATCCTGAGCAAACTTCTTATAGAACAATATTTTAATACCGGCGAGGAAAATCTTTTCGACAGGGCCATGATGCTCAATGAAAATATTGAGCTTGAAGATTATACGGTCATTGATTTTGATAAAGTAAGGAAATGCCTGGAGCATGTTCCTTCCGATGAGGCTGTTATCATCTTCTATCGGGGTATTTTTCTCAATCTATGTAATCTGGGTGACAGTTTAAAAAAAAGCATGCGATCGCATTTAAAAGTCATTATCCGCGATGGTGAAGAGGTTCGAAAAGTAAATAAGAGACTGCTGAGGGGAAGAATGATTCTTCAGATCGATGAGGTTTCTATCGGGAAAAAATATTATGAAGGCCTCTGCGGAAGGACTCACTTCGTAAGATAAGTCCCTATCCGCTGTAAACCGGTCAATGCACCGTATCGTTCCTTTCGGGATAGTAGTGCCGGCGTGCCCATTCCAACTGTCTTTTTTCTTCAGGAGAAAGGGAACTCATTCCACTGCGGGCAATTTTTTCCAGAAGATCATCGATAATTTTCTTTGCCTTGATACGTGTATCTATTTCTTTTCGCTTCTTGGTCAGACGGATTTTTTTCATCAATCTGCCCAGCAGATTCTCCTTTTTTGATGTCGGTGATACGGGCCTGACGATTTTTCCGCGCCTTTTATACATGATAAAGAGATATCCCGAAATAAGGCCTCCCAGGTGTCCTATATGGCTTATATTGCCTCCCTGGCCCCCAATGGAAGAGAGGGTGCCGAAGAACTCCATGAGTCCGAAAATGAGGACAAGGTATTTCATTTTGATGGGAAAGAGAAAATAGAGAAGAACCTCGCGATTGGGCCAGATCATTCCATAGGCAAGTAATATGGCATACAGGGCTCCCGAGGCGCCGATGGTGGTGGGATTTGCCATATATTTATTGAAAATAATATAGTTCATTATGGATATAAATAATCCGGCACCAATCCCGCCATAGAGATAATACCGGAGGAACAATTTGCTTCCCCAGAGGTTTTCCAGCTCACCGGCAAACATCCACAGGGCAAGCAGGTTGAATATGATATGCAGCCAGCCACCGTGAAGAAACATATAAGTAAAGAGCTGCCATATCCTGAATTCATGAATGAGACCAATATGATTCAATCCGAAAAGAGACTCCATGGCTCCCGGCGAAAAAAGATTCACAAATTGTTGCAGCAGAAAGATAGCCCCATTGATGATCATGAGTTTTTTGACCATGGGAGTGATGGGACCGCCGAAACGGAAGCTTACATTTTGTCCGTGCATATCTAAATACCTATCATTTCCTCTGTGGATATCCGTAAGCGGATGTTGTTGAATTCATGGTTATTATCCATAAAAACAGTAAAAAGTTGGGGATCAAAACGTGATGATTCTTCTTTCATGATCATGATGGCCTTTTCATGGGAATAGGCATCTTTATAGGGACGTCGTGACGTCAGGGCGTCATAGACGTCGGTGATGGCTACTATGCGTGCTGAAAGGGGGATTGCTTCTCCGATAAGGCCTTCCGGATATCCTCTGCCATCCCAACGCTCATGATGATACCGGGTGATATTCATGGCCATGTTGAGGAAGGAATCGGAGCCAAGTTCAAGGGTTGCCGAACGAAGAGCCTCATATCCAATGGTGGTGTGGCTTTTCATTATCTCAAATTCGGCGTTATTTAAAAAACTTTCCTTGAGCAGGATGATATCGGGAATACCTACCTTTCCGATGTCGTGAAGAATAGAGGAATCATACAGGTCCTGAAGGTAACGGCTGGTTATTTCTTTGTTATTGCCAATATACTTATGAAGCTGGGCAAGGAATACACTGTAGCTTCTAATGCGATCCAGATGATCGCCGGTTTCCATATCCCTGGCTTCAGCCAGTTTGCTCAAGGCAAAAATTGTGGTTTTCTGTGTTTTAATGATCTGCCGGGATCTCAGTTCAACGAGGTGTTCCAGGTTTTTTGTATGCTGTTCAATTTCAAAAAGAAGTTCACCGCGCTGGATACTGAGGGCGATCTGACCGCTTATGGATTCGAGAAAAGTAATATGTTCCCTGGTAAAAGCGGCTTTTTTATCGGAAGCAAAGAGGAGAAATCCCCGGGTGATGTTATTTACTATCAGGGGCAGGGCAAGATAGGATGCCATTCCTTCATCGATAAGTAATTGCGTTGTAGTAGAAAGGGGATTTTCATGAAAATACTCGGCCAGGTCCGTTATATTCAGGGCTATTTTCTTTTCCGAAGCAATCTCAAGGGATGTATCGGTAATGTTAAAGGTATCTCCTTTGTTAAGAAGGATTTTTCTGTCCGATTCCACCAGCTTCAAGGTGATATTGTTTTCAAAATCCAGGATAGTCAGGGCAAGACGGTTAAAGGGGATTATTCGTTTCAGGATTATATACAGCGTGTAGAAAACATCCTCGGTGCTTTTCCCGCTGTTCAGCATAGAGATTATTTCATTGATCTGTGTCAACTGTTCTACATATTTTTTATTCTTGTCATTGAGGCGTTTCCTTTCAATGGCACGCTGAATAGAGTGATCCAGGATGGTAAAATCGGTGATGGGTTTGGTTAAAAAATCATAGGCGCCATTTTTGAGGGCTATGATGATATCCTCATTGGTGCCATAGCCCGTGAGAACGATTTTTGGAATATCAGGGAAGCGCTCGGACATTAATTTTAGTAATTCCCGGCCGCCCATTTTCGGCATGCGAAGGTCCGTGAGGACCAGGTCAAAAGGGCTGTGCTGCAATTTTTCCAGGGCAAGGCTTCCATCTTCAGCCGTATCGATTATGTAATTTTTATCACTCAGATATTTAATGAGGATTTTTCTTATGAGCGGTTCATCGTCGACGATAAGCAGTCTCGCCGGCTCTTCCTGTATGGCAGTTATTTTATTCATAGCTATGGTTTAATTTGGAATGTCGTACCATACTGTTTCATGGCATGTTTTTTTGAATTATTGCCTTGTTTATGGGAACCTCAAAGAAGCAGGTTTTCCCCCAAGGTGATTAAGGAATACGAAACTATAGTACTTAATTAAATATCCGAAAAATGACGAATCGTCAACAATTTTATTGGAGGTATTTTTTTGTCAAGCAGGTTTGTCAAAGGGTCTCGCGGGTGATTTTTGAGCCGCGGAATATAAAATGCGTTTTGCCAACGCGGATTTCATCCCAGTCATAGAGGATTTTGGGCCTGAGCAGCTTGTTGCCGTTAAGATAGGTACCGCCATCCGATATCATATCAAAAAGATAATAGGCATCCCTTATGCATTTAATTTTAGCATGATGCGGCGAGGCCGCCGGATCATTGAATGCAATGGCATTGTCTTTGTCGCTGCCCAGGGTAGTCTCATCCCAATAAAGGGGAAATTTTTTTCCTGTATCGGGTCCTACCTTTTGCATAAGCCAGGCATCGGAGTAGGTGAATGAAGGATCATGGGATGTTATAGCCTCGTCCTCCCGAAGGCGTTCATCCTCTTCCAGGCGAACAAGGTTTTCCTGGTTTTCGGAACCAGCTCTTTTAAAGAAACCGGTTGATGCAGCAGATCCATCTTTCAGCCGTTTAGTCCCATGGGTAAAAAACCAGGTCAGTGTAATAATTATTACAACCAGAAGAATAACTATCATCAGGAGCAGGATGGTATTCTGGTCCCTGAATATATTAAGAAAGAGTATATCGTGCTGTACCATGAATGACTGTATGTCGCGGTCCCGGATGTTCCCATAATTCAGCCGTACTTCCAGCTGATGCCGGGCGCCGTCGGCGCGGGATATAGTCTGGTACTGGATGACATATCTGTTTTTGATCATGGATAAAATGGATTGATACATCCTGACCACATCATCATGCTTTTTGCTGTAAATGAGCCGGCCTCCCGAAAGTTTGGCGATGCGGCCCAGGGTCTGGATGGACGGTGATGATTCCAGGCTTATAAAATAGACGGGTATTACGCTGTCCCTGGCAAAGGTGATTACATCATTATCCGTAACGCTGCTGCCTTCATCCTTACCATCAGTAAATACAATTACGGCTTTGCGTTTTGTGTTAACGTCTCCAAGAATCTGGAGGGAGTCATATATGGCGTTGTAGAGCAGGGTTTTGGTTCCATGCCTTTCGATGCTATTAATGTTATCGATGATGTTTAAACGGTTTTCTGAGAAATTGTTCATAAGAATAACATCATCGTTGAAACGATATACGGCTATTTTATCTTTGGGTGCCGTGCTGTTGACAATATCCTGTGCTGATTTACAGATGCTTTTAAGAAATTCCTGGCTGATGCTTTTGCTGGAATCTATGGAAAAGACCAGGTATAACAGGTCTTCTGAATCGGAGAGATCTTTTACCTTTACATAGTTGACGCGATAGCCGTCTTCATAGACCAGGATGTTGCTTTCGTCAAGCCCGGGGATGAAAGATTTATTCACATTATGGATAGAAATGGTAACGGCGATGCGGGGAAATTCAGCTTGGGCATCGATGCTGTCGATTTTAATAAAGGGACCGGCAAATGCAGAAACGGTAACGATGCAGAATGAAATAAAAATTACCGCAGCTGATGAGAGGATCATGGTATATGTATTTCTTTTTCTCATGTTTTCCCTGATATTGTTCAGTCCGGGTTGTAGTATCCGGTTAAAATATCGGACCATTTATGTCAAAAATAGAGGAATTAACTATTTTTATTTATAGCAGTTTTCCTTCTGTACGGTAATATTTACTGTCTGTATTTATTCGGAAAATTAAATACTTGAAAATCATTCAATAATGTTAGATTAGTTGCTGCTATTATTAAGGAATTATAACTATGCTTTTTCCCGATACTACATATTCGCTCATTCTTTTCGGCGCCGGTTTGAGCTTTTTATTGGCTATTGTGCAATTGCTGCAGTCTCGCAGGACCGTGAAGAATATATTGCTCTTCTGCATATTCTGCAGCCTGACGGTCATTCAGCTTCAGCAGTACGCCGTTATCGGGGCAGTGACGGATTACCGAAGTGCGGGTCAGATGGCGCTTCTCCTTGCCAAATTTATTCTTGGTCCGTCGATCTATCTCTTTTATCAGTTAACATTCAGGAAAGATTATCACTTTTCCGTACAGAGTGCAATACATTTTGTTCCCTTTGTTTTTGCCCTGGTCTTTGTCCTTTTGCATACTTTCCGGGAATCGGTTCTGGCGACGCCGTTTCATGGAGTATATGTCTTCATCATGGATCATTCAATGGTTTCATCGGCCCATTCACTGGGAATGGCTGTTATATTGGGTTACATCGTAGCAATTCTTTCACAAATGGAGATACTGACAGTCATCCGGAATCATAAAAGGAGCCCCATTGCCCTGCTGGCAATCACCGTGACAGTCACACTCCTTGTAATTACAGTTCTGCTTATCATATCGATGATTTATAATGCTGCCCTGTTTTCCCTCATGGCCCTGGTGCTGACAAGTTTCTTTGTCATCGCATGGTTTATCATGGGGCAGGTCCATCCTGAACTCTTCTTTCCCCTGGACATGAAAAGCAGGAAAAAGCCGGGTAAGGTTCATGATCTGAAGGGGATCGATGAGGAGGATGTGAAAGCGAGGCTTCTGTCCCTCATGGAACTGGAAAAGTTATATTGCGATGAGGACCTGTCACTGAAGAGGCTTTCAGGATTGCTGGATATGCAGCCCCATCATCTTTCCATATTTTTAAATAATAAGCTCAATGTCAATTTTAATGTTTTTATTAATCAGTACCGGATAGGCGAGGCTCTTTCCATGATGCAGTCCGAACAGGACCGGTCACTTCTTTCAATAGCCTTTGCCGTGGGATTCAATTCAAAATCATCCTTCTATGAAGCATTCAAGAAACAGACCGGCATGTCTCCCGCCCGGTACCGGAAAAACCTCCAGGGTCTTACCGTGGAAAAAATCATTAAATAAATTCCGGAATTTTAATTCCGGTCGATTTAGCCGGACAAATCATGTATGTTCTCCTCATTATCCTGCGATTACTGCTTCTATCAAACCTGCATCGGAATAACTATTTTATCAGGTAATAATAGGTCATACACCTTTTGTAATGAGTGGAAGGAGTATTGTATCGTTGGGAACAGGAAAAACCGGGGAGTAACAAAATGAATCAAAACACGTATGTATTGGGTATCGATACGGGCTCCATTGCCGTAGCCATGGTGGTCATGACAGAAGAGAAGAAAATTATTAAATCATTCTATGCTTTTCATGAAGGGCACATTAAAGAAACGATTTTAAAAGGCCTCGAAGAATTCGGCCTGCCTGGAATAACCGGTGTGGCCATTACGTCTTCGACGCCGGATATCTTAAGCGCCGGCGCCCGGTATGACAACAGGGTGGCAGTTATAACAGCGGCAAGACATCTCCATGAAAGGGTAGGGTCCATGCTTATTATCGGCGGTGAAAAATTTGGTCTCCTGCTTTTTGATGATGAGGGAAATTATCTCAACTATAAATCCAATTCTTCATGCGCGGCAGGGACGGGCAGTTTTCTTGATCAGCAGGCCCGCAGGCTCAATCTTTCCGATATCGGTGCCTTCAGTGCTATTGCCGCTGATAACAGGGGAACCATCCCACGAATTGCTTCACGGTGTTCCGTGTTCGCCAAGACGGACCTGATTCATGCCCAGCAGGAGGGCTACAGCCTGGAGGAAATCTGTGATGGACTCTGTTACGGCCTGGCAAAGAACGTGGTGGAAACACTGTTCAGTAATGAGAAACCATGCTCTCCCCTGATCATGACAGGCGGGGTTTCCCTGAACAGCGCCGTGGTGAAGCATCTGTCGGAACTCACGGGGATGGAGATCACTGTTGATTCTATGTCCCATCTTTACGGCGCCATTGGTACAGCCCTGGAGTTTATAGATGAGTCAGAAAAAATAGATAAGAATAAGAAAAGGAATACAAATGCATGCCATTTTTCAACAGCTGAAAGTTTATTCAGGGAGGAAAAATCTGTAAGGGCCTATCACTATGAACCCCTGGCTCTGTCCCTGTCGACATATCCTGAATTTACCGGCCTTTACAGTTTCACCTATGTTTCATCGCTCTTTTCCATGGCCACTCCCGTTGAGGTGGATATATACGAAGAGATAAGGGAACGGCACATGCCTGTTTACCTTGGTATAGATATAGGTTCCACCAGTACCAAGGCCGTGGTGATGGAATGTTCCGGAAAAGTAGTGGCCGGATTGTATACCAGAACAGCGGGGCGACCCATCGAGGCGGTGCAAACCATATTTGAGGCCATAGATCATATACATGATGAGTACGGTGTTTCCTTCGAATTCCTGGGTGTGGGGACGACGGGTTCCGGAAGAAAATTTGTAGGAAGCATTATTGGAGCCGATGAGGTGATCGATGAGATTACGGCCCATGCCAGGGCTGCCTATTCCCTTGATCCCGGAGTCGACACAATAATAGAAATCGGCGGCCAGGACGCAAAGTTTACAACTATGAAAAACGGCATGGTGACCTTTTCAATCATGAACAATGTGTGCGCGGCAGGCACGGGCAGCTTTATCGAGGAGCAGGCCCGTAAACTTGGGTGTCCCCTGGAGGAATATTCGGGAAGGGCGGAAAAGGCCAGGGCGCCCCTGGCCAGCGACCGCTGCACCGTATTCATGGAAAGGGATATCAATTATTATCTCAGCGAGGGATTCGGCATCGGCGAGGTGCTGGCCTCGGTCCTTCATTCCGTGCGGGAGAATTATCTTACCAAGGTGGCAATCGAAAAGAATATCGGTGATAAAATATTCTTCCAGGGGGCCACGGCAAAGAACAGGGCCCTGGTAGCGGCATTCGAGCAGCGCCTGGGAAAGCCCATAATGGTATCGCGTTATTGTCATCTTACCGGGGCCCTGGGAGTGGCTCTCTGTGTACAGGACAAGGGAATATCGGGAACGGATTTCCGGGGGATATCACTGTACCGGCAAAAAGTACCGGTACGGAGCGAGGTATGTGAACTCTGCGGCAATCATTGTAAAATCAAGATTGCCGAAGTGGGGGACGATACGGTGGCTTTCGGCTTTTTGTGCGGAAGGGATTACGAGACAAAAAAATTTGTAAATCGGAACACTTCGGGTTTTGATCTCATCAGGGACCGGAAAAAAGTTCTAAAAACAGAGTCACCTGTGGAACATATGTTTGATATCACTGTAGGAATCCCGGCGGCGCTGTATCTTTTTGAGGATGTGCAGCTCTGGAAGGATTTCTTTCATCGTTTGGGAGTGAAGACAGTGACAAGCGAGGGATTTCGTAACGGTGTGCAGGAAGGGAAAAAAATTACCGGCGCGGAATTCTGTGCACCCATGTCGGAGCTGCACGGGCATGTTTCCTGGCTCAGTACGAAGGCCGATTATATATTTTTGCCCGTATATATGGAGAAAAAGAAGGACAGGGAATTACGGCGAAACTATTGCTATTATACGCAGTATGTACCTTCTATTATCTCATGCACGGCTGAGTTCAGGAACAAAGACATAATTCTTTCTCCGGTTGTGCGTTCCCTGGGGAACAGTATGATGATGAAGGTACAGCTGTTTAAGATGCTGCGAAGGATAACGCAGGGAAGGATTTCATATCCCCAGGTATCCTCAGCCTATGAAGCGGCTCTTAAAAAACATTCCCGGACAGAGAAGATGCTGCGGCAGATATTTCAGCAAAACATGAGGGGCGATGATGTTGATGTCGTTCTTCTGGGAAGGCCGTATACTGTCCTCTCCCCGGCCATGAACAAGGGAATCCCGGAGATTTTCGGGAAGCTGGGAGTCAGGGCCTTTTTCCAGGATATGCTGCCCGAATCGACCGTATCCCGAAAACCCATAGGTCCCATTCTCAAGGCTTTTCACTGGCACTATGCATCGCAGATACTGGAGTCGGCGGAGAAAATCGCCAATAGCAGCGGTCTCTATCCCGTTCTTGTTACATCATTCAAATGCACACCCGATGCGTATACCGTGGAATATTTTAAAAAGATAATGGATGCCCACGAGAAACCATACCTTATCCTGCAGCTTGATGAACACGATTCCAGCGTGGGATATGAGACGAGAATAGAGGCAGGTATCCGTTCTTTCAGAAATCACTTTGAAAGCCACGCACAACGAAAATCTGCCCGGTATGAACAGATAAACCCCGTAGTATGCAATGACGTACGAATACTGAAGGGTAAAACACTCCTGCTGCCGCGATGGGACAACCTCCTGGGAGAGCTTATGGCGGCGGTGCTTCAGCATGAGGGTGTTGATGCCAGGGTTGTCGATGAGAGCAATGAGTCAATTCAGCGGAGCCTCAGTCACAACACGGGACAGTGTATCCCTCTTAATATTATGGTGCAGAATTTTGCCGAATATATCCGAAAGAATAATCTGGACCCGGCCCGAACCGTGGTCTGGAATATCAATTCCCGCATATCGTGCAATCTGGGCATGTTTCCTTATTACACAAAGAGCCTATTCGAAGACATGGGGAACGGCATGGAAAACGTGGAAGTATACACGGGCAGGATTACCTTTACCGATGTGTCCATCAAGGCCGGCATCAACATGTATCTCGCCTTTATGTTCAGCGGCATGATCAGGAAAATGGGATGCCGGGTGAGGCCCTACGAGGTGGTGCCGGGATCAACGGACAGGGTTATTGAACAGTCCATGGAAATCATCAGGGAGGCCTTCAGGCAGGATCATAACCGGGAGCAGGCGATAGAAGAAGTAGTGACGCTCTTTGAAGGCGTGGAACTGGTGAGGACTGAACGGCCTAAGGTGGCCATATTCGGTGATCTCTACGTACGGGACAATGATATTATGAATCAGAACCTGGTAAAGACTATTGAGGCCAATGGCGGTGAGGTAATTCCGACGCCATACAGCGAAATGCTCAAGATCATTGCCGATCCCTATATCAGGAAATGGTTTCGGGAAGGCAATTATGTCGAGGCCATGACGTCACGAGTTCTGAAAGAGGCCATTGCGGTTTTTGAACGACGATATCAGAATTCCTTCAATCGGATATTGCAGGAAGAGGAAGAGCATACTGCTGCACTCACCGGGGAAGCGCTGGAGAGATTCAATCTCCACATAGAACAGAGCGGTGAGTCCATGGAAAATGCCCTGAAGATTCTTTCACTGGTTTCCCGGCATGATGATATAGCTCTCTTTGTACAGATGAATCCGTCCTTCTGCTGTCCTTCACTGGTTACACAGGCCATGGCACAGCATATCGAGGAGATAACGGGCATTCCCGTCGTTACCATTGAATATGACGGCACGGGCAGCTTTAAAAATGAAGCTATTATCCCCTATCTGAAATACCCCAGGAAAAGGCCGACGCAGGAAGACCTGGAGCGGGAACGATGCTATGCCTGACGGGAAAAGGGAGGAAGATTGTTCAGTTTCAGGTATTTGATGTACCTTCTGATTATGATGGCGGAACAGATGATGTCAAAGGCATACCACAGGGCCATGAAGTGCAGATACACATTTTTTGTAATGCCCTGCCCGATGATTGACCATGACGGATCAGCCTGGAATTTATTCAGTCCGTACAGGAGAGCGGCCGTTGTCAGTCCGAAGAGAAGGGCAACGGCCATGGACAGGGAATATATTCGGCGGTAGGTTTTCATGGTGACTGTTATGAGAAAAGCAATGAGTAGTACTGCTGCAAAATTCACAATTAACCTCCATGCAACGTCTCCAGGTCATACTGCGATGCAGTTGTAGTGAATGTCAACTGGAAATATGACCGTGGCGCTGCTACCCTGGGGGATAAATATCTTGACGGTGTTATGAAACACGTATATGAAGCATTCATTTAATGCACTCATATTAATGTAAAGGATGGATGTTATCATGGCCAAAAAATCAGTCATTGTGCTGTTTATCTTGTTTCTGTCATCTTTTGCCTACTCAGGTGAAGACCTTCGTGATGCTGTTGATCGACTTCTCACTGTTTCAGGCTCTAAAACCCAGGTGTCTCAGTATCCCTCGCTTTTCAAGGCACAGCTTGAGGCTCAGAAAAATTATATGGAATACAGGGTTTACAGCCTGATAGAACAGTCCATGATGAGGGCCTTTGGCAATAATGCATTCCATGCCGATATGACCGATTACCTGGAAAAGAATGCCTCGGTATCGGGACTGAGACCGGTGTTGGACTGGTATAACTCTCCCCTGGCAAAGAAAATGGTGGACCTGGAAGTGAAAATGACCACACCGGAGGAGTACCGGAAAATGAGCATCTATGCCATGAAACTGCAATCGGAACCCCCCTCCGATGAGAGAATGGTGCTGGTACAGAAACTGGACGCGGTTCTGGAGGCATCGCAGCTCAGCAAACAGGTATTGTCGGTTTTCTTTAAAAGTTTTCTCCAGGGCTTTAATGCAGTGCAGATAGAGGGTCAGAAGAAGTCGGTCGAGGAGCTGGAAGCACAGCTGAAACAGATCAATGACAGGCTCGATGCACAGGTGAAGGGACAGATTATGGTAACCTTCCTCTACATGTATAACACGGCTTCGGACGATGAGCTTCGTGAATATATATCCTTTTATGAATCGCAGCATGGGCATTATTTCGCGAAGCTCATGAGTGATGCCACGATTTATGCCTTTGAGAAGTATGCGCAGCGCTATGGAACAGCGCTGGCGGAGATACTAAAAAAAGAGTTAAAATGATAAATAGAGTAATTGCTTTGTATACAAAGAACCCGGAATTCAATCCGGGTTCTTTAATGTCGTTATAACAAGCTGACCGGGACCGGTATGAAAGTCAGGATGAAGATCAGCATGCAGAACCATCCCAGGGCCTTTTCTCCTGTGGAGAGTGCAGGGCCGTTTTCTACGGGTGGATGGGCCACCATGAGGAAAAGAAGCGTTGCGGCTATCCAGAAAAGCCAGCCCGGGAAAAAGAAGGAAAGAACGATGAGCATGGCAAGGGCAAACCATCCGAAATAGCGCTGTTTGGGACCGATGAGCGCGTAAAGGATATGCCCGCCATCGAGCTGGCCCAGTGGCATGAGATTGAGCCCAGTGATGAGAAAACCGATCCATCCTGCCCATGCATAGGGAGAAAGAAAAATATCATGGCCGGCGGGAATAGTGCCGTGGAAAAAGCGAACGATAAAGCCATAGAGAAGAGAATCTCCGAAGATTATCACGGGAATCTCACCACCTGTAGGGGGAAGGGGCTTGATTTCCGAGAGATATATTCCCGCAATTGATGCGGCCAGGCTGACGATAAATCCCGGCAGGGGGCCCATGGCTCCCACATAAAAAAGGGCTCGCCGGTGCGGAATGGGTGATCGGGTTTTTATCACGGCGCCCATGGTTCCCACGGGAGGGAAGGGCAGGGGAATAAAGTAGGGGAGGGTGGCCCGGATACCGAAGGCCCGGGCTGCAAAATAATGGCCGAATTCATGGCACAGGAGAATGGCCATGAGTGTGATGGAATAGGAAAATCCGCTCATAAAGAAGGACAGAAAATCATTTCCCTTATAGGCGCCCGCGTAGGTCGTACTGATTACGGTCAGGAGGAAAAGGACAATGTTCGGCCATACCGGTGAAGGCCGGGAATCGGGTAAAGTGATTTCATCGGGGTTTTCCACGTAGACCGGGCGGCGGATGCCGGTGTTTAACCGGTTGAAATAATTTTTCAGAAATACTTTGGCTTTCTGAATGAAGCGCTGCATCATCAGATCAGCACCTCCTGTTTTTTTGTGATGGGGATAGGCGTAAGTCCCATCTCTTTTACGAGACGCTGAAGTTCACGGGGCGATACAAAGGCGCTTCCACCGGGCCATGCGACAAATATCCAGTTATCCGGCGTTTCCCCGAGGCGGGACCGGCCCTCGTACCATCCCCTGACCAGGTCTTCACGGGTTATTCGACCCGCCGCTGACGCTACACGCACGGGTTGGACAGGATGATATCCCGCAGGTCCGACAGGGCCGCTGAGCTGAAAAAACCGGAATGTTGTGCCGTTTGCAGCTATGACCAGGGTAAAAACGGGAGGGATGCTGATTCCGTTAAGCCGGATATGGCCGAAGCGGGCAACACCACCTTCCTCCGTATAGGTATCGCGTACCGAATAGGAGACGGTGGGCCCGCATGAAAGGCCCCACAGGATTATGAGTGACAGAAGGGTTATGGTGAAAATATTTCGTTTCATGAATAAAGAGTATCTCCCATTGAATAGTTGTTTCAGTTTTTTGTTTAGCAGGAATATTCTAAAGGAAAAAAAGTCTCAGCCTGATACCGGCTTCGGTGCTATAGCCGACCAAGTGTGAACGGATACGGCCTTCCCTGTCGAGGATGTATATGGAGGGAAAGGCATTGACGTGGTAGTCTCTTCCCGTATCTTCCGTGCCCAGAAGAATGGGAACAGTCAGATCATGGTCGCGACTGAACTTTCTGATCTCATCGGCACTGTCATATGACAGGGCCACGGCCACTACGTTTATTTTACGGGGATCCGTGGCCTTTCGTATCGATGCAATATTTTTCGATGAGAATCGACATACGGTGCACCAGGGGGCAAAGAAGTAGAGGACGGTTTTTTTGCCTTTCAGGCTTTCCAGTGTAAGGGATTCGCCCTCCAGAGTGGTCAATGTGAAAGGGGGAGCCGGGGAATCCGTTGAGAGCATGTTTCTCGATTGCCAGTGCATGATGCCCGCAGCAACTATCATGAAGACAACCAATTCAATGATATAAGAAAGGATCTTTTTTTTACTGATATTCTTCATGTCTGTATAAGCCCGCCTTACTTTTCAATATTTCGATTTGATAAACATTGTATAGGTACCGATTTTTTTTTCGATATACTGTCCCGTATACTCATTTTCCCATTGGGATGTATCGCTATTAATAGCGCGGTATAGAGAAATGAGGGTTTCTGAGTTCCTGATCAATTCCCTGTTCCGTATCCGTGAAGATTCGGTCCGTGAGAGAAAAAGTTTTTTATAGAGCAGGGAAACAAAATGGCTGCCGTCGGGGGAGAATCGCACGTCCTCGCCCTCCAGTCCTGTCATAAAGAGCGACCGGTCCATAGGGGTATAGAGCGTAATAATCTGGTTGAGGAGCAGAGAAACAGGACCACCGTGTCGGGGAGCGTGGAGGTTGGTATTCAGGGAACCGGAGATGATCCTTTCTTTTTTCCCCTTTAAAATATTATACAGGGTGATGGAGTATTCGCCGGTATAACCGGAGCGGTACAGGAGTTCATGGTTGCTTATCCAGAAAAGCTCCGTAGCCGAGGTCATATCATCGATTTTACTTTTATTTTTACCGGTGAGTAAATAGGCTGAATACTGGCCGCCGCTGCCGCTTATGATGAGGCTGTTTTTTTTGTTGGAAGCCTGGTGCAGCATAATCGGATTGTTTCCATCGAACAGCGATGTGTATTCTTTTTTTTGCAGGATGATTTTAGAACTTTCCGAATCAGGGAAGTATTCTATTATGCCGCGGTCTGATTCAACAAGAATGCCGCCCGTGGGAGAAAGGGTGAAATCCAGGAAAGGGAAAGGAGCCTTTTCACTTTTCATATTTCGGCTGACGATATTGAGGACTATCCTGCTGTTTACAGGGACTGGATGTTTTCCAATTGTGAGCATTTTAAGGTACAGATATCGTCCGTCAAGGCTCAGGACAGACGCCGTGACTGTACCGGAAATTCGGGCGATTTCCCTGTGGCCCTGGCGATCGAGATGATAAGAACTGATTATATTCGTTTCGGGGAGTTCACGTATATAGATGATCTCATGACCGTTTATCCAGTCGGCAAAAATGACATCACGTACTATGAAGCGTGATGCAGCAACTGCATAGGCATCGAGTTTCGATGCCATGAGCTTCGAGTGATACGGGGAGTTCTTTTTAATGTAAATGGCGTCAAGATCAATGTCCCGGCTCAGGGCATGATGCGGGAAGAAAAAACATACCAATCCTATGATGAGCGTGTATTTATTCACGGGATAAACAATAGGAAGAAAAGGTTAAGGTTTTTATCTGCCACTATTGAGCTTCCTTCGTATCTTCATTCTCTTTAATCATATCTTTCTCTGTATCCCCTTCTTTTGCCTTGTCATCATCAATAGTGTTTTCCGGGGTCAGGTCTTTCGCGGGTTCTTTACCCGTATCTTCTTTTAATTCCATTTTCTTTTCCGGGACGGCAAGTGGAGGAATGACGAATTTCTGTCCCGGGAAGATGAGGTCCGGGTCCTTGATCTGGTCTTTGTTAGCTACATAAATTCTGGGCCACTGGCGGGCGTCCTTGTAAACCTTCTGTGCTATACGCCACAGGCAATCCTTGTCTTTTTTATAGTATTGAACAACATATATCTGTGTTTCTCCCGGTTGGGCGATAACGGCAGTATCGGTACCCTGATCGGGCTGACGGACTATGCCGTATTCCTTCTCCAGAGAAACACTCACCGTGTTAAGAAGTGCTTCAGCTTCGATGGATTTCTGAAGGGAATCATTATTTGCGCCTTGATCCAGCAGTTCCCTGCTTTGTGTAATAAGATTGCCGGAACCGGTTATTTCATCGGTAAATTTTTTGTTTTTGTCCCTGGCTGCTAAATCATCCCTGAGCCTGCTTACCGCTTCAAGCTTCTCAGTAGCAATGCCGCGATCGGTGTTTTCCCTGGCTGTTTTCAGCATGGCCTCGGCATCGCTGATTTTCTGACGGGAATCATCGAGGTTTTTCTGCTCCAGACTGGTTTCTGCTTCGTTAAGCAGCGCGGTGACACCGTCAATTTCCTTTAAGGCAAAGTCGCTGCCCCGTTCGTTTTTGAGCGCGTCGGTTTCGTCGCGCAGTTCCCCTATCCTGGCCTTAATATCGCCCGCAGCCATGGAATTTTTCAGTGTGTCAAGTTTGGATGAAGCCTCGGAAATATGTGCCGTAGCCCGCTTAAGATCTTTTTCATTGAGATCATTTTCAGCGACGGATATGAAGGATTCTATATCAGTTACGGCATCCTGGGCATCCTTGTTCAGGTCTTTTGTTTTGATTTCCACCAGAGAGGTTTTGATGGTATCCAGCTCACTGCGAAGAGCGTCTATCTGGGATTCCGACGCAGTCATGGCGGCATTTGCGGCAGACAGGGCTTCCTTTGATTTAAGATAGGAATCCCAGTGCATGTTTTGCGTCATGAGATTTTCAGACTCGGTGATAAGAGCGGCGGTGCGGCTGAAGTCTTCGGGCGCATATTTTTCGGCATAGAGTTTTTCGGCCTGATCATACGCCTGTTTTGCCAGGGCCAGGGTGTCCCGGGCCAGGAGAGGCAGGGATTTTTCAATTGCGGCATCGGCATCAGTCTTGGAGTCGACAGCCAGAGATTTTGCCTTGTCGATGTCTCCTTTTTTAAGCTGCGAATGGCTTTCGTAGAGCTTATCCTCGGCACTTTTAAGCTCTTCCGGAGCATAGGTATCGGCTTTCACTTCATAGCCCCTCGTGATGGCGGAGCGGGCACTGACCATCGCTTTGATGGGAACATCGAGCTGGCACCCGGCAAAAAATGCCGGCAGTAGTATGCTTATAAGGGGAAGCAGTATTTTTTTCATCGGGTTATTCCTCATCCTGGCTCAAATTCAATGTATGTTAATCAGGTATCCGAAACTATATTTATTTTCGACAATTTGTCAATGATTTTCCCAAATTCCGGTTTTTCTCACTGACAGGTACCGGTGTGATTCTGTAACCCCGTAGCCGTCGGCCGTGTCTTATAGTTTATGGACCGGAGGAGCATGTTATGGGGCGCAGCGGATTTTTAAATATTCTGTTTATACTGGCGATAAGTATTTTGCTCACTTCACCCGTGATGCCTCAATCACCGCAGTCATCACTCATCCTCCCTTCAGGTGTCGATTACGCAGTATACAACCGGGCCGGATCGGTTTTTATACTGGACCGGCAGAAGTTACTCGGTGAACGGGTTTCCCGGCGTATTGAAAAACTTTCAGCGGGCCTGAGAATTGTAACGCCATCGGACGATCCCGCAGGATTTGCCGTTTCAGAAAATATGGAAAAAATACTGGGTGAGGTGCGGCAGAGGATCGTCAATGATGAGGATATGAGGAATTACGTGAATTATGCCGAAAGCGCCATGGGACACGATCAGCAGGTTCTGGTCAGAATGCGCGAGCTGCTGCTTCGGGCTTCCAACGGCATTCTCAACAGTGATGACCGGGAACTGATCCAAAGCGAGGTTGATCAGCTCCGGCAGGAGATCGATATGCAGGCGCAGTATGCCTCCTTCAATGGAAAACGGGTTATCCCTGATCTGACCGTAACGGGACTGGGTCTTGATAAGGTAAGCGCCGTGACCGGCACTGAAGCCTCCCTGGGGATGATTGATGCGGCCCTGTCCCGGATTTCGCGTGCACGGGCGATTCTGGGCAGCAGGGACAATATTCTCCGGCTCCGCATCAAGGGCAAAAGTGTCTATTATGTAAACCTGGCGTCATCAATGAGCCGGATATCGGATCTCGACATGGCAGAGGAAATAAGCAGGCTCGCTGAATCCGGCGCTCTTCTGAAAACATCCTACGGCATTCTTATCCTGAAAAATAAATAAATCTGCAGAATTTACAGCACACCGGGGCTGAACTTTATTACAAATTCCGATTGACGTGCCGTATCTTCATCTTTAATTAAGCAGTTAATCAATCTTCCCTTGTTTGCTTTCGGGGAGCAGTAACCGGTGCGGGGTATCTGTATGAAAAAGACTGATTCTCACAGCCTGAAGATTGTTATGGTGACCGATGTATTTGACGGGGCCTGGGGAGGCGGTATGGTTTCCACGGAGCGTTTCGTCCGGGTGCTACGGGAGCAGGGATACGATGTCACAGTATTATCCACCGGTGCTCCTGCAGCGGGTAAAGCAGTGGTGCCGGGCTATTATTTTCCCATTCCGGCCGTTAAAAGAATAATGAAGAAGAATGGATTTATTTTCGCCATCCCGAAAAGAGACATTTTAAAAAAAATATTTGAAGAGGCTGATATCATACACGTGCAGTTTCCTTTTCTGCTGGGGTATGGCACCGTGCGCCTGGCACGGAAACTGGGTAAACCGGTCATATCCTCCTTCCATGTGCAGCCCGAGAATATTCTATATAATATCGGTATCCGAAATGATGCATTGACCGGGATGCTCTACAGGTTTTTCAACAGGATACTATACAACCGCTCGGCAGCTGTTATATGTCCAAGCCGCTTCGCTCGTAGTGAACTTCAAAAACATGGTCTGCAAGTGCCCGGCTTTGTCGTTTCCAACGGCATTCTCCCGCGCTTCAGGCCTGTGGATGCGGTACGAAAGAAAGACTATGATAAGTATTTTATTATCTATACCGTGGGGCGTCTTGCCAGGGACAAGCGTCATGACATCATAATCGATGCCATAAAACAATCGCGGTACGGTGGCCGGATAAAGCTCATAATTGCCGGGAGGGGTCCGTTGGAAGATGAGATAAAGACCCGAGCCGCAGATTTGCCGGTCCCGGCCGATATCGGTTATGTGGATGATGATGAACTTCTTGAAAATTACAATATGGCCGATCTCTATGTCCATGCCTCGGAGGTGGAGCTGGAGTCGATGACGGTTCTGGAAGCCATGGCATGCGGCCTCCCGGCGCTCATCTCCGATTCACGGACCAGTGCGGCGAAACAGTTTGCCCTTGATGAGCGCTTTCTTTTCCGCAGTGACGATCCCCGTGACCTGGCTGCAAAAATCGATAATCTCGTGGAGAACCGGTACGAGTTGGAAAAAGCGGGACGCCAATATCGGGAAAAGGCGGGGCAGTACAGCATTGAGCGGTCCTGTCATCGCCTGATTTCCATTTACAGCATGGTCCTCGAGGGCAGGCAGGAGGAATTGCTTCGCGTTGATGTTGAAGTCGATGCCATGATCCTGCACTGAGGCCGCTGGTCAGTCGCCGCAGAATACCACCTTGTTCCGTCCCGTTTCTTTGGCCTTGTAGAGGGCCTCATCGGCGCGTTTTTTGAGGTCTTCAATACTGCTGCAATGATCGGGAAAGGCAGCCAGTCCCAGGCTCGTGGAGAGGTGCAGATCGGGCCCGGGAAGCTCCTTCAGGAAATCCAGTTTTGCGACGTCGGCACGGATATTTTCCGCCAGCTGCCGGGCCGATGCGATGTCCGTGTCGGGAAGCACAATGGTGAATTCATCGCCGCCGTAACGTGCTATTATATCCGTGCTTCTCAGGCATTTTTTGAATATCGATGCTACTTCCACGATGTACCGGTCGCCGGTTTCGTGGCTGTAGGACTCGTTAACCTCGCGGAACAGATCAAGGTCGGCCATGATGATGGACAGGGTGCTCCCGTTTCTCTGCGCCTTTCCGAATTGTTCTGTCAGGGAGCTGTCGAGATAACGCCGGTTGTATAAACCGGAAAGTTCATCGGTGATGGCCCGGCGGCTGGCATTATCACCCCACTTCACCATCTCGGAGATAAAACGGCCCGTGCTGCTCAGGCGTCCCGAGGTGATATCGAGCATTCCCCGCATTATCTTAATGGCCACCAGGGGCCATTTATCCATGAGGGAGAAAAAGTCGTTCTTGTCCAGGGCCAGGATCACGCTGTCTTCGCGGGCGGTTATGGTGGCGGAGCGGAGGGCATTTTCGAAGATGGCCATCTCGCCGAAAAAATCACCAGGAGAAAACTCGGATATAATTTTTTCCTCTTCATCATCGACACGTATGGAAGCTGTGGCACCCCCCGATTCGATGATGAAGAGTTCATTGCCTTCATCACCCTCGCTGCAGATGATGCTGTCCTGTTTATACGTATGGGGTTTCAGGAAGCCCGATATGATTTTCAGTTCCGAGATATACAGCGGAGAGAAGACTGTGACGGTCTGGAGAAAAGGGATGAGATTATCTATGAGGGTCTCGGCCGTTCTGATTCCGCTGCCGCCGCTGTCGCGCTGTTCAAACATTTTGGCGTATGCCAACTGGATAACGGTTTCTATGGTCTCGCCCTGGGCCGGGTATTCGGCCAGTCCCATGCTATAGGTGAGCTTCAGGGTCCTGTCGGCTATAAGATCCCCGATATCCAGGTCACTCAGCTTACGGAATAATTCCTGCGCCGACTCAATGGCTTCATCGGCGCTCCTGCCGAAGTATGCCACGATGAATTCATTGCCCCTGAACCGGATGGGGATTTCATTGTCACCCAGGGCGGAAATAACCGTGGAAGAAATGGCTTTCAGGGCCCGGTCTCCGGCCTCGTGTCCGAAGGTATCGTTGACACTTTTAAAATCATCGGGTTTTACCACGAGCAGCCCGGTTTTATCGAACTGCTTTAAAAGACCGGGGACCTCATCGTCAAGATAGGTCTGGTTGTAAAAATTGGTCAGCTTGTCCTTGTACATCTGCTCCTTGAGATCGTTGATCCAGGAGCTTTTTTCCGTGATGACCTTGTTGGTTCGGCGTATCCTGCCGGCGTTGAGTGTGATGAGGGTATGATACATTTTTACGAATATATCGGGATGCTTGTTATACAGTACTTCCAGTTCCTGGCCTTCGCCGGGGAAGATCAGCAGGGAGCTGTCGCAATGCGCTATGGCCGTGGCTGTCCGGGGATCGTTCTCAAAGAGATCGAATTCACCGAAGATTTCGCCTTCAATGAAGAAGGCCAGTGTGTTATCGCGGTCAAGATAGGCGTCCTGGACGATGCGGATTTCACCTTTGTCCACGATATAGCACGACGTGCTTCTGTCGCCGTTTTTAAAAAGGATCGAGCCCTCCGTGTAATCGGACTGCTGCGTATATTCGGTTATTATAAGCAGTTCCTGCTCATTCAGGTTCCCGAAAAGAGGAATTCTTTTCAGCAATTCGGTTTTTCTGTCCATGGGGGTCCGCCTGTATGCGATTTGATATGATGTTGGATACTATTGCTACAGGAAGGATATATGATCAAGAAATAAATTATTGCCTGTCGGAATATGGCGGTTCGGCAGGGGATTTCTCCCGGTGATGATTTTAATTGACAGCAGGGGTCGGGCGTGTAATAGTATCATAGATATACACATTAAAATCCAACACGAGGTATACGGCATGGCGGAAGTCAGAAGCGTGGTGAGGCTCGATCAGAAATTAATTGAAAACGGCATTATAGATCCAACGCTGGAAAAGGACTATAAAAAAGTTCATGATATGATGAACAGGCATGTGCGGAAATCGGGAAAGATTCTCACCGAGGAGACCTTTATAAAAGGAGAGCAGGCCCTGCGCAACTGGCTCATGCTCCTGTATAAAAAGGGGGCAACGCAGGAGAAGCTGACCAGTTACCTTCGCTGCGGCCTGGCGCACCTCTCCTTTGATTACATCGAATCAACCTATGAGCAGATCGATATCGACGGGCTCGTTACACGGGCCCTGCAGTCCTTCAAAAACAGAAATTATCATAACTCATTCTTCAAGGTTTCCCCTGCCGAGATGGAGAAGCTCGAGGCCAAAAAACGGGAGGCAAAAAAGAAAGCCGCAAAGAAAACCGTAACAGCGAAGAAAAAAGTGGTAAAGAAAAAAGCGGTTAAAAAGAAAGCAGTCAAAAAGAAGACGGCGACAAAAAAGACCGCGGTTAAGAAGGCCGTAAAAAAGAAAACCGCAGCAAAAAAAGCGGTAAAGAAGAAGGTGGTCAAGAAAAAAGCCGTTGCGAAGAAAAGCGTGAAAAAGAAGGCAGCAGCCAAAAAGACGGTAAAAAAGAAAACCGCAGCGAAAAAAACACCGGTTAAGAAAGCAACGGCAAAACCAAAGAAGGCTGCCGTGAAAAAAGCTAAAAAGAAAGTTTTGAAAAAGCAGAAGGAAGGCCTGTTCTCGAAGTTTTTCGGGAAGAATGACTGAGAAATTATTTTTAAAAATGAAAAAGAGAACCGGGCTGAGAGAAATTTCAGGCCGGTTTTTTTGTGGACAGAAGTAGATTGGGGCCTTTTGGCTATGCAGCCGCTGTAAGAATACTACCCGGTATCTGTTGCTGTTTTTATTCACCTATAACTTCTGTTCCTTCGTATACTCTGTGTGTACATCTGTTCAGAGCATGGAGACAAACCCGCTTATCAACCGGGCCTTGAGCGGTGGAGCGCCTATAAATTCCTGTGGATACGCCACTGGCAGGGGTTCCAGGAAATATATGACGAACGCTTCAGGGACCGGTATGGTCCGCTTACAAAAGAAAAGAAGGAGGAAGCACATAAGCTCATCAAATGCGGCAGGTTCCGGAATGGCTTTGTCCGCCATGCCTGTAGCGGATGCGGCACGGTTCTCGTGGTGCCATTCACCTGCAAGTCTCGTCTTTGTGTCTCATGCTACAGAAAGAAACTTTTCGGCTGGTCCCTCAATCTTTCCTGCATACTCAACACGAATCTGAATCACTTTCATGTGACCTTCACGGTGCCGGGCGCCTTGAGTCAGGTATTGTTTGAAAAGGGTTATAATACGGCGGATATGATAAAAGAGGCTTCACAATGCTATCGCGACATCCTCATGACGGCAGCCGGGCTTAAGGGAAAGGAACATAAACCAGGCGTTATAGCCACGGTCCATTCCTGTGGAAACGGATTGAACTATAACCCGCATGTTCATCTCATCGGTACCTCAGAACTCGTCAATACTGAAACGGGTGAAATACTCGAGAATATTTTTATCCCCTACAAAAAGGCACGCTTTATATGGATGCAGCATTTTTTACGCCATCTTGTCAGGACCCGGATAATTACGAAGGATGAACATGACTTTTATATTGCACAGTATGTTAATGGCTTCCATGTCTATTTCAAACCGGTCAGGGGGAACAATAACGAAATCCTTTTCAGAGCAACGGAATATATTGCCACAGGGTATATGAACAACAGCCAGATCGTTAAAGTTGATAACGAGCGAAAAACCGTGACCTTTCGGTATAAGAGCTGGGTGAATCGGCAGAGCGGAGAGAAATCATACGCGGTAAAAACCATGGACATTTACGAGTTCATGGCCCTCATGCTTTTTTTTCTGCCGGACCGGAATGAGAAAACTATTCGATATTATGGCATATACGCCAGCGGTATAAGAGAAAAGCTGGATTACATAGAAAAGAAAACATGGCGTGACGCGGTTCAGCATTGTTTTGAGAAAGACCCGGAACTCTGCCCTCAATGCGGAACTGTTATGCTGGCCGATGTAGCGTATTCTTTACAGGCACCGAATTCTATTGACTCGCTGATTAAAACCCATGTAATACAAAAAGGCTATTTTATACCGATAAAGAAACCTCCCTGATAAGGATTTCGCTTTTCATGAAAAACAGTTTGTTATGCGAATTTGCAGATGTAATAATATTCATCAGTGGGGTTAGTGCGCAAAAGTCCGGCAAATTTTCTTTTTTGGCGCGCGAAAAATTTAAAAAAGCCTTGCCTTCCCGGAATATTTTGTCAATACATTAACGTAGCGTTGTTCAGGAACGTCCTTCCGATAAGACCTGTTGTGTCCCTTGGACCGGTTTCGGGCGGTGGAGATTCCACTATGTATCTAAATACAGTAAAAGCCTTGCATAGCCGGCACTTTTTGTCAATATTTGAACACACTGGGGCACTGATGCAGGGTTTTTGAAAATGCATTTTGCCCTGTGAGCCGGCTGATGATGATGCTGTTTTAATAGCAATGGGCGTATATGTCCTGAATACTTTCTTGACGATGGGAGGCTGTTCAATGTAAAATGAAAACAATATAAATACTAATGGATGGCTATGTAGTACATAATGATTTTTAATGATAACAATATACCTGTTTTAAACCGTCTCAGGCGCAGCATCGAAAAAATAGTTAAAATTCCCGATATTGAATGGGACTATGCGGTAAAAAATTTTAGTACCGTAACATTTAAAAAAGATTCATTTCTTCTTCATGCAGGAGAAAGACCAAATCGATTGTTTTCCCTTATAAAGGGTCTTGTTCGATTTTATTATATTACCGGATCAGGCAAAGAATATAATAAATATTTTGTAATGGATAATAGATTTTTCAGTTCCTTCAGTGCTCTTTTTCTCAATTTGCCATGCGGCTTTTATATACAGGCTTTTGAAGAGACAGAAACAATTACAATTTCCAAAAGTTCAATGGAAGAACTTTATAATAGACACTCCTGTTGGGAGAGATATGGACGCTTAATAGCCATATCGTTTATTCGTCATATGGAGGAACGAGAGAAAGAATTTCTTCTTGATCCCCTGGAAATACGTTATGCGAAATTTCTTGATGAATATCCTGACTTGATAAACAGGATTCCTCAATATCATATCGCTTCATATCTTGGTGTTACTGATGTTGCTTTGTCCCGCCTGAGACATACTAAAAATTTAAAGTAATGTTTTAATCTTCCCCAATAAAAAAATTAACCTCTTAACATGGGTTAATGAACTTGTGAATCAGGCTCCTTATATTGATTTCAGTTGATGTGATACTTTAAATGTACAAGGGGCATATCATGAGTGATTATGATGTTATTGTTATCGGTGCCGGTTGTGGAGGTCTGAGTTCCGGAGCTCTTCTTGCTCACCAGGGACGCAGAGTTCTTCTTCTTGAACAAAGTAGCAGAATTGGAGGCTGTTGTTCTACCTTTGAGCAGCAGGGGTATAAAATTGACCTTGGTGCCTCTATTATCGAATTTCCTCAAGTCATTGACTGGTGTTTTAAAAGAATGGGTACGTCTTTTGAAAAGGAAGTCGATCTTATTCCTGTTGATCCGACCTTTTCTGCCATACTTCACGATGGAACCAGTGTCACCTATCCAATTTCTCTGGAAGAAACAAAAAGAGAGATAGAAAAATTTGCACCGGAAGATGTTAAAGGCTGGGAAAAATATTCAAAAAAAATTGAAGGATTTCTCGATGCAGCTCTGGATGGTTTTTTTGTCACTCCTGCAAATAACTTGACCGATGTAATTAAGCTGTTTGCTAAAACTCCCGCTTTATTGAAATACAATAGTCTTTTCTTCAGCAGTTACGAAGGGGTCATGAGGAAGTATTTTAAGAACGAGAAGCTCCTTGAATCATTTTCTTTTCACAGTTTTTATGCCGGTCTTCCTCCCGCGCTTTTACCGGGACATTATGCCATGATTCCTTATGCAGAGCATAAAGGCATATATTATAGTAAAGGCGGCATGATCGGAATTCCAAAGGGTTTCCAATCATGTGGAGAAAAAGCAGGAATGATAGTTCAGGTGAATGCCCCTGTTGAGAAAATTTTGATTGAAAACAAAAGAGTGAAAGGGGTGCTGCTGGAAGACGGTACAGAAATTACCGCAAATATTGTTGTGTCTAATATTAATTCTAAGAAAATGTATTTTGACTTAATTGGCGAAGAATATCTTCCCTGGCTTGCTAAAGTCGGATTAAAAAGTTATGTGTATTCGATGGCAACACCAATGCTGTATCTTTGTCTTGATTATGCGCCTCCTCTAAAAGATCATCATACATTGATGACTTTACCCATGGGTAAAACAAATGATTATTGGAATAATCATTACCTGAAAGGAAGTTTCCCCCAGGAACAGTTTGGTATTTTAAGCTGGACAACCAAATCAGATCCTTCTCTGGCGCCGAAAGGACATCATATCATTGCAGTTACACTGGCTCCGGGAGTTTATAATCTGAAGGGGACCACATGGGATGCAGAAAAGCCTCACTTAAAAGAAAGAATTATAAAGTTTCTTGCTGATAGGTATCTTCCCGGTCTTGAGGAACATATTGTTTTAGCAGAACTCTCTACACCCGTTGATTTTGAAAAAAGACTGAGGTCTCCCGAAGGGGCTATATATGCTTTGAGACAGGACCTTCCTCACTCCATGATGTTTCGCCCATCTGCACGGTCGAGACACATTAAAGGGCTGTATCTTACAGGGGCTTCAACCCATCCTGGAGGAGGCGTGCCGACGGTAACGGCATCCGGAATGATTGCTGCTGATTTAATAGAAAAATATGAACAATAAGGAGAAGGTAAAATGAAAGCGTTAATAATTATTGCAGTCATTGTCAGTGCGCTGCTTTTATTGTATATCATTCAGCCGAAAAGCAGAAGGCAGTTTATTTTAAATTTTTTAAAACAAATTATATATCTTATTCCAAGATATTTTGCCTGATTGAGTATATGAATCTATGCAGAAGGAGTCTTCTGCATAGACGGTTTGAAATATATTTAAACCGTCAAAGATTTTACATATTTTTTTATAAACTTACATTTCAAAAAAGCCTTGCCTGTCCGTAATATTCTGTCAATAATTTGACATATTGGTCATCAGGAACGGGTTCCGATAAGACTGAGGGTTATATCACATTTATTTTCAATGTGATATAAGCCGGTTTGATCAGCATTATCGCGACATCCTGTAGCTGCTAGCAGGCGGACCTCCTACCCTCTCAGCGAAACCGATGAGGCAGCGATTATGGGGATTGAATTCATTTTTATTTGAAAGAGTACAGAGCAAATAATCCCTGATTTCTTGAGAGCCTATTTCGATCGGAGACCTGTTGAAGTATTCGGAATACTGCCTGATGATCGGCAAATATCTTTTCTGTGTGTTTTCCGGCAGGTTCCGCAATTCGTAGTTTTCCCTTACTTTTTTACTCATTTTGTCCATGACAGTGCCTCCAAAGTTGTTTTTCTGGAGGATACTTTATTATGCATACATTCTGGAAGAAAAATGTTGTTGCGGGAAAAATCAGGATGGGTATGATGAATAGAAAGCTACGGCAAAGCGTTTTTGTTCAAGAGACATTCAATCTCATGGACTTGTTTCCCGTGGCGGTAATTACCATATATCATATTCAATAGAAATTTCTGAACAATACTTTTTTATCAGGGCAATCCGAAATGTTATTACGATTATATAAACCTTCTCCGCCCCTAGCACCCTTTATCGAATCATATATTGTTTTTGAAGATGACGGCAGTCTGAAAGATCTGCCCATGAATATCGTCCCCAACGGATTACCTGAAATCGCTGTACATTATGGTGATCACTGCGAAAGCCACATTAATTATCCCGGTGAGGTTAAGGGGGGATATTTATATGGTCCCCATAACAGACCTGGTTTCTTCAGGCCGCGGGGCAGGATAAAATGCCTGTGTGTCCTTTTTAAACCTTATGGCGTCTTTAAGATTTTCGGGCATCCCCAGGTTGAATTCAGGAATCTTGCGGTGAACCTTGAAGATATTTGCGGCATAGACGGGACTGACGTTATAGAAAAGGTAGCACTTGCGAAGACGCCGGAGGAGAAAGCACTGGCGATGGATTCCTTTCTGTCGTGTCAATATATCAAGGCGGTAGAACGGTCAACCGATATCGACAGAGAGCTGGTGTATATAATACTGACCAAAGGTGCGGTAAAAATCAGGGATATTTGCAAACGGATGGATGTTAATATCAAAACTCTGGAGCGGCGGTTTAAATACACACTGGGACTTACACCGAAGGAGTTTGCGACGATTATTCGTATCAATCACGCATATCGGCTTTTGAAAACAAACGATTCCAATGATATCCAGGATGTCGTGTTTGAGTGCGGATATTATGATCAGTCCCACTTTATCAACGACTTCAAAAATCTTACCCGCTTCACACCTGATGTACTCATGAAGACTTCTGATGCTCATGTAATTTATCTGAACAGAATATATACATATTGAATATTAATCCTGATTAAGAGGAATTGAACATGTTTTGCCAGGAATATATTCCGTCTCAACAGTTATCTTCCTATATCAAATCCTTTATCCTCATCGAGGATGAAGAAGGTGCCTTCCGGAACCAGCCCATGAACATCTATCCCAGCGGACACCTGGAAATGATCATATCTTTTGGAGACAGGGTAATTTTCTCAACGGACAACTATCAGCTGAAAAGCGCTTCCGGTTACCTGGGCGGCCAGATCCTTGAGCCCGTGTATTACCGGTGCCTGGGCAATCTGCGTATTCTTTCGGTGATCTTCAGGCCCTATGGGATCTACCGCTTTCTCGATATTCCACAGGTTGAATTCAACGGGCGCAGGATAGATCTCGACCTGGTCATGGGCCGCCCCGGAAAGGATTTCATTGCGCGGTTGTGCGATGAACCGTCCCGGGAGAAGAAGATTTCTCTGGCAGACAGTTTTTTCTGCAACTTGCTTTCAGGTAAAGCGATGAAAGCTCTCCATATAGCCCGGGCTTCATTTTTTCTCAACAACTTCAGGAACGATGTCAATATCAGCAGCATCTGTACCACACTCAACGTAAGCATCAAGACTCTGGAAAGGGACTTCAGACGCATTGTGGGGATTACTCCCAAAGAACTGTCACGGGTCCTCCGATTCAACGAGGCTTTCAACAGGATCAATTCCGGCAAATGTCATGACCTCCAGGACCTCATATTTGAGTGCGGCTATTATGACCAAGCCCACTTTATAAACGAGTTCAGACTCTTCACCTCGCTGACACCTACCGCTTTTATCAATAAACAGAAGGAGACCGTAGAACGTTCTTTCCGTGAAGTAGTGAAGATTTAACCCAGTCCATTAGAATACTTTATCCTTCCAGCTGAAAGTCTTTTCATGTGAGATTCTAAAATGTCGATTTTTTCCAATACCGGCAGAATTATTTTTATTATATTCCATTTTGAATAATATCCATATGAACGGCTTTATCCGGTGGAATCTATGGAGAACAGCAAATATTTTAACAGGGTAGTTATATGAAAAATTTGATGTTATCGGTTACTGCGGTTTTTGTATTGTTTTTTGTGAGCGATCTCTTTGCCGCTCCCCGAGCCAAAGCAAAAAAGGAAGGCAAAACAATATATCTCGGGATCTATGGAAGCGTCGGTGTTTCTGGCGCTACCATGGGTTCGGACCCACAGGAAGATTACGAGGGAGTGAAGCTATCTTACTCAACCCCTGTTGCGCGGATTGCTTATGTAAGCCTGGAAGATCCCGGTCTAATGGCGTGGTTCGATATCGGCATGCTGTGGATGGGCTACAAGACCAGGGGGAAGGCCACGGGAACTATTTATACACAGGAACTGGAATATGTAAACATGAACTTTATGGTTGGCATTAAGAAGAGTTTTTTTTATGCCGGCGCAGGCTTGTATGTGGCCCCGGCAACAAACGCCTGGTGGTGGTCGGAATCTGATTCCGTCAACATGGCAGGGCAATGGAAAATGGACCTGGGTCTCAATCTTGAGACGGGTTTACGCTATGTGGTGAGAGATTTTATCTGGTTTATCGGAGCGAATTTCAAAAAAGGCATCGTTGATGTGCATGACGGGTATGTCCCCTCGGTTAAAAATTACGACATTCTTTTTGTTGCGGGTGTTATTTACGGGTTATTTTAACATAATATTTACATTCAATTATTCAGGGGGATCCAAATGAAAAAATTATTAATAGTCTGCGTAATAAGTGGTCTGATGTTGACCGGTTTAAAGGCCTTTGCCCGTGAAGGGCTTTTTGCCGGCATCGGGTTCGGATATAATGATATCACGAGCCAGACGACCTCTGATTATAAGGACGACGTCTCTGATGTAATTCAAACATGTACTAATGATAAATTTACTGATATGGTCCCCCTGACTGTTTCGGGGCATCTGCAGTACAATGTCCTTCGCTATCTTTTTGTCAGGACGGGCTTTAATTATACCTTCGCCACTGAAGGGAAATTTACCTTTACTCTCGGTGGCAGTGATTATGAAAATATGTATAATTTTTCTTCATGGGAAATACCTTTGACAGTTGGGATAAGCATCGATGTTGCCGACAGCAGGGGGAGTATATACCTGGGCCTGGGGATGAGTTATGGATCTGCCACTTTTAACTATACTTATGGATTAGATTCCCATAATTATCATTTCAAGAACAGCGGTTTTGGCCCCCATTTCCTGGCCGGCGCCAATTATTTTGTTACTGAATCACTGGGGCTTTTCTGTGAATTCCAGATGACCTCAAATCATGATCTTATAATAAATGGTATCGGTGCGGGGTATAAAAAAGGTTATAATATAAACGCGGGGGGAATGTTTTACCGCTTTGGCGTGGTGTATAAGGTTCTTTAATGTGCCGGTGGATTATTTTCTGTATTTTCCGGAATTGCAGTTTATGTTAAATAATGATTTAGCAATCGGTAATGATGGATTGAATATATATGCTTCTTTCACGGCAGAGGGTATGCGGCAGCGGATGTTACCAAATCCTTTTCTTTGGATTCGGCTTGGTGATATAACCAAAGACCTCGAAATCATATTTGAATTCACTGGCGTACTTTTTATTATTCCAGCCGGCATAATTCCCCATTGATGCCAGGTATAGTATGTTTCTTTTCGGGTCGATCATGACTTTTATGGGAAGCCTCCGGTCAAAAATATAATTATTTTTTGTTAAGCCGCTGTAATATCGAAAATATCCGTAATATTTACCCGTTATTTTATCCCTGGCTATTACCGCTCCTATTTCCGTGACATTAATACTGAAACGGTACATTTGCAGAACATAACTCTGGCTTCGCTCGTCCTCATAATATACCCATCCTTTTTCTTTCTCTTTGATATTGTAATTGTCAATATGCCGGAACACGGCGTATCCCCAACTTGAAATTTTTTCATTTTTAAGGATGTTGCCCAGCCTTGACAGATTTACATACTGTGGTTGGACGATTTTATTTTTCGTGTAATTTCTCGGGCCGGAACAGGATGTGAAGAAAAACATAGTAATGATAAACAGAGGTATCGGACATTTATTCATGATTTTCATTATCTGATTCTCGTACTCCTAAAAGATTGCACTAAGGTGAATAAAAATTAGTTTTCCCAATCTACTCCCCTTGACTGAGATTCAGCTATGTAATTTCCTGTAGGCCTAACACAACCAGGATCCAGCAACATTTTAACACTGTACTCCTATTGCTCTCTAAAACAGTATTTACGGATATTTATTTTTACACAGGTTAAAAATCCCTGATTGCTCTTACACGGGGAGTGCTGTCCTTTGTATAGCCGTCCTGATTACCTCTGCCAGCGCTGTTGAAGTCCTGGGTCCAGGCATAGTCTTCATCCCATTCAGACGAACTCCAATAGCCGCTATTCCAGAAATTGCCGACAATTGCCCTTTGCAGATATAACTCATTCAGTTCATCTCTGGATGGCAAAAACCAGTCAGTTTTACCACCCCCGGTGTAATCTCTGCATATTTTTGCCGCACTTGCGGCACCGCTATTTTGAGCAATTATGGCGTCGGTATTGGAAGAACCTGTTCCTATTTCGGTGGGTAAAGGACTGGTGCCATTCACAAGGGTATTAATTATAGTGCTCCACATGGAACTTATACTTTGGTCTGATGACGCCGCCTCCAGTCCATGTAATCCACCGTCTGTAATATAGAATACTATACCTGCACCGCTCGGACCAATGTCACCAATGGCATAGGTTTTGCCGTTCGAATTACCAGCGTCATCGGAAAAACATGATGGAAGAAATGATACCGGCGAAATGATCATACAAAACACAATGGGATAAGAGATACTTTTCAATATTTTACTCATATCGCCCTCCGATAAAAATTGATACGGGAAAAGTCAGCATCGAAATGGAGCTTGCAGATAATGCCGGCTGTTTCTGAATTGTGCGGTATACTACTCTAACAATCCCTGCAGGCTGTTCCCCTGTTTAATATATATTTATAGGGAAAAATATCGATATCAGAATAATTTGTATTGGAAAAAATCGACATTCCCTTATAACTTAGCTGTTCTGATGGAAACAGGGGAAATATAGTATATGGGAAAACTTACAGCGCTCTTTGAGAAGAGTAACTAGTGCTTTGCGATTTCGTGGTATGACCGTTTCACGGACTCGTTTTGTTTGTTGATAACGGCGGTAAGTGTCATCGAGATAAAATGTTTAAGCTCGTTGATAAAATGGGCCTGATCGTAATAACCTCACACGTAAGTAATATCACAGGTGTCAATACCGGAACTCGTTCACATCATTCTGTATATATGATTCAGACGGATGAATACCGAAAATTCCTTGGGAGTAAGTTCCATCGCCGATTTAAAATACCGCGCCAGTGTCCTTATGTTGAGGTCAAGATTGCTGCTGAGATTATGGATTCTCGTTCTGCCATTTGACTGTAGTATCGGCCTCATGGCATGGTCTATGCACACAAGATACTTTACTGCTTTTTAGACCTGCTCAAAATTTTTTAAAAAGCCTTACCTGTTCGGAATATTCTGCTAATAATTTGATATATTGGTCATCAGGAACGAGTTCCGATAACCCGCGTTGTGTCCCCTGGACCGGTTTCAGGCGGTGGAATTTCCTATGTTTCCAAGATTAAAGAATTTTGTAGAGAAAACTCCTGATGCCACCCTAACTTTTATAGTATACTGATCTTAGCTTAGAGCTTTCAGTAGCGCTTTGACTTCCGGGTTCAGAGAAGATAACCGAAGCGATTTAAAAAAGCTCTGCATGCCGGATGCTTTTGGTAAATATTGTTGATAGTTCCTCTCTTATTCATCAGTCACTCCATCACAGTCATTATCGATGGAATCATAAAGCGTCACTTCATCGAATTCATAGTCTTCTATCTGAAAATAATTGTTTTGCCAGCCCGATGATCCAGAACAGACTTTTAGACAGCCATTACAGACTCCTACCTGATTGTCCGCAAGAGGTGCGGTTTCAAAGTCTGAATCATCTCCATCAGTCGCTCCATCACAATCATTATCTTTACCGTCACATACTTCTACAGCATCGGGGTTGATGTTCATGTCACTATCATCACAATCCCCGCCCCTGGTTGCCGTATAATCTCCAGTCGGGCTGCAGGCAGTTTGGGTGTTGCCGGAAACCCCGTAGGTATCAATATCCATGTCAAGGAAATACGTGGTACCAGCATTAATATTCGTATCACCATCATCGCAGTCAGAACCGAGAGCACAGTTGACGCCATAGCCATCGCCGTCCATATCAATACACTGGTCATTTGAATTATCCGTATCCGTGCAGGTTGTTACAGTAGCCAGTACTGCCAGTGCTGAAAAAATAATCGCCAATAGCATGGTTTTTTTCATAAAGAATCTCCTGGTATTTTACTTTTTAAGACTACCGAACTGGAATGCAGCACTGATCGTACCGGCCATCGGGACAATCCATGGAGCCGAATGTCCCATACCCGTCAGGGCAGGTTGCATCCCAGTCAATGCAGGTTCCGCCAATAGCAGCACATGAACTGTCGGGAAGACAGCATTTCGCATCTCTTCCACCGGGGCATCCGAGGGAGGACCAGTCAAATGTCCCTTCCGCACAATCTTCAGTTAGAAGGGTACAGGTGCCTCCAAGCTCTTTACATTTACAGCTGGTACAAAAATTATCTACACACGCCTGGGTTGCGCTGCAGTCACCATCATCGACACAGGGAATTGGCTTAGTATCAATATCTTCACAGCTGGTTAGAAAAAAGACACTTCCCAGGGTAAACAGGCTCATGAAACAGATTGCAACACTTAGCTTTCTCATAGTTCTCCTTCTTCGAATCACTTATTTATAAATATCTCTCTGGCCAGGCACTGATGGAAAATCGGCATTCTAATACTCCGAAAATACTCTGCCGGCATGAAATACCGGTATAGCCATAAGGCAAACCGATCTAAACCATATTTTGAATATAAGTGTAATAGATTTTTACTGTGGGGGCATCGTGGTAAACCCGTAATACTTCCAAAAAATATCCAAAAGTATGCAAAAGAGGAGAAGAAATAATGTTTAATGTATTATTTAGAAAGAGGATTTTTAAAAGGCCGGGACAGTAATTAATAAGTTCGCTGCGTCTTTTGAGGCCTAGTTTACTGTAAATACTGGTAATATGGGTTTCCACGATTCGCATGCTTATATGTAATATTTCAGAAATCTGCCTGTTGGTGTTGCCTGGAAAAAATTTAAAAACCTTGCCTGTCCGGAATATTCTGCTAATAATTTGACGTATCGGTCATCAGGAACGGGTTCGGATAACCCGCGAGAAGGAGGGAAGAAAAGTCTCCTTGCGGAGGCCTTTCTTATTCAAGTGTCTGTGATATCCCTTCGAGGACCTTCTCCTGAATGTTACATTCTTCGTCAGGGTTTTCTTCCGTATACTTCTTCGTATAAAACATTATTGCCAGTGACACAAGGCTCATAGCAACAAAACCGCCAATAAGAGGCATCAGGGTGTCATTGAACAGCTGCCCGATGATGGTCCCGAGAATAAACTGTACAAGGGTGGATATGAATCCTACGATTGCTGCGCCAGTACCCGCTATCTTTCCCAGGGGGTCCATTGCCAGAGCATTGAGATTCCCGAACTGAATGCCTATGCAGAAAAATGTGGGGATAAAGTATACCATGAGAAGCCAGAGTGGCGGTCTGCCACCGGTTACTATTGACGCAACAAACATGAGGATTGAAAGCAAAGACATGACCTGCATTGCCCTCAGGGCCATTGATCGCATACCGAAACGCATGACCATCCGTGCGTTGCTGAGAGAGGCGCCTCCTATTGAAAGGGCGGTAATGGCAAAAAAGACAGGGAACAGTTTTCCCAGGCCGTAGATATCCTGATATATCTGTCGTGATGTATTAAGGTAACCGAGGAAGACCCCGCCGAGTATTCCGGCTATCATGGTATAACCGACAGCTGATTTGCATGAGAAATAGAACTTTAATGCCTGACCTATCCACCGTCCGGTAATTTCTCCACGATACTCTTCACGAAGAGTTTCCTTCTGCCGGCCTCCAAGCCATAAAATGTTAATGGCCGCAAGAGAAAGGAGGGCGATGAAAATACTTCTCCAGCCGGATATGGCAAGGATACCCTGCCCCATAGTGGGAGCAACAGCGGGAACAAGAATAAAGACGGTCATAACAAAAGACATTATCCGTGCCATTACCTTTCCGGAATACTGATCCCTTACCAGTGAAAGAGTCACGGTTCTTGGGGCGGCTGCCCCAAGTCCCTGCAGAACCCTGCCCGCCAGCATCATGGAAAAGGTCTGCGCAAAGAAAGAGAGCAGACAGCCGCTGATAAAGATTATATATCCCGCGTAGAGTGGGGGTTTTCTCCCGACACTGTCAGATATGGGACCGTAAAATATCTGACCGAAAGCAAGACCGAGAAAAAAGAATGATATTACCAACTGGCTTGCGTTGCTCCCTGAAACCCCCAGGGAAATACTGATATGGTCCAGTGCGGGAAGCATGGAATCGGTGCTCAGAGCCACAAGGGACATTGTCATGGCCATAAGGGCAATAAATTCACCCAGGCTGTTTGTGTTTTTATTATTGTGTGGTTTCATTTTATTCTGCCAATAGAATATTTATATTTGAATAGGGTTTAGGTTGCCTTTTTTTGTCAATTGAAAAGGAAGGGAGCCGGAAGAATAGAAAGTTGAATTGAGGTATTGAGGAAAACATCTTCACCTGGTTGCAGTCTACTACTGGATCGGTGGTGCCAGGGGTTGAGAAAAATAGATCCAGAGCAACAGTTGAAACAGACCTTGGCCTTTCAATAGTCAAACATGCTGTTGAACTTTAAGGCTGGAATATTAATGTAAACTAATTTCTCCGGTATACATAGCCGTTCCGATGGAAACTATGAAAGCAGCTTTCACCCCCATTCTGCACGTATGCTAAAACTATTCAGCCGGTCGCAGTATGTTTCCGCCCCTGAAATGATTGACAGGGCACGATCATTCGGGTATCCTTTCTTCATCAATCCACTCCGCAGGACGATGCCATGATACAGAAAAGCACACTTAATTTTTTAAAGAACCTGGGCAAAAACAATAACAGGGAATGGTTTACTGCTCATAAAGAGGAGTATAATAAGAGCAGGGCCGATATGGAGGAATTCCTCATGTACCTTATATCCCTGGTGGCAGGGTTCGATAAATCCATAGAGCACCTCATGCCGGGTGACTGCATGTTCAGAATTTATCGAGACACCCGTTTTGCCAGAGACAAAACCCCGTACAAAACGAATTTCGGTGCCGTGCTTTCTCCCCAGGGGAACAAGATGAAGCCAGCAGGATATTATATACACATTGAACCGGGCAGCTGCATGGCCGGGGGCGGTATCTATCACCCGGAACCGGCAGAGCTCTACAAAGTCCGGCAAAAGATCGAAAGGGAATTCCCCGCCTTCAGCGCCATCATAACAAAAAAATCATTCACGAAGTATTTCGACGGGATACACGGCGATTCACTGGTGAATGTACCACGGGGTTTCGCAAAGGACAGCCCGGCTGCTGAGTTCCTCAAGTTCAAGGATCTATATTCCATGGCACTCTTCACCGACCGGGAGGTCCTCGCACCTGACTTCGCCAAAGAGGTGGCAAAACGCTTCAAAGCGGTAAAGGAACTCAATGATTTTTTCCGCGACGCGATGTAAAACAGCTCGCTCATCAAAATGATGGTCGGCGAACAGTTTCCTTGTTATTAATGACAAGCGCCACAGCCGCCCTCGGAGAAATGGCCAGAAAATTTTTAAAAAGCTTTTCCTGCCCGGAATATTCTGCTAATAATTTGACATATCGGTTATCAGGAACGGTTTTCGATAACCCGCGTTGTATCCCATGAACCGGTTTCCGGTGACGGAATTTGCTATGTTTCCACTAAGGTATATTGTTTTTTAAATAGGGATATCCATTATTTATAGTCCCGGTTAGATCAATTGCCCAGATATTAGTAAAGTCCCAGCCGGAATAAATGCCCTGGTCAGTCATATCATTGTCTTCGCCAATTAGCTCTGTCGGGTATCCTGTTACGCCGGCGGGATCAGGGTCAACACTGCCTACGCCATCACTCAAACCTGAAGTAGTACTATCCCAAAAGCATGAATAATAATCAGCTGTTCCATAAGAAAGCCCAATAAAAGCGCCATAATTTGAACTGCCTGTTGAGACACTGCCTGTACTATAACAGTATTGAATTGAACTATTCCAGTTAACTGCTGAAAGACCTCCAATATTAAGGCCTGTAGTAGAAACAGAACATCTGCTGTATGAATTAATAATAGTACCAGAATTCCATAAAACTAATCCACCTGCATAATTTGCTGTTGTTGCAACTGTACCTTCTGAAAAACACCGGGATATAACTCCATAATTATGAGCAGCTAATCCTGAAACCTCAACTCTCCCTGAAAAATTACCAGATGCACTACATAAAGTAGTTGTCCCATAAGTAGTGCCGATCAATCCAGCTATACGCAAGTCACCTGCAATATTGCAGTTTCTGACATGGACATTTATTACACTACCAGATGCATTTATGTAACCCCAGAGAGCCTGATTTACCCCTGAAGTACGATTAATATATAAATTGTTTATACAGTACCCGTTGCCATCGAATGAACCAGCAAATTGCGCACTTTCACTTCCTATCGGAACAAATCCCTCTCCCGAGTTCCACGCCGAGGTGACAGATGCATCAATATCATTGATTTGCGCATAATATTTTGTTAAATTATTATTGATATCCTGAAGTTCATTCAATGTGCTTATCAGATATGGATATGTTTCAGTTCCATCAGGTGTACCGACCAGAAAAGTAACTTTCTTCGGATCATCTTCATTTTGCCAGTTGCCTGCCTTATCCTTGACTATAATCTGTACGGTATGTATACCATCTTCTGATACTGTTATATCGGTATTAATATCATTCGAAGTAGACCATACTGTATCATTGTCCACTTTATATTTATATTCAGAAAAATCTGTTTCATCAATATCAAGAATTGCAGATGAGTCTGTTGTATAGCCATTAGTCAGATTGTCCCAAAATGTAATATCATCTTTTTGAGGTGCCGATCTATCTGACTCCAAGCTAAATTGTAAAGAAGCATTATTTGACTTTAATTCTGTTAAAGCATCTGATGCTATTGAACTATTTACATCAATAGTAATTTCCCCATCAGCCGAAGGGGTAACATCCATTGTAAATTCTATGTTATCTGATGTGTTTAATATTCCCCTGGTGCAATTAGAAACAATAATATCATCTGCAGTAAATCCGATAACCTCTTCACTGAATGTTATTATCAGGGGAATTACTCCGGCATTTGACGGGCTTGTTTCTGACGATGTGATTGTTAAAGTTAAATCACTGCCGTCATATTCTATTGAAAATTCAGAAGCGGCTGTATTATCGTTGCTGGCATTGTCCTGAGCTATGGCTTCCGCTACATTTACTGTTACTGAAGCAGGGTCTGTATCCGGATAGAGATTTGCAGTATAAGTGGCCCCATTGACAGAAATAAAATCATTGATAGCTGCGTTGGTTACTGAAATATCATCGACACTAAAACCTGTTACAGTTTCACTGAAGGTAAAGGTTACTGGTATTGGAAAATTTGCAGTTGTTGCTCCTGCTGCTGAAGATATCACAAGAGATGGAGGCATTGCATCCGGAGGATCACTATTATCGATAGAACAGGAAGTGATTATAATTGATAAAAAAAATAAATACATAATTGCTTTCATGATTGAATACCTCTATTTAGCGTCAGAAAGACACCATAAAATAAAATTTTGGCTGGAGTTTAACTGTAATATAAATACATGTTACAGAACAAGACTTATTGCTAATTAATACAAACACACATCCTTAAAGCAACATCAATGCAATGAACAGTTCAGTTTGAGTAATAAACAGTTCGGAATCGGTAATAAACCCGATCCGGCGGCAGCAAAAACTTCCCCCCTACACCTCTGACGTTAAACAGATAAGTTATTTTTTCAAAAAACTAAAACATTCAGGAACGGGTTCAGATGAGACGTTTTGTGTCCCATCAACCGGTTTCTAGCGGCGGAAATTCCCGAATTTCAAATATAACGGTTACTGCTGCTGTTTGTGAAACAGGGGGGGATATTCAACCCCTTCTTGCAGGAAAACTTCTTGCCTTTATGAAGCGTTATCTGATAGTTAAACACCATAGTGTTGCGGATCCGGGACAGAGGACCCATTATTATGGGTTTCGGTCTTTTGTACCCCAGGGTCCCGGTATATATAACAACAGCAGGATAGTGGTGTACCGGTTATGTTCAGAAGCTCGTCATTTCTCCTTCTTTCCCTGATTATTGCCCTGTCGGGCTGTGCGGCCACCGGTGATGTAAACCGGAAAACGGACGCAATGATTGGTATGCTGAAAAAGTATCACTACCGGGACATTCCCCTGGGTGAGGACCGGGTAAAGGAAATCAAGACCGGGTTCCTGAAAGGCCTGGACCCCGATAAGTACTACTTTACCGAAAATGACCTGAAGGCTCTCATGGAGACGGGTCTGGACCTCTCCCTTCCGGGAAAGGGTGATTCGGCCCCCTTTGTGAAAAAGACATGCGATCTTTACAAGGCCCGCCTGAATGATGCGTTGAGCATAATCGAAAAAATAATGAAGAAGGGTTTTAATTACGGGATTGATGAAGAAATATCCTTCACCGGAAAGAGTTACTGCAGGGACAGGAATGAACTTGAAGATCGGTGGAGAAAATTCCTGAAATACCGGATGCTGGACCGTTTCTACCATGAGTATCGTGACAATAATCTCACCGTGGGCTACGAGAAAAGGTTCCATGAAATGGAAGAAAGCATCAGGGGTTCCGTGTATGAGCAGGAAAAGAATATCATCATCAACATTCTCAGGCACCCCGACGGATTTGAAAATGCCGTCACATCCCAGTATCTGAATGCCGTGGCGTCGGTATATGACACTCACAGTTCCTATCTTTCCTCCGTGGAAATGGACAGGTTACGCCAGAACCTTTCCGCCACAAGGATGTCCTTCGGCATCAATCTTAAGAGAAGCATAACCGGTGAGTTGAGGATAAACAGCCTGGTGCCGGGAGGACCGGCGTGGAGATCGGGAAGGCTTAACAGGGACGACATTGTGGTGGCGATAACAAAGATTCCCGGCAAGGATGAACCGGTGCAGGTCAGGGACAGAAGTCTTTCGGATATTTATAAAATATTTGGTGATGCTTCCGTAATGAAAATCATGCTCACCGTGGAAAAGCAGGGAGGCTCCCTTGTACAGGTACCCCTGGCGAAGGAAAAACTGGTCAACGAGGACAACATTGTTACCAGCTATGTTCTCAAGGGAGAAAAAAAGGTCGGGTACATCTATCTTCCATCCTTTTATACTGAATGGGACACGCAGGGAGCACCGGCCTGCGCCAGTGATGTGGCCAGGGAAATACTGAAACTGAAACGGGACGGTATTGAAGGGATGATTCTTGATCTCAGGGGCAACAGCGGGGGTTCGCTGTATGAAGCCATTCAGCTTGCCGGTCTCTTCATTGATGAAGGGCCCATATGCATCGCATCTTCAAGGAAGGATAAACCCTTTGTCATAAAGGACCATGTCAGGGGGACCGTGTACACCGGGCCGCTGGTTGTCATGGTCAACAGATACAGCGCCTCAGCGTCGGAGTTCTTTGCAGCAGCAATGAAGGATTACAACAGGGCCGTGATCATCGGCAGCCCAACATACGGCAAGGCTACTTCACAGATGATACTGCCGCTTGCCGATGGGGATGATAAGGATAGGGTTCCGGGATATGTCCCTGGATTGGATTATATGAGGATCACCACGAACCTGTATTACGACCTGCACCTGTCATCCCACCATAACAGGGGTGTGGCACCGCATATCACTCTTCCCGATATCCATGGCGCCGTGCCGGACCGGGACCGGAAGGATGTACTCTCCGTATCGCCGCTGAAGTACGACCGGGAACCGGTCATCGACAGGAAGGGGAGTCTTCCACTGAGTTTCCTGGTTCAACGAAGCCGGGCCCGGACAGGGGCAGGCACCCGTTTGAAAGAATTGGCCGTACTCAGCGAGCGCATGAGGCGTTACGTTTACGACCACGACAATATCCCGCTCACGCCTGAAGCCTTCCGGAAGCATATGAATATGCGAATGGAAATAATCCGGGCTGCCGATACCCGTGTATATAAAAAATCTCTTCTTTATGCAGTTGATAATAATTCCAGCGACGCTCCCCTGTGCAGCATGGACCCGTACAGGAAGGAAATGAGTGACGAGCTACGCATAGACATAGGAAGGGACGTTTATATTGAAGAAGCGTATTCGGTAATGAAAGACTATATACCGCTTTTCAGGGGAAGGTAAAAACCATGAGAAAACTAATGAACTATTTTTGTATTATGAGCGTGATCCTTGCATTTTCCACAATCCACGCGGGAAGCGAACCCGCATCTGACCAGGAGGCCGGGAAAAGCCCGTCAGTGGTCTATCTTGAGTCATATACCGGTGAAATCGGTGAAATCCAGGATGCAATATGGAATTTCATAAAGCTGGGAGCCCATAGCAATGACGCAAAGGCCATTGAGGGGGAACGCAGGGCTGTTATCATGCGAATTAAGAAGCTGGTGGAGTTCATTAAGGAGATAAAGCCCTATAACAATGATACAATACTGAAAAAGGCCTTTTCCGATTATGTCAATTCACTGTTGTATATCATGGAGGAGGACTATGGCAAACTGGTCAACATGGAAGAGATTGCCGAACAGTCCTATGACCTGATGGAGGCCTATCTAGCAGCAAAGGAGAAGGCTAATGAAAAGTTTTCAGCTATTGCCAACGAAATGGAACTCAAGCAGAAAGAGTATGCCGCGCTGTATAACATAGACCTTATCTTCGATGAATCAGAGACGGTGAAGAACCTGAGGGAGGCCGGGAGGGTGACAAACTACCATGACTCGGTCTACCTTATCTTTTTTAAATCACACAAACAGGAACTCTATCTTCTCGATGCCGTTTCGCACAACGACATAAGCAAGATTGAACAGAATAGACTCACCCTGCAGAAATACAGCCAGGAAGGATTGAAAGCGCTTAAAAATATCAAGCCATTTAAAAACGACAACTCCCTGAAAATAATATGTCAGAAGCTTCTCTCCTTTTATTCTGCGGAGTCCATGGAAAAGATGCCGGTTATGCTGGACTTTCTCATGAAACAGGAAGCCTTTGAAAAACTTAAAAAAGCCTATGAATTGAAGAAAGAAGACGAGAGGACCAGGGAGGATGTTGATCTCTATAACGCTAAAGTAAATGAAGTGAATGAAGCAGTCAAAAAATATAACAGTACGGTGAAAGCCCTCAATGAGAAAAGGTCGGATCTGATTAATGAATGGAACGGAGTCGAAGCTGTCTTCTTTGACCGGCATGTGCCCCGGTGATGAAGAATTTAAAAAATACATAAATAAATATAATTATTGAATTTTTGTAATCATACCACAGTATCGCTGCGGGATTCCCTTCGGTGAGGACAGTCCTGTTTGCCGCAGTACGGGCATGGGGTCCTGTGGGATATCCGTCCCGCGCCCAGTATGATACCGGATACCGATTTTATGGGAGTCATCATGCCGTACTCATTGATTTTCACGCCGATTGATTCGGCGTCGATGAGCGAAAAAAGGGCCTTTTGGCCTTGGCCTGTTTCCCAGTCGCAGTATCCCGGGCTGAAGCGAAGCGAGGCCTCAAGTCCCTCCGTGGCGAAACGGCGCTTTACCTCTTCCTCTATCAGGCCAACATAGTGCTCAATAAGAACCGACCCTGCTGCGTCAAGAAACAGGGACTCAAGCATTGAACCCTCCATGATCTTTTTCATTTCTCTGTCGAAGCCATGTCCCAGTGTTGCCACGAATACGCTTATCCCCGCCGGGCTTTCATAGTGCTGCGTGAGGTGATATAGTTTTGCGCTTTTGAGCACCGCGGAGGAAACTTTCAGAACACCATTCCCGCTACTCACAAAGGGGTGCTGACTTATAATTGATCGGGGGGCGGGCAGTGACAATACGCGTCGGGCCATTTCTTCCGCTTTTCGGTGCATCGCGTCATTTGCCTGTTCAGGAGTTTTAAATCCTCCCTGCACAAGGATTGCCGGTACCAGTTTGTCGGGATGCGGTGCTGTAAATTGTGCCGTGTATGTATATGTTTTCATTGTTTCAAGTGAGTGTTGCCAGTATCCGTTTCAGTTCATCCGGCGCGGTCACGGCGCTATCCGCGTAACCATGGGCGCCCAGGGTTTTGGCAATATTGTGATCAAGCGACGCTCCGCCCACAATGATTCTGATCCCCGGTTGCGTCTCTCCAAGCCATGTGATAATGTCTTTCATGGGGGCCAGAGATGTAGACATCATCGAGGACAGGGCAACAACCGCCTTTTTTTTCCCGGTGATACAACTGCGGACCTTTTCCCTGGTTACGTTTTTGCCCATGTCAGTAACTGTATATCCTGAAGAACTCAGTACTGCCGCCACAATATTCTTACCGAGGTCATGGACGTCACCCTCCACCACGCCGATAAATACGGGAATCCCCCTGTTTCCGCGTACACTTTTTTTAACAAGGGATGCCCCTGCTTTAAAAGCGTCAATACACAGGAGAAATTCAGGGATGGATATGACTCCATTACGAAAATTGAGCCGTGCTTTCTCAATACCGCCGGATAGCGCAGCAATAACATTTTTTTCGCCCGCGGAAGATATGTCTTTTTTGTTCAGAATATCACGTATTTCCGCTTCGTTGCCGTCCAGGACCGCTTTTTCAAGAATTGTTATGTACTCACTTTTTTTCATGGTATGGAACCATCATTCCTGTCAAATTTTATATGTTTCAGCCGAAACGTCTGGCCGCTTCCATCATGGCGAAAGCATTGGTGAGGGGAATATTGGGCGGGTATTCGCATCCCGGCGCCAGTATATATCCGCCGCCCCTGGCCATAACATCTATCTGACGCCTGCATTCATCCATCACCTCTGATGGAGTTCCGTGAATAAGGAGTTGCGTGGGAATATATCCGATGATGGTAACATCCCTGCCGTATTTCTCCTTTAATTCAACTATATTCGCGCAATCATCGGGGAGATGGGCTATACTCAGTACATCCGGCTCCATCCATTTCAGCTGCACATCGGCATAGGGTCCGTGGCCGCAGTTGTGTACTCCCACCATGCATCCCTTCGCCTTTATGGCGTTGCTGATATCGCGGGCAAAGGGGCCCTCAATGTCTTCCCACACCTTTTTTGGCAGACCGCTCTGGCTGGCATACAGTGTATCAATGGCGATCGCCGGAATCCCCGCATCACACTGCGCTTCGGCGTATTCAATGAGCACACCGGTTATCGTCTCGCAGGCCCTGCGCACTTCCTCCGGATACAGCATACAGTCTTTGAAAAAATTCTCGGCGCCGCGAAGCATGCTCAGTATTCCCGCAGGACCGAATATAAATCCCCCCACAAGGCCCCGCAGTCCCACGCGCCTTACCATGATTTCGCAGAGTTTGAGAAATTCCTGCATTCGCCGTGCTTCCGAAAGTTTGATGGGCTTCAGTTTTCCGTATCCGTCTTTGTTTTTTATTACGGGTCGTGAATAATCGGGCCGCGCGGTGCTCATGTCGGGATATTCCATGGCCTGGCCGAAATCCGCGGCCTCAACTGACAGGTCAAGCATAAGGACTATGAGATCACCTCCCACAAATTCCCATCCGGAATAGAAAACATCAGCGGCCTTTTCACCGTCAAGAGACAGGTCAGGGAAGGATATGCCGTTAATCTGCCGTGCGGCTGAACACAGAAGCGGTGTAACCGGTACGTGATCGGGTTCACGATGAAAAAGCGCGGAAAATGTCCGCTCCACAGAGGTGAGATTGGAGATCTTACCTCTCATGTGTATGGCCGAGGCAACGGCCTTTAGCAGCGGTTTTGGTATTTCATTGGGGGGCGGAATAATTCCCTGTCGCAGGGCATTAAAAATTTTTCCTGTGTTCATATTCTGTTTACCGTTATACGAGATTTATTGAGTAAATTCCCTTTTTACCATTTCAATATCAAGGGGGAGCGGTTTGCCGCTGTCCCGATACAGGGAAAGGACGTCACGGTCGCAGCGTTCAACGCAGAGACCGCAGCCGAGACAGAGGTCGGTATCATACTCAAGCCCGTTATTCTTAATCGAAAGAGCATCCACGTGGCAGAACTCCAGGCATTTGCCGCACTGATTACATTTTTTCCGATCAATGGAAATTGAATATCCCGATGAAGCGCTCTGTGACAATCTTTTATGAAATTTTCGCGTCACCCTTGTGGCCCTGAGACTGATACAGTGTTCCGGACTGCAGCTGCAGATGACCCCTGTTGAGCCTCCCGTGGCAACCTTAAAGAACGCCTGAGTGATATTTCCTGTCTTTCGGTGAGCTTCAATTATTGCCCGGGCTTCAGCCTGGGTTATTTTCCTCGCGTTGTATTTTTCACAATGTTCAAGCCAGAACGTGGATAACTCCTTTCCAATGGCTATACAGCAGTTCACTTCTTCGAATGGCGGGAGCACCTTCCGGCATGGACAGTCCATTACTGCTATTGCTTCAGGATCGCGAAATAGTATTTTATAGGCATACTTATAGGGAATTATTCTTTTGTTCAGGGACGATACGGCGGCGATGTCCTGATTCAGTTCAAAAATTTTCGCTGTATCCTCCGGAACCAGTACCTTGGCGTGAAACCGCTGATACATGGCGTCAATAATGGGATTTAATGGTTTGAGCCAGGAGACTTTTCCCATGAGGTTGATACAGAAAAGAGCGGTCCGGATATAGGGCTGATAAAAAACGAAGTAGATGTAATGGTGAAAGAACCTGTCGATTCGCCATCCATGTTTTCTCAGTATTATTTTTGTCGAGTTTTTCAAACAGGTTATCCCCGGTAATGAGTTTTCACCTGATTGAAGGATCATAAAATTGTCAATGATTTAATATATAAATATATGTATTCAATATATGAATTGATAATGGCATGATTTGTGGTTTAAAATCATTGCCGCTGTAATAATTACCGTCTTTGATATATAGGAATCTCCGCCAACTGTTACCGGTCCATGAGACTGAACATTTTTTATCTTAACTTGTTTCAGGCGACGGAAATTTCGGAATATCCAGACCGTAATAGACCTTCGAATTCTGATAACCTGTATCCAAACGGAAATCATGATCCAGCTCCATAATTAATCATAACGACAAAAAAATAATTAAAATGCGACTTATCATTGACTATCTGCCAATGATAGTACTGAATTGCCGTATCAGTTAGTGATTACTCCCAGTTTCAGGAAATTTCTTTATGAAAATACAATTCTCTTCAAATAGATTCCTTTTTTCCCACATAACCTTTATTCCTTACAATACCTCTAAATCAGAAAAATATCCCGAATTCTTTTTTGGGCGCAATCATAGGCTAAGCGGTTTTAAGTGAATATTCTATCTTTCCTAGCAGTCATTGCTCTGTCAATTACCCTGATAGAAGGCATCTATATTCTTTTTTTAAATGCCAGGTCAGAAACCAACCGGCTTTTTTTTCTAATATGTATCGCTATCTCCATCTGGCTTATTGGGGGAGCTTTCGGATATTCCGCACAGACAAAAGAGGCGGCTTTTTTTTGGTTAAAGGTTTCCTCTCCGGGTTTTATTTTCATGCACACCTTTGTACTGCATTTCACCATCCGGTACACAGGACTAATTAAAAAGATTCCGATCTATCCGTTTTATATTCCGTCCTTCTGTTTTCTTTTTATCAGCCTTTCCGATAACCTGGTCTTTGTAGATATTTACCGGTCAGAAAAATTCTGGGAAATGGTTCCCGATTATCAGTCTGTTGCATTTTATCTGCTCATTGCTAACTATCTCAGCTATTACCTTCTTTCTATCGCTCTTCTTTATGTCAGCATAAAAAAAACAGAATTTATAAGAATCAGGAAGCAGAGCCGGCTTATTCTCATTGCCATCATTATAACTATAACAAGCTATAACATTGAGCCCTTCCTGGGCCCTCTATTTTTTAACTATCATACCTATGGTCAGGCCCCGCTATACAGTATTGTATGGATATCCATAATCTGGTACGCAATAGTTAAATACCGTTTTCTTGGCGCACATAAAAAAACACTCACCATGGAAGTTTTCAATTCTTTACATGAAATGGTGATAATCACCGATAAAAACAAAACAATCATTAATATCAACAGGACACTGCGGGATAGGCTTGGCCGCCCTGAAGGAATCTTTTCCTTGCAGGAAATTTTCCTTGAGCATGAGTTATTGCAGAGGTTGATCGATTCAATCGGGAATAAGCCGGTTTTAGACATTAATCTCAACCTGGTGATATCTCAATGCAGCATCGTTCCGGTAAAAGCATCCCTTTCTATTTTCCAGGACCGGTTTCAGGATGATCTTGGATTTATCATTACAGCACAGGAAATAACGGATAATTATCACCTGCTTAGAAAAAACATGGTTACTAAAAGAGAAAACCAGCTGATACAGCTTATCCTTGCCGGTAACTCCAACAGGCAGATCGCGGAAACCATGGGTATTTCACTCCGCACTGTTGAAACTCACATAACACATATATTCGATAAACTGGGCCTAAAGAACCGCATTGAGCTTATTAATTACTGCAATGAATCTCCTTCAGCCCCCGCAGATTTTTAATCATAGTATTGCGGATATTTTAAATAGATTTTATATCCGTTTTTGACAATTTATTTTTTGCGATATACGGGTTTACCACGATGACAGATCATGTATTAAATGATACTGTACTTATATTAGTATTCAATGTTGATAAAGATAGAGCGGAATTCCCATGTATCAATGAACTTGAGTTAAGGGGAGGAACCACATGTTAAGAATAATAACACCTTTTATAGTGATACTGATAATGTTCTCATCCTTTTTACTCTGCATGGATGATACACCAGAAAAACTGGCAGAAGGAACACCCTGCACAGCTGATGACGCTCCCCTGCCCAACACGGGAATAACTGAACCGGCAGGAGTTGGAGGATGCCCTGACGGAATGACGGCATTGCCACAGGATCCAGCAGTATGCATGGACCGCTGGGAGGCACACCTGGAAGAGGTGACAGGCTCGGGAAATGCCCCCTGGTCGCCATACAAGAATCCGGAAGACAGAACAATGATCGCGAAGAGCGCGTCTGGGGCGGTACCACAGGCATACATAAACCAGGTACAGGCAGACGAGGCCTGCGCCCAGGCTGGGAAACGACTCTGCACGAACGCGGAGTGGATTATGGCATGCAAAGGAACATCAAATTCCACATATCCCTACGGAAACGATTTTGTGGCTGACGCATGCAACATAACGCGCACTGTCCACCCGGCAGTAGAATACTTTGAAACCGAAGATGTCTGGATTTACAGCGAACTGGACCATCCATGCCTGAACCAGCTTGATAGTACGGTGGATAAAAGCGGAGAAAACACGGGCTGCGCAGCAGAAGGGAATATCTACGACATGCATGGCAATCTGAACGAATGGACATCTGATCTAGATGGAACACTCAGGGGAGGATATTACTATGACGGAGTCATCAATGGTGTGGGGTGTAACTACGCTATAACCGCGCACAACCTCTACTACAGAGATTTCAGCACAGGATTCAGATGCTGCGCCGACAACGGCCCATAAACCGGTTTACGGCGAAGGAAATTCCTGTATATCAATTCTTTGAGAACTGGAAAAACTCTCTCAAGTGTAGGATTTGTTGAGGGATTGAATAATAAAAGCAGTGTGATTCAGAGAAGAGCCATTTAAAAATTTATGTAAGTATATTGTAAGGCTCGAGTCAAATATATAATCTTAATAATCAATGGGCTAATGAAATAAAGACAATATGCAGCAGCGCAGAAAAGCAAAGGGCCATCCCTGCTTTTTTATGCAGGTTTATATTGACTTTAACAATATGAAGTCCAGATAGAAGCTGAAATATAACAAGAATCAGGTTTGTTATTCCTGTTATGCCAATCATTAAACCATACATATAATCACCTCGTTGATAATTTAATGTTTAATTCTAAATATTATTATTAAAAATATAGCAAAAGTCAAGACTATTTATTATAGTCTGATTTTTGCTATATTATCAACAGTATTCTTGAAAAAAGGCCGCTTACGGATTATAGGTGTTCGCCCAGATGTGGTCTCGGGTTCCATCACTCTGTTGCCACACGGCCACGGCTTTACCAGTGGCAGTGACGGCAACCTGGGGATCCCTCGCGTTTTCCGTATTATCTATACTGTCGATCATTTCAGGCGAAGGAATTTCTTATATATCCAAACAGGAACCCCGCGCTTTTGCGCGGGATTCCTGTTTGGTATCTTATTTTTCAGGAGCGATTCGCATTACACTGTCATATTGCTTTTCCACGTTCTCCTTCCGGAAAGGCATGGGTCTCCCCTCCCCGGTAAGGAATGCCGGAATCATGTCGCCGTAATGGGGGCTCGAGGGATTTCCCGACTGGCCCGGTACGGTGATGAGCGACATGGGTTCGTCCAGGCCGAAATCAACGATCATGCGCATGGCCGGGATGTTCCAAGTATCGAAATTCTCACCCCAGGTAAAGGTTGATACGTTGACCGAATGGACATCGCCGCCGGCCGGGAACGGGCCGCGGTTCAGGTATCCGTGGAAAAAGCTGGTCTGCTTGGTGAACTCATGCTTCCAGTGATAGGTGTGTATTTTTCCCCACTGCCATTTTTCCCGGTTTTTACTGATACGGTCTTCCAGGAGAAGGATTGCGCTGTCCAGGGCCTCGGCCAGGATATCCTCACGCGTCTCCACTTTCCCGGTTTCCGTGTTGTCCCAGAAAGGTGATTCAGGCCGGTACAGGAGATGATCCTCGGGAGCCGAGTAGGACATCATGGTGACATCGAGAAAGGCCTGCCACTGGAGGCTTTCTTCACCGCCCAGTTCGTCAAGGAAAATGCCCCGGGTGACGCAGTGCATGAAGGCGCCCATGACCGCGGCATTGGCGCTGTTTGCCGACATGACCGCGTTGAAGTTTTTTGGAGAGAGCAGTGCCAGGGCTTCCAGGGCCCGGGCTTTTTTCTTTTTATTCTTCCAGCCTTTGATAATCTCTTTCAGCCTGCCGTTCACGGGGTCGGAGTAGAGCAGCCGCTGTACTTTTTCAGCCATGGAGGAAAATTGCTCTCCCTGGAGCTTCAGCATGTCTTTCATGGCGGCCTTATCCATTTTTTTCAGAACACTGGCAATCCGTTCAGCCCGGTCAGGGTGATACCATGAACCTGTAAGCTGGTAAGGAAAATTTTTCGGCACGGTACGGTTATTGGCCGTGGTAATGAATCCCTCGGCGGGATTCATGCTGAAGGGACGTTTGTCAGGAGCAAGAAATCCAGTCCAGTCATACTCGCCGGTCCATCCCGGAGACGGCAATATCCCCTTCCCCTTTTTCCGTAATGGGAATGAACCCGTGACCTGCCAGGCAATGGAGTCCCGGTCGCCGTACACGATATTGAGATAGATAGCCTGCACATTCCGCACGGCCTGCTGGGCTTCCCTGATATCAGCGGCCTTCCCGATATCATAGAAGGCCTTCAAGGTCCGGTTTCCCTGCTCCATGGCCCACGAGAGGGATATGCCGTACTCCGAGGTCATGGGGAGGGGCTGCACGGGCATCTCCGGCGGAAAGGGAACACCGGCCAGTCCCGTATTCAGGAGCGGGCCATGGTTCGTTTCCAGCAGCACTACTTCCACGGGTTTCCCGCCCTGCATATTGAAAGTTTCTTTCCGTTGAATCGCGGGAAGCCATTTGCCTTTAGAGAGGTATTCCACGGTGCCGCCTTCAGTTCTCATTTTTTCGATGAAAAGGTCCTGGCTGTCGGCCATGACCATGGTGGCCCCCCAGGCAACGCGGCCGTTATATCCCAGGGTAATGAAGGGGACACCGGGGATGGTAACTCCCGCAGCTTCGTAGGTGGGACATTTGAGGTGCATGAGCATCCAGGCGTTGGGGATCATGAGCATGAGGTGCGTGTCATTCTCCACGATGGATTTCCCGCTGGCGGTCTTTCGGCCCGACAGGGCCCAGTTGTTCGATGCAGGGACGCTCATGGGTAATTTCTGTTTCATTTCCCTGCGGAGTTCCATAAAGGCGGTCTTAATCTGAACGATGCTGTCGGCCGGCACGTCTTTTAATTTGGCGGCTTCTTCGAATGGTATTTTTTCATCGGGGTAGACGGGGAAGAGCCAGGCCGCTTTCTCGTAGCCGAGTTTTGCCGCCAGTATGAGAAAATCCAGTTCCTCGATGAAGTTACCGGAAACGTCCATGTTGAGCATGCCGAAGACATAGAGGGTATCCTCGGGCTTCCATTTCTCCGGTTTATAATCCGTGAGGATGAATTCGGCTGGAAGGTTGTTGTGACTTTCCAGCCAGGCATTGACGCCCCGGGAATAATTTTCCAGAATGCGCAGGGAGGCGGGGTCCATTTTTTTCATGGCGTCGGAGACGAATTTCTTCGCGTTGAGGCTCCGGATGAAGATATCCAGCTTCAGGGTGTCCTCGCCGGCGATTTCGGCCAGCCTCCCCTGCATGAGCATGGACATCATGACCATCTGCCACAGGCGATCTTCGGCGGCGATGTATCCCGAGGCGAAAAAGAGATCGTCCTCATTTTTTGCCTCTATGTAGGGGACACCGTAAAAGTCGCGCCGGATGATGATTTCATCGTTGATGCCCGACAGGGTAATGGATTCAGGAAGGGGTTCCACGGATTTGTCGAATTTCTTCTGCATAACGATGCAGCCCGGGAGCATGAGGATCAGGCCACAAGCCAGTGTGGCCATGATGACGAAGCGCCGTCGTTGATATGATTTTGTTCGATTCATGTCAGTCCTCCAGTATTTTTCTGACAGCGTTTATTTCAGCTTTACCACGAGGGCGATGCCGAAACAGACGCTCCAGAGATTGATAAAGGCATTGAGCACCAGGTCCATAGTTGAGATGAGATACATACCGTTCTGTATGTTGAAGCTGAAGTCCAGTACGCCCAGGAAGGCAAGGGCGCCGCCGCCGGCCACCAGGAGTGTCGTTCCCAGGGGGATTCCTTTGAGATTCAGTATGCCTCCCGCGAGCATGACTATAGCCAGGATGATATCGGGAAGCGGGAAGGAATGCTCATAGGCGAAGTAGCACTGCGGCGGATTTTCCGGCGCCAGGCCCACGGTAAAGAAGCCTATCCAGAAAAGGATGAGGCCGGCGGCGGTGATAATGCTGAGCACGGGGATTGCTTTGCCTGTTTGTTCTTCAGTCATGGCTTATTCTCCTTTAATGTTAAATTTTTTCTGATACGCGAGTTTTTTCTTTTCGCCGGATTTCTCCAGCATCCGCCAGATGGGCGGGATAAGGGCGGGAACGCAGGTGAGGATTTTGGGAAGCGTCGCCGAGAAGGCCGGCACGTATGATTCGATCTTTTTACGTGTGATGGCCCGGTATACTGCGCGGGCCACGGCAGCCGGTTTTGCCGGTTTGCCAAGGAATGTGAGGGGCGAGCCGCCATGGACCGCCTCGTAACGCAGCATGGGCGTATCAATGGAATCGGGGAAAACGGCGCCCGCAAAGATATTATGTTTCTTCAGTTCAATATTCAGGGTGAGATTGAATCCCCTGAGGGCGAACTTCGTGGCGCTGTATACGGCACTGTGGGTTTCGGGCACAATGCCCGCCAGGGAGGATATGGTGATGATATATCCTCCTCCCCTCTTTTTAAGGGGATCGATGACGGCGCGGGTGAAGTTCATGGCCCCCACCTGGTTTATCATGATCTGCCGGTCCATGTTTTCCCCGGTGCAGTCCTCGAAGAGCCCGGGATGTATGATGCCGGCGTTGTTCACGAGGATATCAATGCGGCCGAAACGCTTCTCCGTTTCCTCTATGGCACGCGCTATGTCACTGCGCTGTGTGATATCACAGCGAATTGTCAGATGTTCCCGGCTTAGCAGGTCAGCCGTCTGTGCCAGCCCCTTTTCATTGATGTCGCAGAGAGCGCAGCGTATCCCTTTCGCATCAAAGAGGCGGGCGATTTCCGTGCCGATGCCTCCGGCTGCGCCGGTGATGATGGCCACTGATCCTTCAAGGTTTTTTGACATCAACCCCTCCTCTTCTGGACCTTCTTGATGTCCATGTCCATGACAAAATCAACGACTCCCGGAAGAAGGCGTTTCATAATATAGGTGAATTTTCCATCCAGGTTGGGAATGATCATGAAGGTTTTCCCGCCGATCTCCTTCAGCAGGACCCGGGCTACGTCATCGGGGGACATGATTTTTGCGGCAGCGGATATGGCCTTTGTTTCATCGGGTTTGGTCGTGTTTTCCACGGCAAATCCCGGCGTGTCCGTGTCGGGGGGGCACAGGACCTGGACGGAAATATTGCTGTTTTTCAGCTCGCTTTTCAGCGCCTCGGAAAATCCCACAATGGCGAACTTAGAGGCGCTGTAATCGGTATATCCGAAAACGCCGATAAAGCCCGACATGGACGACGTGTTGACTATGATACCGCCCCTTTCCTTCATGAAGGGGGTCAGGACAGAACAGGTGTTCCAAATACCGTACATGTTGATGCGCATGGTCTCGTCGAACTGGCTAAAGGAGATGTCTTCAAAGTTTCGGGGATAGGCCCGTCCTGCGCAGTTGATGAGAATATCGGGCGTGCCGAAATCCCGGACAGCACGGGTCATGGTTTTCTGTACGGCCTTGAAATCCGAAACATCGAGCTGCAGGCAGTCCACGCGCTGCGAGGGGTTCTTTCTGCTTTTCCCGATCTGTTCGGCCGCCTCGTCGAGCCGTTTTTTGTTTCTGGCAAAAATCATTACATGGCCCCCCTCCCCTGCCAGGAGTTTTGCTGTTGACAGGCCGATGCCGCTGGAACCGCCGGGAATGAATACTGTTTTTCCGATGAAATCCTTCATGATATTCTCCTGTGATGAATGTTATTTTTGTTTCAGCGTCCCCAGGTCCAGGGTCCTGAGCCATTCCATGGTTTTGGCAAATCCGTCTTTATAAGAAATTTTTGGTTTCCAGCCCAGTTCCCGTTCCGCCTTGGCAATGCTGAAACGAAAGCGTGAGCCCAGGTTTTTTACCGTATAGGTGGTGAGCAGGGGCCGGGTTTTTATCATGAGAACCTTCCACAGGCCCTCCATGACCCACGAGGCGGCATAGGCCAGGCCATAGGGGATGTGCGTGGTGATGGGCGGAACTCCCAGGGTGCGGGCGATGCCGGCGCAGAAGTCCTGGAGCGTTGTGGATTCGCCGTCGTGCACCAGGTAGCCGTTGCCCACGGCCCTTTTATCCTCGGCTATGAGCATGAGGAGATCGATGAGATTGTCGATATAGGTGGGCCATACCAGCACGTCGCGCCGCCAGAAGATCAGGTCCTTTTTGATAATGGCATCGGCCAGGAGCGGTACAAAGGTCTGGTCCCCTTCACCGTAGACCCAGCAGGGATACACCATGGTAACGGGGAGCCCCTTTTCGCGGTGATACCGCCAGGAGATATCCTCGGCTTTTATCTTATAATCGGGATAGGGTTCTTTCCAGGGGCGCAGCGGGAAGGTCTCATCCATGATGTTTTCTTCGTCGATGCCGAAGACATCGTTGGTGCTTATATCGACAAAACGCGATACGCCGGCTTCACTGGCAGCACGGCACATGTTTTCCGTACCGCCCACGGTAACCTCTTCGAAAAGACGTTTCGGCGCCCAGTCCGTGACCACGGCCGCGCAGTGGAATACAATGTCCATGCCCTCCACGGCTTTCCTTACTGCGTTGAAATCGCAGATGTCGCCCTCAAAGACTTCCACGTCCCGTTCCTTCAGAGATGCAGCGGCCGGATCGCCGGGAAGCACCAGGGCCCGCACCCTGTTCTTTTTTGAAAGATTCGCCCTGACCAGGTGTCCGCCGATAAAGCCCGTGGCCCCGGTGATGAGTACCTTTTTCATGGATTGTCCCTCCGCAGAATTTATTTTTCTTTCAGCCGCAGGATGTCCTTCAGGTTCTGCAGCATGAACTCGATTTTCTTTTTATCCGATACATCGTTTTTTTCATTCATGAAAACCAGGAGACGACGGCGGTGATGCTCTGAAACCATGGAATAGCTGTATAGGATGATGAGGTTGTCGATGAAATAGACCGCTGACGCAATGTCGACCGTTGTGGGGATTTCTCCTCGTGACCGGGCATTCTCCAGGAGTTCCGTGAGAAAATCACGACCCACCCTTTCCAGTTCGTCGGATTTTTCCTGGGCAAAACGGTTCATGGCGCAGGTGCCGAGATCAAGATAAATGGAAATGACGAAGCCTTTCTGTTGCGCCATTGTCCTGATGCCGGTGAAGATTTTGTTCAGTGTTTCGGGTACGGAACCCGTCGCAGGGAACTGCCGGTACAGGCCTCTCACCATATCGATCCCGAAGTCCAGGATGGTGAGAAAAAGGGCTTCCTTGTTGCTAAAGTATTTATACAGGGCGCCGTTCGATATGCCGGCGTTTTTGCAGATTTCCGATATGCCGGCCTGGTGATACCCGTCACGGGCGAATATTTCCGCGGCTGCGTTCAGGATGAAGAGGCGCTTGTCCTCGGCTAGTTTGAGAAAGGTTTCTTTCATTTTATTACCATGGAGAGTGAACGATCACTCTCTTTTATAGAAGAGGGGAGGAAAAGTCAAGCGGAAAAAACTGATTAAGATCAAAGGCGCAGGAGAACAGGAGAAAGAGATGGTCAATCACATGCGTATAGCTCTGCTGCTCGAGCTGGCACTGTATCTTCTATGATGATATAATTTCAACCTTTTTCCGGGTGAAGACTTTTGATGCGTCTCCTTTGTATCCGGTAGATCGAGATACTGTGTCGCCCTGGCTTCAATCCTGCCCAGTTCAGGGGCGTCGGGCCTGTACGTTTCGATGAATACCTGCCGGATTCTTTCTTCGGGAGTAAGAGACAGTATTTCCCTGGGATCATGGCCCCAGTTCAGAAGAATGTCCCGGGCCTTCCATGCAGAAATTTTCAGCGATTTGTACACTATGGAGCGACCGTTCTTTCCAGTAATTTTCGGGCCACAGGAAAATGATACTTCAGTGACATGGGTTTCCAGGGACCGTTTCGCCCGTTCAATCTTGGTCTTTTCGTGGTGTTCGCCGTGGGAAGGTATAAAAATAAACCTCATGTCGTCGGGAGTTATTCCGCCCACAAAGAGGGGAACGCCGTAGTCGATGCCGTTCAGGTTGGAACCTAACAGCTGTGTGCCCGCAACGGACATTACATCGTTGTAGCTTATTCTCCTGTCGAAGAGATCGACCATGATATTTGCGATTCTTCGATAACGTGTGTAAAACCTGCTGGCGCGGCCCATTCCCTTCCTCTCAAGTTTCATTTCACCGTACGAATCTTTCATAACATCACAGATCCATCGGTATTGTGTCAGGGGATCGGCGTTTTTTATGCGGTTATAATATTGTGTCCGCACGATTCCCAGACCGTGGTATCCTTTTTGTATGTCGACACGCCCTTCAGGGTTCATATGTCCCTGGGCGATATAATTTGTGGCCCAGGTCATCCCCATTTCCAGGCCGAGAAGGGCGATTTCAATGGATGAATTGGAGATTTCCAGGCCCGTGTCCCGGATTATTTTTTTCCTGAGCCTGAGTATGTTGCTTTCCGAAACATCTATCTGGGCCCCCACGGGGAGAAGATGGGAATCATTCATAGTATCTAACTCGAGCCATCCTTTTTGATCCGGCACCGCTGCAGCGGGAGTCCGATGGAACCGGTACGGATCAGTGAATGTTCTTTTGCTTTGACACAGGAAAGAAGCCTCTCCCAGAACGATGTGGTTGTGAATTAGATGTATATACAGAGCCAGGGGCACACCGTCAATGAGATGGTTATATGATACTCCCATGACCCGATATGAACGGTTTTTTCTATCATAGTCTATTTCGATCAATACGGGCCTGGAAAAGTCCCAGGGAAGAGTAAAATCGATCTGATAGCCCGAAACTAAAGTGTCTTCGCGAGAAAGGGTCTTTTCTTTTACCTGCACGTCGGCTTCGATGAGCATATCGCCGTAATAGGCCAGGGCCAGACGTACCGCTTCCATGGCTGTATCGCGCAGGGCCTGGGGATTTTTAAAATCGGGAGATGCCCCTCGTACTTCAAGACCGAAACCGAAGTGCTTGGCGTATTTTAGTCGTAAAAATTCCCATCCCGTGGTTATGGTATTAAGGCCAAGCCTTGTTTTAAGGTAATCCCTGGGTAGAGAAACGAATCCTCCCAGGTGGATGGCGCCGACTATGGTATTCATATATATCACCTCTGTCTTTTGGAAGTCAGCATTAATATACGACCGATGCGGTCATACGGCTTTTCAATTGGACAGGTTCTGCTTTTTTGATATGGTCATTTCTGCATGTACTGAAATGACATATTGAAGAAGGAAAGGGGATCAGGATACAATCAATGTGCTTTCTTGTATTCCGAGGGTGTAGTGCCGATGATTTTTTTGAAGGCCCTGTTGAAGGTGGACATGCTTTCAAAACCGGCTTCCAGAGCGATATCAAGAATCAGCATATCGCCCTTCTCGATTTTTTCTATTGTCTGTTTAATGCGGAGTTCGTTGATATAATCGTTTATTTTTTGCCCGGTATATGTCATGAAAAGCCTGCTCATGTAGTTCGGGTTCAAATCAACGGCGGCAGCCAGGCCCTCACGGGAGATGTCGCAGGTGTAATTTTCTTCGATAAAGGCGATCACCCTTTTCAGTTTTTCCTCCGATGATTCGGTTATTGCCGGCCGGTCATCATCGGGGCCGGCACCCGGCTTCGACGAGATTTTTAATTTATCGTATAATAAGGCCATTTCTATTTTTCTATTCAGGTAATCCTTAACAAAAAGCATTAAAAAAATCGTTATTATCACGGGCGAGGTAAATACGGCGAAAAATCCGTAGGTCTCCGCGCCGGTGATGTACGACGTGCCTTCACGGATAATGGTTACGGCTGCCATGAACAGCATGGCGGCGATCATCCTGACCTTGATCCTGTCGTCCTGCAATGAGCTCAATTTATAGGTCATGAACACCAGATAGGATATGCCCGTTATGATGACGATCAGCAAAAGGGTAATGGTAAAGACCGCTCTCAGCGGATTGAAAAAGACGACGGAATTGATGATAATCAATGTCGTCATGATAGAAAAAAAGATAATCGCCATCCTGTTATACCGTGCAAGATTGAACCGGTACTGGGACTGGATTATGAAAATCAGGACAATGATGAAGATAGGGATAATGATTTTCAGGACGCTAATCTGAATGGAGAGCTGCATTTCCAGGGGTGTTGAAAACAGGGGAGACTGATAGGGGAAAAAAATAATCAATATCAGGATGAGATAAAAGAACAGGCCGATGGAGCAGTATATCAGTTTTCGTTCAACGCGGTTGTAGTAGAAAAGGAGAAAAAGCAGCACGGCGAAGCCCAGATACAGCGTAAGAATCCCGAAGGGAGCGAGAAAATATTTGAAATTATCCATGGCCAGTTGATCTTCAAAGGCCGATCGGCCCATAATATGAACCGTGTTGCTCAGGCCTCCGTACTGATCACTGAAAATGCCGACCCGTATCAGCACCTCGTTTATGCCCTGCCTGATTATACCCGGGTTGACCGTATAGTTTCGGGGATGATGCAGTTCAAAGAAATCCTTTGATGATTTATAGCCTACAAGGACGGAATTGATGAACACCGCGTCGGAATGATATATCCTTCCCAGGGATATGCCGTAGAAGTCGCCGGGATTTTTGTCTATGATAAAGCGGCCCCTGAGCCATATATATTTTATGCTGGAAGGTTCTGTATCATTCAGTCTGAAGGTTCCAGGGATAGTGACGTTTTGCCAGACCGTTTCGGGCTGCAGGGATTCTTTTGATGCAATATTTTCGAATGAAACGGCCCATGAATCAACAGTGATGATTTCTTTCCCAATATTCTCGTCAGGGCCGGGGACGGGACTGTCCGGTCGTGACCTGCCGGCGGCTGAAAGGGACAGAACGATAAGTATTACGGGCAACAGGAATTTTATGGGGTTGTTTGAAGTGATCATAGGTTGAATATCCGGGAATAATCGGAATAAATTAACTAAGGAGTATCAAAGCCAAAATGTCAATAGAATTCCGGAGATTGTAATTCAATTACAGCTGTAATCGCCTGATCAGACCGTGACTCTGGTGTTATTATTTTGTTTTTATCAGCAGTAACCGCTCAACAGCACTTTCAAGGGTTTCTCTCTTCTTGGCAAAATGAAAGCGTATGAGATGCTTCACGGGTTCCCGGAAAAAACTGGACCCTGGTACGGCAGCCACACCGATTTCCCTGGCCATCCATTCGCAGAATTCGATATCACTTGCGGCATTGAACTCCGATATGTCCACCATGACATAGTAAGCTCCCTGGGGCGTGGTGTAGGCGAGTCCGGCCGCATCGAGTCCCTGGAGGAAAATGGTGCGCATCTCCGTGTACTTGTTCCGCAATTCAGTATAATACGAATCGGGGAATTCCAGGCCCGTGATGGCGGCCTCCTGCAATGGCGCGGCAGCTCCCACGGTGAGGAAGTCATGGACCTTCCTCGCGCCGTCTATGATTGAGGCCGGTGCTATGATATATCCCAGTCTCCATCCCGTGATGGAGTAGGTTTTTGAAAGGGAGCTGCACGATATGGTTCTCTCGAACATGCCGGGCAGGCTCGCGATATAGACATGTTCATGGGGTTCATAGACGATATGCTCATAAACCTCATCGGTGATGACGAAGGAGTCGTGTTGGATGGCGAGCCGGGAAATGAATTCCAGCTCATCGCGGGTGAAAACCTTGCCCGAGGGATTTGCCGGGTTGCACAGGATGAGGGCCTTGGGATTCTGACGGAAGGCCTTCTCAAGTTCATCGCGGTTAAAGTTGAATTCAGGGGGATAGAGGTTCACATAAATGGGTTCCGCTCCCGAAAGGATGGTGTCGGCCGTGTAATTTTCATAAAAGGGAGAGAAGACGATGACCTTGTCGCCGGGGTTGCATACCGTCATCATGGCGGCCATCATGGCCTCGGTGCTGCCGCAGGTCACGACGATCTGGCTTTCCGGATCGATTTCCATGCCCATGAAGCGGCTCTGCTTTTTTGCCAGGGCCCGGCGGAAACCGGGGGCGCCCCAGGTAACGGCATACTGGTGTGGTCCCCGGGGAGCGATATCGGCCAGGGCCCGGGTGATCTCTTCCGGGGGCTCGAAATCGGGAAAGCCCTGGGAGAGGTTGATGGCTCCGTGGGCGTTGGCTACGCGGGTCATCCGGCGGATGACCGATTCGGTGAAATGTTTTATTCTGTCGCTGGTGGCTGGCATGGTATGGCCTTGTTTTTATTATAATGATAGTGACTGTTTAACCAGTGCATACTGCTATGACAGGCTCCAGCGGTCAACTGAAAATGTGGGGATTTGCCTCCAATGTATCCCTTTGCAGCATTCTTCCTTATCTTGCTTAAACATGCAATAGTTTTAAAATATTTCATTATAGTTGCCGGCAGGTCCCGGAACTACAGTGTAAATCTTTTTGGAAAAGTCAGATCTCAACCCAGGCTTCAATATTTCTACTTGACAAATGAGGCTATATTTGATCCTATATTTAGACTATTAAATCGAACATACATAAGGAATAACCGTGAAAATTAAAAGCGATATCCGTCCAATATCATACATTAAATCAAATACGTCTAATGTGTTAAATCAGGTTAACGAAACTCATCGACCCATTTTTATCACTCAGAATGGAGAGCCCAGAGCTGTATTATTAGATACCGAAAGTTATGAATCAATGAACAATGCTATCGGGATATTGAAATTAATTGCTTTAGGTGAAAAAGATATTCGACAGGGTAAAATCAAGGAACAACCGGATTTCTTTTCCTCAGTAGAAAGTAAATATTTTCAAAATAAAAAGTAATGGGCTCTAGAAAATTTACGGTCTATTGGACACATTCCGCTCAAAATGATCTTATTGATATTATTGAATATCTATCCCTCGATAGTAATGATACGGCCAAACAAAAATATACTCTTATTAAAAATAATGCCATCAAACTGGGGAAATATCCGGAACGCGGGCGCATTGTCCCTGAATTAATTCTATATAGTATTGAAAATTATCGTGAATTGATAATTTCCCCCTGGCGGATGATTTATAAAATTGAAGGTCCAACTGTTTATATCATTGCATTGTTCGATGGAAGAAGGAATTTCGAGGATATATTATTAAGAAGGATTATCAAAGAATAATGGGGGGGCAGTCTGACCCCTTTCGCATAATTGCCTTGTTAAACGACGATTCGCAGAAATCTTGATAGTAAGCTCTGCTGTTGCTGGTTTAGGCATCGTTGCTATGATTGGCTTCTCCCAGCCCTCGGAGCTTGGGTACAAGTATTACTACAGCGGCCTGATACTTGTCTTGATCTGGATCTACCCATTACTGCGCCTGCGTTTCTGGAACAGCTTCATCGCGGGCATGATCATCACGCTGGGTTATGAGGTCGTTGTGATCTTTGTTCAGCACCTGACAGATCAGCTGAATGAGAACCTGTTTGTATTCATCAACAACAACTTCTTCCTGCTTTCGGGGAACATCGTTGGTCTGTTTGCTTCCTACCACATGGAAAAACTACACCGCACAGACTTTCTACAGAAACAAACGATCTTATCCTTATCCCATAAAGACTCTCTCACTGGTCTCTACAATCGTCATAAGATTGACTTATCGTTCACCGAAGAGGTCGAATGAAACCGTCGTTCGGGACTTCCCTTGTCTATTATCATGATTGACATAGATCATTTTAAGTCGGTTAATGATGTGCATGGTCATCAGGAACGGGTTCCGATAACCCGCGTTGTGTCCCATGAACCGGTTTTAGGTGACGGAATTTTCTATGTATCCGGAAAAAAATGTTGTTTATAGATTAGTATATTATAGAATTTATGCAAAAAGAGATGAGGATTTGAACCATGGGAAGTCAGACCAATGAGGCTTATAGAAAATTACTGAAAGTCGAAGTATACACATTATTGATTATTGTTCCTTTTGCTGGTTATTTTGTTGCTTTTGGAGGGCAGTTTAAAGCAGACCAGATCCTTCTACTTGTTTTGTGTGTTTCTTCCGCCGCAACCATAGTTTTAATTATTCACCATATTTTTCGTTATAATAAAGTTCGAAAAATATTTTTATTGATCAACTCTGAAGATCTAAAGAATCGGGAAACAGCTAAGAGGGCGTTAATTCATTTACCATGGTTTGATGTTTGCTGGGGGGCCATTCGGTGGATAGGGGCCGTACTGATAGGATTTGTGTTGATAAATAATTTTCTAGACCTGAATTCAATACAAACGGCTACTCTGATTTGTCTGCCGATTTTTTCAATCCCCTATAGCATGGCGATATTTTTCTTCACTGATGAAAATGTTATTGCGGAGTACCTGAACAGTCCTGAGCTGAAAAGCATCCCTGTAAACAGGGCAAAGGTAAGGGTTTTCAGTGAAAACAAGCGTAAACTTTTTATGATTATCAGTATTACGCTTTTGCCGTCCATAATGCTCGGGTTCTTTTTTGTCCTGGCTAACAGTTATGATGTTAAGTTTTCAAATCTGGGATTTCATTTTAGTTTTATATTATTATTTACCCTAATGGCCATTGTCGCAACCCTCTATGAATCTGCAAAAGGATCGACCAATACGATAGACGGTATAGTATCATCTATTGAAAGTATGGAATCAGGAGACCTTAGTCAGGAAGAGGTTCCTTTTTTTGCCAGCAGTGAACTCGGTTTTATGAGTCAGAGCATCAATAGTCTGAGTAATCGTTTACGGGATATTATTGTACATGTAAAAGAATCGGCTGAAACAGTACTTTTAAGCAGTAATGATATCAGTTCAAGCTCTCAGGGGCTGGCGAGTGCGACCAGTGAGCAGGCGTCAAATGTTGAAGAGATAACCAGTTCTCTTGAAGAAATAAGTTCGATGATCTCTCAAAATTCAGAAAATTCAAAAACAACCAATACTATTGCCGGAACAACGGCAAAACAGTCAACAGAAGGAAAAGATATAATTGAAACATCGGTAAAAGCCATGCAGACAATTGCTGAAAAGATTAAATTGATTGAAGAAATAGCTTCACAGACAAACCTTCTTGCACTGAATGCTTCAATTGAAGCTGCACGCGCCGGTGTCCATGGCAAGGGCTTTGCTGTTGTCGCTGGTGAAGTAAGAAAACTTGCCGAAAAGAGTCAGGCCGCTTCAAAGGAAATTCGTGACCTGGTTATTTCAAGCAGTAACGTTTCTAACAGGGCAGGAGAAATATTCGGAACTATACTCCCTGATATTCTCAAAACCGCTGAACTTGTTCAGGGGATAACTGATGCTTCGGACGAACAGAACCAGGGTGTAGAACAAATCAACAGCGGTATGAATCAACTCAATGATATTACCCAGCAAAACGCTGCGTCTTCTGAGGAGCTTTCTTCTACCGCGGAAACTTTGAATAAACATGCTGAGGATCTTCAGGAGTTAATAAACTATTTTAAAGTGTAGCAGGTTAATCTTCCAGAGCTTCGACGCGGTTTCTTCCACGGTCTTTTGCCAGATAGAGTGAGGCATCGGCCTTTTCTTTGAATCAAAAAAAACTTTTTCACTGAGAGTAAGAAGCGTCGCCTCTTCGGCAGCGTAAAAGGTGTAAAATTTAAAAAAGCTTTGCCTGCCAGAAACTTTCTGTTAAGCATTAAACATTGTGGGCACCTGAAGCATTTTCAAATAACTGATATACAGTTCCAGGGATCGTATTCAGGCTGTGGAAATTCCCCGGACCTTTTAAGGAGAAAAAAAAAATGACAAAAACAAATCATGGGCTGGACAGCCTCAGTAAGTGGGTCTTTTCTTCAAGCGGGGCCGGGCGGGATGCTGCCTACAACCTGGTTTCATTGTTTTTATTGGTTTATATCCAATTTACCGTTACTCTGTCTGTTGCGCAGTTTAGCGCCATCACAATCATTATAATATTTTGCAGAATCTGGGATGCTGTAAATGATCCGATGATGGGAACGATCATTGAAAACACGCGCAGCAAGTACGGAAAATTCAAGCCGTGGATAATATCGGGTGCCGTCCTGAATGCTTTGGTGATGGTTTCTTTATTCTGGTTCCGCCCCGAAGGATGGTCTTTTGTCATCTTTTTTGGTTTTGCCTATTTATTATGGGGTATGACGTGGACCATGAATGACATTGCATGGTGGTCCATGATCCCCTCGCTTAGTTCTGAGGCAAAAACACGCGATCAATTAATGACCTTAGTCTCATTATTTGTCAATGTAGGCGCATTTGCAGTGGGCGGCCTGATACCAGTACTCACAACCGGTAATGCAGTTGAAGCTTATCGGATGATCGCCCTGGTTTGCGCCCTGGTATTTTTTGCAAGTCAAGGCGCTGTTTTGTTGTTCGTTAAAGAAAACCGGGATTATGAAAAAAAGGAAAAACTTCGATTTACAGACATGTTTAAAATCGTATCGAAGAACAGCCAGCTCTTATGGTCTGTGGCTTCTGTCTTTTTACTATATTTATTAGGCGCGATCATAAATTCCCTTGGGATGAATTTTTTCTATTTTGAATTTGGTTATCAAGGCGCAAGTATGTCTATTTTCATTATTTTTTATGCTTTGGGATCTTTAGTCGGAACCGGTATCTATCCTGTACTGACCGGGAAATTTAACCGCGCTCAGTTGCTCCGATATTCGGTGTACATAATGACTATGGGCTATTTGATCATGTTCTCCACCGGATATGTGCCGTTCATCCCGCAGTCCATCTGGAGTTTTTGTGCCGGCGGCTTCATTATTTTTACCGCCCAGGCGGTGATGTATTTAATAATTTTAGTCCAACTGACGAATACGATTGAATATGATCAATATTTAACCGGTAAAAGAAATGAAGCGATTCTATTTTCTTTACGCCCGTTAACGGCAAAAGCTTCCGGCGCAATTCAACAGGGGATTGTTTCCTTGATCCTTATCGTCAGCGGAATTTACAGCCTGTCAAATAAAATATCCACCCTGGAACAACAAAATGTCGGCGCGGGCGCGGATATTTCCGAGGCTGCAAACGCCATTATCAGTCAGGCTTCACCCGATATGCTGCTGATGCTTCGTTGCGGGATTACTCTTGTTCCAATGATACTCTCCTGGGTAACGTACTTTATTATTAAAAGAAAATATTTCATTGATGAAGAAGTATATGATGTCATTTTGGAGGAATTAAAATTACGCAGGGAAGATCCCGAACATTTTGATACAACGGCGCTTGCCCGGTTAATATAGAATCTTAAAAAAGCTTTGCCTTTTGGGAATATTTTTTCAATACATTAACTCAGCGGTCGCCGGGATCAGCTTTGGATGCATCGACATCGGTTGGTGAGCCTGTCGAACCACAGCACAAGTAAGACATCTTGTGTCCCATGGACCGGTTTCTGATGCCGGAAATTCATATGTATCAAATGTTTATTAATAGAATTCTCGGGCAGGCATCGATAGAACGGAAAGAACTATTTATGATTATTTGAAAATAAATGTTTAACCTCAGCTTTTTACTGTTTATTCAGAACGACACACAACAAAGCTTACCCGCGGGGCTCGGAGTCCCTCGCTTGGCCTAGCGGCACATTGCGAAAAAGCTGTGTAACATCGGGTAAGCTCGGCGTTAATTGGGCGAAAGACTTAAATTTTCAATTTATATTTCTATATTCAAAATATTTATTTGTTTTAATATTCTTTAATAAGCACTATCTTATATAAGAATCATATAATAAATATAATTTGGGAATAATCCAATGCAAAATTTTAAATGGACTGATAATTATGATACAAAAATTACGATTATAGATATTCAACATAAACAATTATTCAAAAAAATAGACATATTAACTATCGCAATATATGAAGGTAAAAGTAAGAAATTCTTAAAAGAGTTGTTATTATTTCTTGAAGAATACATTGAAAAGCACTTTACTTTTGAAGAAAATATTATGAAATTAAACAACTACCCAGACTATGATAAACATATTTTACAACATGAACAATTTAGGAGTTTATTTAATGACTTTGCTGATGATTTTAAACTAAAAGGTGGGGATTCCTATTTAGCTATCCGTCTTGAAAAAGAAATAAGAAAATGGTGGGAATATCATATATTAAATATTGACATGATGTATGTTCCTTATATCATCAAGTAACAAGAATCACCCATGTAATATTTAGCCGAATCAAAATCCTTCGCCCAACGCCTCATTTACACGATTGAATGGTATTATGATGAATCTGTCAGAAGCCAAGATCTTGATTGCTTATTGAATTTAAATCCAGACATGCATCATTTTGTATGATGCGATACGAAATACAATCTAAATTAGTCTTAATACCTATGGTTATTTGGGGACTAACAGAGAATATATGCTGCATCGCTTAACTCCTCTGTCTTCGAAATATAGTCATCTTTACTTTTCATCGGAATAAGTATATCAGGTTATTTAAAAATATACGCAACCCAGTCTACACGGGACTGATAACAGCGAATATCGGTATCACTATTTTCTATTTTAATTTTATAACGTTAGCAAATTTTAAAAAAGCTTTGTCTGTCCGGAATTTTCTGTTAATAATCTGACCTGTCGGTTGCCAGGGACAGGTTCAGATAAGAGATATTCAGTTTCATGAACCGGTTTCTGACGGCGGAGATTCCTATATATCCAAAGAGCTAAGTAGACCAGTTTGCTATAGAGCCGGTTCTTCCAAGGTCAAAGCGATATGCTCTTGCTTCACCTTGCCATCATTGAGCTTCACTGAGCGTATAGGTAATTGATACGCCAACAATATAAAGACTTGCCGTCCATACGCAGTTGGTATATGGCAAGACTACTATAGTAATGGTACTGTCTGTATTATCCACAACCGCCATTCCTTGATCGATAGCTGTGCCTGTAACAGTTAAAACCTGTCTTGCTGGAGTGCTGCCATTTGATTTGACAGGAACGTGTAATTCACTAAAAGAGCCAGTAGCAAAATTATGCACTCTTCCGGATACACTAAGATCATTGGCAGGATCGCTATCATATATATAATAGGTAATTGACGTAATGGTTGCCCCATTAGGAAGATTCGCCTGGGCTATCACAAAATTAGTAGAATTAGCAGCGGTAATTCTCGTTCCCCCGTTGCTCCCAATTGCATACCCGTCCGTACTGTTCCTGGGCCTGAACTGGACACCCGATATTGCAACACGGTGTTCCCTGGGTGTGGAATAAACCACTTTCGGAACAGTGAGGTCCCCTGTCATAGTATCCCCCGATCGGTCCACCTTCTCGTTGACGGCATTCTCCAGTTCTTCAAAATTTTCATTTACCTCTGATGCCCTGGCCGGCGTATCCGGTACAAAATAATAAGGAAGTGTTACATCTGCCGCATTGAGTCCGACTGTTAAGGAAAAAACAACTATCATTGCCATGATATGTACTGAAAACTGTTTCATTATATAATCTCCTTTCTATTTATTGTCCTTCCTGTAATCCCTACTCCCATTTAGACTGGTCCCAGTTACACTGGTCCCAGACAAAGTTATCATCGTCTCCCAAATTAGCAGGGCTTTTATCTCCCGAGCACCCGATTATACAAAACAAAATAATGATAAAAAGCATATGAAACAGAGCCTTGCCGGATCCTGCTTTTGCCATTTCTCCTCCCTGTACAGATATCGTACTTAATTGTTGATATAGAAAATATATACCAGAAATCTGTTTTACACAGGGTAATAATACCTAAAAAAAGTAATTCTGCCATCGTGGAAAACCCGTATAGGCGGGAAAATATTCTTTACGGGCGGGTTTTTACTCTTTTTCTAGCGCGGGAATATATAAAAAAGAGGGCCATGACCCCGGAATGTCAAAAAAGGCCCGAGCCATGGTGACCTTTCAGGCATGATTCTCATCGGCAGGAGTGAAAAACAGATCCGAGCAGTAATTGATGAGCTGGGCCCTGTTTTTCAGGCCCAGCTTGTGGAAAATATGAGTGATATGGGTTTCCACGGTCCTCACGGTAACATTCAGGGTATCGGCAATCTCCCGGTTGCCGTTCCCGGCGATAATGAGCTGTACCAGATATCTCACATTCACTGCGTTGTCCGTGCTCGAACCGGAGATACATATTATGCAGGATTTGAATGACATGCCTTCGGGAAGCACCTACGATTTCGGTACGGTGAAGATAGGATCGACAAGCTATGAGGTTATCTTTAGGGTGAAAAACCTGGGAACGGCCGATCTGATAATCAGTGAAATAACGGTCGACGCAAAGGACATATCCGTACTTCCCGTGTCAGCGGAAGAACCTCCCCTGGTGGTCCAGCCAGGTGGTTCCACGGAACTCAGTGCTGTTTTCGAGCCCACGGGTGTAGGCATTCGTCTTGCCACGGTTACCATTGTAAATAATGACAGCGACGAAGGTGCCTATATCATCAAGCTCAAGGGCAGGGGCGTTAAATAAAGGGAAAACCCTTTGCCTTCTGGTCGCCGTGATCAGCTGCGGATAAGACATGTCGTGTCTCCTCAACCGGTTCTGGGTGGCCGAGATCCCCATGCAGCCGAAATATTTTATTCTTAACCATAAGATATCATCAAACATGCTGTGCGTGCTGTTGTATGATTTCATGGATATGCAGCTTATCGGTCTTGCCCCGTACCTGTTGAAGTCCGAGGTCCCTGACATGATATTTCCCCGGGTTTTTCAATGACGCCAGTGTTTTCTGTGATATCAGGATAGTGGTATTGAACCGTTTGTTGAGGCCTTCAAGTCGCGAGGCAGTATTAACTGCATCAGCGATGACCGTTGTTTCAAGTCTGTCCTTTTCACCAATGGTGCCGAGCATGCATTCACCGGTATGAATTCCGATACCGATTCTGATGGTCTCACGATTCGATATGGTCCTGTCTGCATTGAATTTATCGAGCTGATGCATCATCTCCTCAGCCGCGTCTATGGCATCATCGGGGTTTCCCGGGAACAGGGCCATAATGGCATCGCCGATGTATTTATCGACGAATCCCCTGTTTTTGCGAATTATGGGCCCGATGCTTACAAAGTACGAATTTAAAAAATCTATCGTCTCCTGGGGGGTATTTTTTTCAGAGAAGGTCGTGAAAGAGCGGATGTCTGAAAAGAGAATAGTTATGGTTCTCTGAATCTGATCGCCGAGCTGTATGTCTATGATGCTCTGCCGGCCCAGGAATTGAATAAATTCCTTGGGAACGAAGCGTGCAAAGGACTCGGCCATCCTGGTCTGGGTGTCGAGGTTTCGCTGTATTGCTTCCTCCCTTTCCTGTCTGCTGATGTTGACCTGCTGGGCGAGTGCGAGAGAGAGCATCACAGCTTCATAGACCGATCCGATGCCGATACCGTTCAGAGTAAACCCATTCGCGGGTATGATCTGAAATATGACCCCGAGATACATCGCGGAAAAAATGATGAGTCCCGACCAGCCCAGTATGAAAAAACTCGCGGTTTTATTCCCCGCCTTTATGGCTGCGGCACAGTTCAGTATTACATATGTGTAAACCACCGTTGAAACGATGCTGCTTGTGATGAAATAGGCATATCGCTGTGGATGGATAAACAGCGAACCTGCGCTCCAGACCCCCAGGGCAACCATCAGCCAGATGCCGGCCCGATGTATCAATGGATGATTTCGTCGGTTTTCGAAATACGAGTCAGTGAAGAGACATGCTGCGATGAAGGTTATCCCCGAGTAGAGAGGGAGATATCCGGCTCCGAAGAACATAACGCCAAACCCTTCGCCGAAAAACTGGTGCCCTAAAATGGAAATAAGATAAAGAACATAGAAGGCATAGGTCTTGCTCTTCATGCCGATGAATAGCAGCGTATTGTATAAAATCATGACGACAATAATTGAAAAATAGGCCCCATACAAAAAGAGGTAGCGCGAAATTTTTTTAAGATAATTTGTCGGAGTTCTCAGTACCGGTTCAAAATTGATATACGACTGACTGGCGGCTTTCAAGTAATACGTGGTGGTGCCCCGGGGAGGAACGAAAGGAATGTCAGGTCTGTTCCAGAGCTTAAAGGAATCAGGGTGGAAGCGGCCTGCTTGTTTCAGAAGTTTCCATGATGTCCCCGTTGCAAGATATAGCTCGACTATCTCGGTCTGTGTATCGTTTGTGTCAAGATAATACTCGGAATCGATTCCGGCAGTGTTGTTGACGGTAAATCGCATCCAGTACGTGTAGCCTGTGAGGCCATACTGAATAACCTTTCTGATGTTTTTTTCCCAGTGGACGCGCGATAATGTTTCAGGGCCCAGATTTCCGTCGGGGTCAACATTAATGTCAATGTGGTCCCATAACTCGTATGATTCCTGATCATGCTGTAATGTTATTGGTGTCGCGGCATATAAGATCTGACATGGAAATACATGCAGGACTATCATCAATAAAAATACCGTGATTATTCTAAAACGAATTAACATATTGGAAAGCTCTCCTTTTTGATAGATAGGAAATTTCTGTGTATCCATAAAAATCATTACAGAAAAAACAATCACCAATGCCGGATGGAAACAGATAATGGAGAAATCATCATTTCTTTCTCAGCAATATCACTGTCAAATCATCTCCTACATTGTTTCCGGTGAATTCAAGAAAATTCCTGACCAGGAAATACAGGCGGTTTTCGCACGATTCTTTCGGGTCAAGACCTGTAAAGACGTCCATAACGCGTTGCATTCCGTACTGTTCCTGATCGGTATTTCTTCCCTCGACGAGACCGTCGGTGAAGAGAAGCAGTTCGTCACCGGGCGTTATGCTGAACCGGAATTGCGGATAGGGAAAGTTCATCATGTCAACCCCGAGATAAAGCCCCTTGCTTTCCACATCCGGCGGCAGCACAGGAGTCACGCAATTTCCGACAGAATATTTGAGCATGTCGATATGTCCCGCGTTTGCGTATTCAACCTGGCCGCCGTCAAAACGCAAAAAAATACCGCTGATATAATTGTCCACCTGGCCGATCTCTTCGATGATTTCCTGGTTGGCGATGGAAAGCACCTCGTTGATATGTTTTTCGGGATATCGGGAGAAATTGCGATACAGGATAGATTTCGTGATCATGGTGATGAGTCCCGAGGCGATACCATGCCCCGATACGTCGAACATGGCGAGACCGTCAAGCCGGCGATCGTTCACATAAAAATCATAAAAATCACCGGACACCCCGGACATGGGTCTGAAGTGATAGGCAATCTCCCATCCGTCGACCTGCGGCGGCCCACCGGGAAGAAACTTGCGCTGCACGTTCACCGCCATGTCCATGTCTCGATGCATAATATGCTGCGCGTCAAGAAGACTTCGGTTTGTTTCGTTGAGATAATCGTTCATCGCCTCGATCTCTTCCATAGCCGTCTGCAGCTCGGATGTGCGGACTTCCACTTTCTGTTCGAGAGTACGATTTAGTTCGGAGTTTTTTTCAATTTCATCATTAGCCCGGGCAAGGGCGCTCGTATAGATTGAAAAAAACTGATACGAGAGCATACATGCAATGATTATCCCGCCGATCGAATCACCCATATATTCAGCGATTTGATCAGAAGTCATGCCAAGTCTGGTTCGCATAAAGGGAATGAAAGCAAGAAGCAAGATTATGTTGAACACGTAATAAAAAATAATCACCTGTTTATGTTTCGACGCCACCAGAGCGGTAACCGAGAGAATACCGATAAGTATGGCTATCGTGTCAAGCCGGGCAACGAGCTCCCCTTTTTCAAAATACATCGTGACCCAGATATCAATGATGGTAAATACAATAAGCGAATGTGCAGCAAACGTATAATAGCCGAGCGAAAGAAGCCATATCATGACTAAAATCAGAAATAACCCGCCGATCAACGGAATAGTGACCCACACATCAAAAATCATGTTCTGAAGATTTTGCGATACGACTAAAACTACCGCGAGAAACACGACAATGTACATAACCAGAAGCACCCTGGCCTTCTGCCGCAGCACATAGTCGTTTTCGTCATATCTGGAAAGCATCATGTTAAAAAAACGTCCAACCATGAGTCCTCCGTGGAGCACCATGATACCATGATTCAGAGGCAAATGCAAGCGACAAAAAGGGCTGCGCCTCACAGAATCGGAGACCGGCTTGGGCTGAGCATCAAAGCTGGGTACGGAGGACCTTCAGCGGGTAATGAAAGGCCTCACGGTGAACTACAACGCAAATTTTCTTAATTTTGGTGATTTTGGTGTGCGAAAAATTCTAAAAAGCCTTGCCTTCCCGGTATATTTTTTCAATACATCAACCTGGCGGTGATCAAAAACAGGTTCAGATGCTTCGACAGGCTCAGCACAAGTGCTTCGATATCGGTCGGTGCACTTCGGCAAAGCTCAGTGACCGGTCGAACCACAGCACAAGACTTACATCGTGTGTCCTATGGACCGGTTTCTGACACAGGAAATTCCTATGAATCTAAAAATCATTAAAAAGTGAGTATGATATGTTTATTGGTCATTATGGCGTGGGCCTGGCCCTGAAAAAGGCGGATAATAAACTTTCGCTGGGATTGTTGTTCCTCTCAGTGACCCTGATCGATATTATTCATTATGCTCTGGGCATAACCGGTGTTGAGAAAGTGGAAATTGTGCCCGGCTTCACCAGGTGGGTCCCTATTAAAGGCGAATCGCCCTATACGCACAGCCTGGCGGGCATGGCCTTTATATCCCTGATGGTCTTTGCAGCGGTGATGTTTCTGGGACGGATGAGAGGACAGGAAAAGGACGCCTGTCTCAGGGCGTCCCTGGTGCTCTCCCTGGGTGTGTTCTCGCACTTTCTGTGTGATGTTATTGTTCATGCTCCCGATATTTATGTCTCAGGTCTTAACAGCACCAAAATGGGTTTTGGACTATGGAATTACCCGGTTGTTTCAAACTCCCTGGAGATCGGCATGTTCGTCGTGGGCCTTCTGATCTATTTCAGGTCAGTCACAGTAACGTCTGCCCGTTTCAGGCGCACTATGCTGGTATTCGCCCTGTGCCTGACGGCCTTCCACCTGAGTCTGGGCCTGGCGTCGTCACCGGACAATATTGTCGTTGTGTATTCATTAATGATGGCCGTTTCACTGCTGGTAATTGGTATCGCCTGGCGTCTTGAGAAGGGCCTTCGCTGAAGTCGAGACCGGAATTTTCCTCAATATTATCAAAGGATACCTGCTTAATAAAAATTATTTGACTCAGCATAATGAAAACTGTATAGTGGTGCAGTTAGTTTAATTATATATTCGAGAGAGATGAAATTCCATGGAAAAGGCTATGAAGTACATTGCTATCCTGTCCGTTGTCTTATCGGTAAGTTTTTGTGATGATTCTAGCAAATCGGATTCCGGAGAAGATATCCTTGGTTTGGCATATATCTACAGTGCCGCCACAGATACCGTAGATATATGTGTCAAAGACAGCATCATGTATGTGGCCAGCCTCAACGGCCTGCAAATAATCGATGCCACTGACTTGTCAAATACTGGAGTTATCGGTTCTGTACCAATTTCAAGCGGTATCCCCGTTGATGTCGAAGTCAATGATACGGCAGCATATGTGTGCACCGGCAATAATCAACTCGTCGTTGTTGATATCTCTAATAAAAGCAATCCTGAAATAGAAACAACAGTCAACCTTACAGGTACAAACTCTCAGGATGTTGAAATCGACGGCAATCTGCTTCTTGTAGTGACTGGAGGATATCTCGAAATTTACGATATATCCAGCCCTCTCAATCCAAGTCCAGTTGATACTATTAGCATAGACCATACAACGCGTGGTCTCGGTCTTGATATTAAAAACAAGATGGCATATGTTTGTAAATTCAAGGGAACCCTGACCGGTATCGATATCGATTGTATTGATTATTCTGATACTGATGATATTTCAATCATATCACATATTAACCTGGGCGAGTATACCTTGGCGGATGATATTGAATTTTATGACGCAGAAAACAGCCTGGCAATAGTATCGGAGAATAGCTCGATACAGATCATCAATGGTCAGGAACCGGCTTTTCCCATGCTTCTTGATTACTGGGAACCGAATGGTACGGGGGGTAGTGATGCACATGTGTGCAATGATGAATATATAATATTTGCACAATCGTATAACGGGATTCGTATTGGAACATTCGGTCCTAACGGAGCTGTGAATGAGGTGGGAAGGATTTCCAGCAGTGTTAACCAATTTGCAAACAGCATAGAAAATGTCGATATCGGTGAACCGGTTGATGTTGAATGCGAGAATAATCGTGCGTACATAGCCTCAACGCGGAAAATTATTATCCTGGAATTTGTTGAATAATTTATTCAGGAAAAATAGTAAGTTATATTATGACTTCTTATGCGTCCTGATATATATTTTAATAATAAATCAGAATCATATTATCATTAGCAATATGGATTATTGCCATTTCATGCCGCTGGAGAGCTCACTTGAGCCGTATCACCGGCCTCTCCCTGAAGAGGTATTTCCCTGTTAAAAGATCAAAGACCGTGGCGCAGAGCCATTTATCCTCGTTAATCATGAAGGAGAGGTCAACCCGGGCATGGACGTCGCCGGGCTGGTGGGGAGGGTCAAGGACTCCCAGGGTCGGGTCCGATTCATTGAGGGGAACAATCAGTGATGATTCCGTTTCTTGATCGAGTGAATGAAGGGAACCTTTTTCATCCCACATGAATTCCTGGCCCACGACGTGTTTTTTCCCGATTTCGCAGATGACCAGTTTGAATAGACGCTCTGGTACTCCCAGGGCGCAGGTCGGCGTCAGCTGCCGCTTCCACAGATCTGGCGGCGTGGGGAACCCCGTGCCTGCGGGAATAATTATATTGTACTGCTTGTCATGGCTCTTCCGGTCATAGGTGATAAAGGCATAGTCATGGGTTATGTGATCGTCCTTGTAGACCTTTTCTGCCGCAAAAGCCGCGGCGCCGAAGGCCACGGCATTGAAGGGCTGCCAGGCGCGGACACGGTCCCGGCCGAAACGGTCCTCGATCATTTTATACACGCCGGGCAGAAGGGTTGATCCTCCCACGAGCAGAACATCGCTGATATCCTTTTCGTTTACGCCCATGCTTCCGGCCCGTTCCAGTACCGCGATTACGGCCCGGTCAATAATATCGTAAAGTCCCTTTTCCCTGAGAAGGTCATGAAATTCTTCTCCGGTGATATCAATGGGCTTTCTGGAATGTTCCCGCCTGCCCGGGAATGGTACGTTCTTTCCTTCTACTATGGCGGAAGGCAGAAGATAAAAGGTTTCCCTCTCGTTCAGGAAAAGGGATTCCTTGATGCGGCATGACTCGGCCAGGAGCATGCGGTACCACCAGTGCGACGACGGATCTGCCGCAATGGCAGCCGCGTCATACCCGTAATGGGAGCAGACTTTTTGAAGAATCCATTCATCAACGGTGTTTCCACCCAGGGGGACGCCGGTCTTGGCAATGACCGTGCAGTGCCCCGCGTTTCCGCTCCCCTCTTTCATCCGTATCAGCGCCAGGTCCAGGGTCCCGCCGCCGAAGTCAATGACCAGGATATTCTTTCCTTCACTCATGCTGAGACCATAGCCCAGGGCGGCGGCTACGGGTTCGTCAATGGTCCTGAAATATTTTATGCCCGCTTCGCGGGTGATTTTCTGAAGCCGGGCCCGGTAAAATTCATAGAAGTCCACGGGGATGGAGCAGGTGAGACCGGAAACGGATATTTTTCTGGATTTTTCTATGGAATTGAAAAGGGACCTGAAAAAAATGCGCGTCGCGTCATCGGCAGTGAAGTTCCATTTTCCAAGTTTGCCGATAAAGCGGTACCCGCTAACCGCCAGGGCGGGTTTGAACCCGGTAATGTACCGGTCGCTGCAAAGCCCGCCGTCCTGTTCATCGGCACGGCGGCCGATGAGCCCGCCCGTATATTTCTGCCTGTTCCGATAGAGGTATTTCAGAGGAAAGCCATAACACTCCTCCGGGGGGAGGAGGTAAACTGAGGATGGGATCGTGGAGGAATCGTCGATGGCTGTATTTATTCCCCGGTTCCGGCAGATGTCTTCCAGGCGGATGATCTCGGGCCTGCCCAGGTCATCATTCCAGCGGGCCACAACTGTATTGGTTGTTCCCAGATCAATGGCAAATCGCGAATCCTTCATTCTTCTGATTCCTTTTCTTCCGTCAGGCTCAGAGATCCTTCGCCGGCCTCATCGGCCAGGCTGAGCCCCCCTTCGGTTCCGGCCAGCTCCGCTACGGAGAGCCAGCCTCGTTCAACGCCGAAGCGGCCCTGTATTTTGCTCATGGCCCGCGAGGCCTCTTCGCGAATACCGGGGTGAAGGCTGTTTTTGTATAAGGTATAAAGCCGCTCCATTATATCGAGGTTCCCGCAGGTCCCCAGGGCGCCAATGACAGGAGCAAGGATAGTATGGTCCTTTTCCTCCAGCATTCCCGCGAGGAAGGGAATGAGTTCTTCGCTGGCCATCCCTTCACAGGCATGGAGGATTGCAATTTTAATTTCCCTGTTCCCGGTGCGGGTAAAGAGGTCCAGGAGAAAGTTTTTGCCGGCGAGGTGGCGGTGTTCACCGAGAAGACGGATTATTTTCAGCAACAGGAGCTTTTCGGGATTCCCGTTTTTTGCCAGCTCCAGGAGATGGCTCATTCCCTTTTCACCCAGGAGTGAGGCCGCGGCTACCTGCACATTAAGGGAGGGGTCGGCCAGGGCGTCTTCATAGACCTGCATCAATTCAGGGGATGAAGGAAAATTAGATGCCAGGAGTTCCAGGTTGTTCAGGCGGACCCCCGGTTCGGGATCGGAAAAGATGTTGTCCATGAGCATTTGCCGGGTATCACTTTCCCGGACCAGGGAAGCGCTGACCGCCACGGCGGCCTTGACGAGATCGATAATGGCCTGTTTGCTGTTATCGTTGAAGCGGAGATTGGTCCTGATCCAGGAATTGGATATCTCGAAGGAGGCCGATATTTCATAAAGCCTCTGGATACGTTTTCTGGTATTATGGTTCAGCAGGGCCGCCAGGCCGCAGGAGTTCTGGGTCTTGATGAGCATTTTATCATCGAAGAACCCGTCGCCGATGACGACATCATCTTTGCCGAAATCTTTTTTAATTCTGCTCAGCATGTTTTCCTTAGTTATATTGGAGAGGCCCCTGACCGGAAGGGTATGATTGATGAAAACCTCGGTCCCTAATTGCTCGTTCTGTCCCACAAAAGTCTTCAGGGAAAAGGTGACACCGTCCAGGGTCCCGGTGCCGTAGGTCCCTGTTGCGTTCATTCTGCATCCCAGGGATTTTCCGGCCTCGATCAGGTATTGCGGTCCCGCATAATTTATTCCGGGAAAATGATTATTTTTACTTTTGGAATTCTCACGAATAGCGAGGGCGATAAAAATGATGAGAAATATAATAATGATTCCAAACAGTTCCATATCGGGCTTTCCTTGATCCGGCAAGTATGCCGCTAAGTATATGAGAGGGCAATCGAAAAAACACTTTTAAGGGATTTTTCATGATGCACGACTGGCTCCCTTCTTTCGCAGGGAACAGGGGAAAACCTTTCTCTCTGCATTGCAGTTCAGAATGAGTTGGACTTTCCGTGCACTGTTTTCAATGTATCAGCCCGAATTCAGCACTGAAAGCCTGCCCGTCTTTTCAAAATCATCCTCTATCGCGCGGAAAAGCTCCGGGGTCATGCGGTGATAGGTGGTGTCTCCGCGCCGTCGGAAATAAATTTCCATGCCGGGATTTTCCGCCAGATTGAAGTTCTGCTTTTTAAAGGGCCTGACAATTATTTTCTGTGTGGTGGTGACAGGAAAGGCCTCGATGATACGGATATAGTCGGGCATCCACTTGGGGTCCATGCCGCCGTTTTGCTGCTGGTGCATGAAATGCTCATAGGCAGCCCTGGGATCGAAGTTCCTCCCCTCTTTCATCTGCACGACAATCATGACCTTCTCGTCGGACACCTCGCAGGGAGCGCCGAAGGCTATGGCCTCGCTGACGCCGGGAAGTATCTGCGCGTAATGTAATACATTTTCAGCCGAGAAATTCTCCCCGTCTTTCCGGATCCAGTCGTCGGTGCGTCCATTGAAATACAGGTAGCGCCTGCCATTGACGATGCGCACATGCCCCAGGTCGCCGGAATGGAAATATCCTTCACGGAATTTTTGCTCCGTGGCTTTTGTGTTGCCGTGGTAGCCGTCGAAGAAAACATTGTCCTTTCCCATTTTCTTGCATATCTCTCCCACGGCATCATCGTAGTTGAGGAGACTTCCATCGGGGCCTGCAATCCCCGGAGGGCACGGCTTCCCCTGTTCGTCGAGGATGACTACCGAACCGGGTATTCTGCCCAGGGACTCTATGGGGTCGCCGGGCTTATTGGCTGTTGTGATGGGAGCCTCGGTGGAGCCGTACAGCTCGTAAATGTGGTGCATGTTGAGATAACGCTTGAGTTTTTTACGGTCCACGACGGATGCACCGTTCCCGTGGGCCTTTTTAAAATTGTTGTGCGGATGATTAGCCAGGGTCTTTCCCACGGCCTCGCCGCTTCCGTATTTTTTCTCCAGGGCTGTGATAATGTAATGGAGCGGCTGACCCACATAGTTCAAATAGGTTACACCGTATTTCAGCATATCTTCCTCGAAGGCGCTGGCGCTGAACTTCCGCTTGAGCACAAAACTGCCGCCCACGAGCAAAAGGGGCATGATTCCCACATAATGAGCATTGGAGTGAAAGAGCGGCATGGAGATATAGCCGCGGTCATTTTTATTAAGCCTGATCCGCATCTGCGTCCACAGGCCGGCGCCGTAGAGCTTGATGTGCGTGCAGGGTACTCCCTTGGGCAGGCCCGTCATGCCCGAGGTGTAAATGACGATCATGGGGCTCGTGTTCGCAATGGGCAGAAAATACTGATCGGCATCAACAGACTGCGCCTTGTCCACGGCGTCGTCCAGGTTTTGGACGGCAGGGTCCACGGGACCAGGTGATTTTTCCGACAGATACACGTCCGATGCTCCCAGGGCTGTAATGGCCGGCATGGCCTTCATCACCTCTCCCAGATGAACCGGATCGGTGATGAGGATCGCGGCGCCTGACTGGTTCATAACACCGGAGAGGGTCTCGCCGCGGAATCCCGTGTTAACGGCAAAGACAATGCAGTTTGCCAGGGCCGCACCGAAGTGGGAGAAAATGAATGCCGGGTTGTTTTCCTGGTAGATGGCTATGGCCATGCGATCCTTTTTGCCCAGAGTCCCCGCTTCCACGCGTTTTTTTCTTTCGGCAAGAAAGAGCCGGGCGAAGCGCTGCGCCTGTTCCCTGGTTTCCCCGTAGGTATATGCTTTGTCTTCGAATATAAAAAAGGTACGGTTCCTGCGCCACCATAAGCCCGTCATGAGCAGGAAATGAAAGCGTATATTCAAAAAACCCACCCCATAGCGTACAAGGTTTTTCTGGTTGATGAATGACATGGCAAACCCCCATGTAATGGACATTTTTACAGACTTTTTCATGGCCCTTTAAGCCTGTCAATAGAATAACCCGCAGGCCGTATAAGCCAATCAGGGTATCAGGATTGTTCCAGATCATATCGGACACTGGAGTCCCGGGAGTACATTCCCGACGCCCAAAGGTTAATTTTTCTATCAGGATATGCATTTCCGTACTGTCGGCAAATAAATGACACAAAAATGTATTTTATTCTTGAATATCCAGGGCGCCTGGGGAAACATCTCTCCGAAAGAGAGACATAATACAAGAATAACTGAAGGAGAAGAGCATCCCATGCCAAAACGCCATGATATTAACAAGATAATGATAATCGGGTCCGGTCCCATAATCATCGGTCAGGCCTGTGAATTTGACTATTCGGGAACCCAGGCCTGCAAGGCCCTGAAAAGCCTGGGTTACACAATCGTCCTGGTGAATTCAAATCCAGCCACCATCATGACCGATCCCGGTACGGCCGACATCACCTATATTGAGCCCCTGAACTTTGATACCATGGTGAAAATAATCAAAAAGGAAAAGCCCGACGCGCTGCTGCCCAACTTGGGAGGTCAGACGGGACTGAATCTTTCGGCTGAACTGCACAACAAGGGAATTCTGGAAAAATACGGTGTGAAGATCATCGGCGTGCAGGCCGATGCCATTGAGCGCGGCGAGGATCGTATCGAGTTCAAGAAAACCATGGAGATGCTGGGTATAGAGATGCCCCGGAGCAAACCGGCTCACAGTCTTGAAGAGGCCGAGAAGATTGCCGAGGAGATGGGGTTTCCCCTGGTCATCAGGCCCGCCTATACCATGGGCGGCACGGGCGGTGGTCTCATCTATAATGCTGAGGAGTTCCGGGAAGTGGCCGCACGCGGTCTTTCCGCCAGTCCGGTAACCCAGATTCTCCTGGAAGAATCGGTGCTGGGATGGGAGGAACTGGAACTGGAAGTAGTCAGGGATGCCAAAAACCAGATGATCACGGTGTGCTTTATTGAAAATGTCGATGCCATGGGAGTACATACCGGCGATTCTTTCTGCGTGGCCCCCATGCTTACCATAGAAAAAGAACTGCAGGAGCGGCTTCAGAAGTATTCTTATGCCATCGTAGAAGCGATTCAGGTCATCGGCGGGACCAATGTGCAGTTTGCCCATGATCCGAAAACGGGACGGGTTGTGGTTATCGAGATAAATCCCCGGACATCACGCTCATCGGCCCTGGCCTCCAAGGCTACGGGCTTTCCCATCGCCCTTATCTCGTCACTCCTTGCCTGCGGCCTTACCATGGACGAAATCCCCTACTGGCGCGACGGGACTCTTGAGAAATATACGCCCTCGGGCGAGTATGTTGTAGTGAAATTTCCACGATGGGGATTTGAGAAATACAAGGGAGTGAAGGACGAGCTGGGCACTCAGATGCGGGCCGTGGGAGAAGCCATGAGTATAGGGAAAACCTACAAGGAGGCCTTTCTCAAAGCCATAAGGTCCATGGAGAATGGAAGGTACGGTCTTGGTTTTGCGAAAAAATTCAATGAAATGAGCGTCGGGGAACTGCTTCGTCTGCTCAGCGTGCCCTCCAGTGAGCGGCAGTTTATCATGTACGAGGCCCTGCGCAAAGGCGTTGATGTGGCGACTCTTCATGAAAGAACGTATATCAAGGAGTGGTTTATACAGCAGATGAAGGAGCTGGTGGACCTGGAGGAGGAAATAGTCAAATACCGGAACGGATCGATTCCCGATGCGCTTTTAACACGGGCAAAGAAGGATGGGTTCGCCGATAAATACCTGGCTCTCATCACTGGAACCACCGAGGATGCCGTGAGGAAGCAGAGAACGGCCCTGGATGTTGTGGAACAATGGGAAGCAGTACCGGTGAGCGGTGTGGAGAATGCAGCTTATTATTTTTCCACATACAACGCTCCCGACAGTGTGCCCGTGTCAAATAACCGGAAGATCATGGTCCTGGGCGGCGGTCCCAACCGGATCGGTCAGGGAATCGAGTTCGACTACTGCTGTGTGCATGCCGCATTCACCCTCCGCGATGAGGGATATGAATCCATCATGATAAACTGCAACCCCGAAACGGTGTCCACCGATTATGACACCTCGGATAAGCTTTACTTCGAGCCCCTCACTGTTGAAGATGTTCTGAGCATCTACAAAAAGGAGAAACCGGAAGGAGTCATCGTGCAGTTCGGCGGGCAGACTCCCCTTAATATCGCCGACGAACTCATGAAAAACGGGGTAAAGATCATGGGAACATCGCCGGAATCCATCGATCTCGCCGAGGACCGGGAGCGGTTCAATTCTATGATGGAAAAGCTTGGCATACCGCAGCCCGAGTCGGGCATGGCCAGCACCGTTGAGAAGGCTATTGAAATAGCCACGAAAATCGGCTATCCGGTTATCGTCCGCCCATCCTATGTCCTGGGCGGAAGGGCCATGGAAATTGTGCATAACCAGGACATGCTGAAAAATTACATGGCGGCGGCCGTTGATGTTTCTCCTGAACGGCCCATCCTTATCGATAAATTTCTTGATAACGCCATCGAGGCCGAGGCAGATGCCATCTGTGACGGCACTGATGCCTTTGTGCCGGCCGTTATGGAGCATATTGAACTGGCCGGTGTCCATTCCGGTGATTCGGCGTGCGTACTTCCTTCGGTCACGATACCGGAAAAGCATATCAGGACCATTGAGGAATACACGAAAAGAATCGCTATCGAGCTGCACGTCGTTGGGCTCATGAATATCCAGTATGCCATTGCCGACGACAAGGTTTATATCCTCGAGGCCAATCCCCGTGCATCACGCACGGTTCCTCTGGTTTCAAAAGTGTGCAATATTTCCATGGCCCGCATTGCCACGCAGATCATGCTGGGCAGGACTCTGAAGGAAATCAAGATAGAGAAAAAACACATTAATCATTTCGGTGTTAAGGAATCGGTATTCCCCTTTAATATGTTCCCGGAAGTTGATCCCGTTCTTGGGCCGGAAATGAGGTCCACGGGGGAGGTCCTGGGTCTTGCCGATTCCTTCGGCCTGGCCTATGCCAAGTCCCAGGAGGCGGCACAGCAGATCATTCCCTTGGAAGGTACAGTGCTTTTGACAGTGAATAAGAATGACCGCCCCGAGGCCCTGAAGGTTGCGCGGGAGCTGAAACGTCTTGGCATTAAAATCATGACCACGGAAGGAGTTCAGCGATTTCTGGCTGACAACGGCATCGATACTGAACCGGTGTTGAAGGTTTACCAGGGCCGTCCCAATATCATCGACAAAATTAAAAACGGTGAGATTCATCTCATTATGAATACACCGGCAGGCGTACAGAGTGAACATGATGATTCCTATATCCGGAAAGCGGCGATAAAGTTCAAGATTCCTTATATCACCACAATGGCCGCGGCCATGGCAGCCACCAAGGGCATAGAGGCCAAGAGAAAGGGGATATGGGACGTCAAATCGCTTCAGGATTATCATAGCGGCAAATAAGTCTTGGGGAAAAGGGGGCTCTCTTTGAAAGATAGAAGCAGGGTGAAAAAGCAATTTATTAAAAATCTGGATTCATTTACCCTGGCGGCTCATCGTGGGGCCTCACAGGAGCATCCGGCAAATACCATGGAGGCCTTCGGAAGAGCTCTGGAAATTGATGAAAAGGCTCTTCTTGAAATGGACGTATGGGAAACGGCAGACGGGCATGCCGTGGTTATGCATGATGGTACCGTGGAACAGGCCACCAACGGTACGGGCAGTGTTTCGTCTTTTTCACTGGAAGAAATACAGAGGCTTGATGCCGGATATGCCGTTTCCTTCGACGGGGGAATATCCCATCCTTTCAGGGGAAAGGGATACCGTATACCTTCACTGGAAGAGATTCTGTCGGCCTTTCCCCATGTGCTGAAATCCATTGATGTCAAATATCATGACCGTAATTTTACCCGGAATGTGCTGGAGACGATAAAAAATTACGGCGAGTCAGAATATGTGATCATGGGTTCTTTTAATGGGAGCATTCTGAGATTTATCAGAAGAATGTATCCCCTGGTGGCAACCAGTGCTTCGAAGAAGGAGATTGTCGTGTTTCTCATTGCGGTGAAGCTGCGGATTTCCCGGCTGTGTACTCTCCGGTGCGACGTCTTTTCTATCCCGGAGTTTTCCAGCGGCAAGTACCCCGAGTATGAAGGAAAGGGATGCCGACAGGGAATCCGTGTTATCACGCCGGCCTTTATCCGCGCCGCTCACCGAAGGGGCATCCCCATATTCGCCTGGACTATCGATCGGGAAGAGAACATGCGGCGGCTCCTGGGCTGGGGCATTGACGGGATCATCACGAACCGGCCCGACGCGTTGAAGAAAATTGTCGATGAAACACGGGAAAGTTAATAGACTTCCTTCCCCATATAGTTACCAGGAGGAGAATATCGGCAGACAAGAAAATCAAATCCGCCGCCCCTGGATCGTGCGCACCCCACTTCAGTTGTTGTCCGCCAGATAATCTGAGTATAATGCCCCACATCCGCCCAGTTTCCTGAACGGCTTACATTGGGGAACCTGCTTTTTTTGAAATTTCTTTTTTCTCTTCCCCAGCTGTCCACCATCTGCGTCAAAGAGTAGTATCCCGAGGTCCCCATCCACAGGTTCTCTCCTTCTCCCGAGTCGGAGCTATGATACATTCTTCTTTCTCCGGCAAGACGGTCTGCCCAGGTTTTTGCGTTTTTTGCCAGCGTGTTCGACCAGGTAAGGGGAGGAATGCCGAGCTCAGACCGGTATTTATTGTGAGCGTTTATTATTTCAGCAATCGCGGGATCCTGACCGGTTCCTGCTGAATTATTGTCTTCACTGAAGACATGCATAACCAGGACGGATGCGATAAAAATGATTGAAAATAATAATTTTTTCATTTGATATGCCCCCTGCTCATGTTTCTGTATTTATAAATATATAAAGATTGGTGGAACATTATTTCAGTGTATCTATGTATTCGTCGTAATTCACCTCGCCCAGGGCTTCCGTTTCCAGTATTTCCAGGCCGATTAAAATTATTTTTTTCTCATTGGTCGTTATGTGACGGACCATGGCATAGATGGATGCCTTCTTGTTTCCCGGCAGGATCATATCGAGACTTACCGCCCGGTTTTCCTTGAAATAGCGAATGAATTTTCTTTCCTTGAAGGCTATGGCAAATCCTTTCTTTGATATATTGGTGACAATGAAGCGTTCATCGGCGGGTTTGAATATCTTCTGCTGCGTGAAGAGAGCATCGGCCTGGATGGAAAATTGTTTCAGGCTTCGGAACATCGCTTCATTCATGGGATTTTTGCTGTTAACCTGTATGTAACCGTAGGGCATTTTCATCTGGTAGAGCAGCGGTACCGCAATTTCGGAAATGTATTTGTGATTCTTGATATAGTAGTCCGTGGCGTAGATATTGTTTATATAGAAGTTGTACGTGGCCTCATCCTTGGACAACTCCTTCCTATCCAGGTCAGGAATAAATATCGGGGTGATGCTTGTGTTGAAAAATTTCATGCGGGAGTCCATAGTACCGTCGCTGGAAAAACAGACCCGTATATATTCAAAGGATTTATCCAGGGCCTCGCTTATTCTTTCCCGTATCTGTTCAATTTTTTTCTGTTCCTGCGAGAGATAGTTATCAATGAGAAAGTCCGAGATGATATTGGTGACAAATACCAGTTTTTTCCCTCCCTCGTCGGATGGCATAGATATTCGCTCTTCCTTCCTCTCAGAGTAAATTATCTGGAATTTTTCCGGTACGAAAATGAAGAGCTGGTCTTCCTCCTGACCAATATTTTTCATATAGGCATATACGAGTTCGGTTCCCTTTTTGGTTATGATCATACAGTCCTGCGGGAGGTTTTTGACGTTAAAGACCTTAAAGGCCGCCTTTCCTTCATTAAATCCCAGAAACTGTGATGATACATGACCATTGGAGAGACGCACCTCGGGCTTGGAATCACGAAAATAATTGTTGAGAATTTCTCCAAAGAGAGCGGTATCTGTTATTGTTTTTATTTCATGGGCCATTGCGTTACCATTACACTATCACGATGATGGGGAGAAGGATCAATTGATTAGGGGTATTATACGCTAGCAGGGATGCTTAAGCAAGAGTAAAAATGGCATTTATTCTCTATTTTTGTGTTTTTTCCCGATACTCTTTGTCAGTAATCAAAGGTCAGCTTCATGAGAAGGCCGGGATTATGCTCTACAAAACGTATGACGTCATCATGGTTCATGGCATAGAGAGAAACGGAACTGTTATGGTAAAAAGTATATTTGGACGGCGCTTCCCTGTGGACCTTCTGCATGGAACCGATGGCATTTCCCCTGCCCAGGACCGCAATTTCCTTTTCCTGCCGGGAAACGGTGACGGTTCCGTTCCTGATGATGTAGATGGCGTTGATCAATTCCCCTTCTTTCTGGATGACCCCTGAACCTTCCCGCTCCTCGGGAACGAAGATTGACTCGAGCCATGTTTTCTGAGATGCCGTACACTGCTGGAAAAAAGTATTGTTGGACAGGAGGTTCCATGTCTCACTGGTGCGGATTTTGATCAGGCGAAGAAGTGTTTTTTCAAATTCAGTGCCGGCGATGAAATTCAGGAATTTATCCCGTTCGATGGTAAAGAGCACCACGTCGGTTTCGGCAAATACATCGGCGGCCCTGGTCTGCTCGGTGAGAACGGCCACTTCGCCGAAATAATCATAGGTGCCGTAAATCTTCCGCTGGTCAAGACCGCCGCTGTCTACGGACACGTTTCCCGAGAGGATGATATAAAATTTATCCCCACGGGCCCCTTTTTCAAGTATACGGGCTCCCTTCCGGTACCGTTCCTCTTCCACGATCTCGAGAAATTCCATGGATTTGTCGATGGTGATCTCCCGCATGAAGTCCAGGTTTTTGAGTATACCCAGTATCTGGTACGCCTTTTCGAAACGGGGCGGCCGCGCCTTGAAGTAGAGCGTATGTTCCATGCCGAACCTGGCCAGGGTTAGACGGGATTTTTTTGGAAAATCCTTTTTGGCGATGTGATATATGACAATTTTTTTCTGGATATCGCGTTTCATGGATTCAAAAACCCTGATAGGCGTATGCAGGGGAGGAATTCCCGATTCGTGATAGATGACATCGGAGTCCCAGGGGAAATCACGCAGCTCCAGGTATCGTTCCTCGGTTATGATGTTCTCCTCCAGGAGCTTTTCATGTACGTCGGGATCGTTGTTGTGATCCGATGAATAAACGAATGATTTGTCCTGAAACTCCATGCGGAACCCGATAGTGGGTATGGAGTGGAGCGTGTAAAACATGGTGAATTTGCCGCCATGGATGAATACAGGTTTGCCGATTTTTATCGGGTTGAAATTGAAGAGCTTCAGCAGGTAGCTTATGGGCACGTCGCTCAGGGCTGAATATTTGCGGAGAAAGCTCATCATGACCGTTTCTGTCGTGTAAATAGTCACCTTCGCCTCTTCTAGAATTTTCTGGAAGGTGCCTGCGTCATGGTCGGCGTGGCAATGGGTCAGGATGATGCTTTCGATCAGTTTGGGATTGACATTGGAATCCTCGAGCCACTCCGTGGAGTTGACGGGAGGGTCCACCATGATGCCCTTGTGGTTCAGCCAGATGATGAACCCCGATGTGTTTTCTTCAGGGTCGAACCCGTGACTCGGACCGAGACAGGTCACACCGAAGAGCGGAGGCTTGTAGGGTTCTGGCAGACGTTCGCCGATCTGGTATGTCGGCTTGTATTGGACCTTTCCCGGTATTTCTGCAATTTTAGCACCCTTCTGTGATACATGATAGTTGTCGTTTTCATCGATCTCAATGGTTATTCCCTTAAAGGTAAACCGGTTGTTCTTGAAAATTCCCACCTCGAAGAGATTGGAAAACCTGTTTTTATTTCTGAAGAATTCCATTTCACTTTTGATGTCAGGTATTGTCTGATCGCAGGTTTCCACATCGTAATCTATGCAGAGATCAAATTCATGGGGACCGAATATGGATTCCTGGAGTACTCTCTTGATGGGATTGAGCTGTTCTTCACGACAGAGGATATAGGTCTTTTTGTTTTTGATAAAGTAATTGTAATACAGGGGAAACTCGATTTCGGCAACGCTGATACCCTTGACCCAGTTGAACATCTCCCGCGTGAGAACAAAGATTTGCGGAACTCCCCTGGGCATGCGCATGGTATCCTTGATTGTTTCCGGCGGTGAACCGAACTGTATATACCCGATGTCGGTATCGACAAGGTAGCCGCCCCTGGGCAGTGCTATGACCGGATCTTCGTTTTTCTGCTTCGGATTGACTTCTTTCATTATGCTCAGCGAATGCTCCTTTTTATAAAGAGACTGGGACAGGTTACGGTTTTTGTCAATAGAAATAACTCGGCAGGCAAAGGACCTGCTGTTTCCATGCGATGAAAATTATTTTTAGGATTGACATAAAGTAATAGAAATAAAGAAAATACTAAAAATCTAAAAAAAGGACCTTTCCATGACTCCGGAAATAAAAGCCGTTTTATTTTTTATTATTTTTATAATGGGACACACCTTTCTCTACAGATTATTCATGAAAATAATTCTTCCCCGTTTCGGCGTGAAGACCTGAATGTCCGGCAGTTGTTCCCTGGACGGGGACAAAAGGGAAAACACGATACGGCAAATTGCCATTGACCGGCTGGCTGAATATCATGCTCCCGAAGAATAAGGCCTTCTCCTTCAACCCAGCGTATAGGAATAGCGTTCCAGTTCCTTCTTTGCCTTCATGAGCAGGGCCATGGCGTATTCGGCATGGGACCACATGAGCGGCGTTGCAAAGGAGATGAATTTTTTAGGCCCTCCAGCAGTGATCTGTTCTTCAATATGTGCATAGGCGTTTTTCATATGGTTCAGCTCTTCCACGATATGGTCATAGGGAAGTCCGGGGACCAGGATTTTATCCTCGAATTCCTTTTCATAGTCGTGGCCGGGTATCCATTCCAGCCGCTTGAACTCGAAAAAGCGTTCCGGCGTGGTGAGATGCTCGCAGAGGTGCCCCTCGCGTGACTGGTATGAGTCAATGCGGTTCATGATGCCGTCACCCTTTTCCAGATCCCCGGTATGATAATAGTACTGGGCCAGCATGGCCGTGTACTGTATCCAGGGGCCGTTGCCGGCATGGATATGCGTGTCCGGGTCCTCGATAAAGGGAAGGTAGCGCTGCAGCATGCCCAGGTCCGGGTCCCAGAGGTTGTCGGAGAGAAATTCCACGGAGCGCCGGAATATGTCATTGTCTCGGAACCAGTCATCCTCCATGCCGGTGTTGAAAAAAAAGGGACTCAGGAGCGTGATATCGGGACGCAGGTCCGCGATGCCTTCAGGCCTGAGCCGGCGTACATACCGGTCCCCGATGGAGAACACCTTGTCCAGCGTGGCCTCAAAGCCCGCTTTCAGGGACATATCCTCGGGAAAGCGGTCGCCGATATGGTAGACCAGGCACACCTTTTCAATGAGCCGCAGCATGAGGAGATAGGCGAAATTGACCCATATAGAGTATCCTTCCTCGATGGCCGATTCATGGATGGAGGTAGTGGAAAAGAAGAGATGGATCTCGTTGCGGTAATAATTGTTTCGGGCAAAGGCCGCGCCCCGGCTGATCGAGTCAATGTACCGGTCCAGGTCGGGAATGCTTTTTCCCTGGCGATGGGCCGCCAGCAGATACCGGCATAAAATGGTGACCCCGTGGGCCACATTGTCCTCCTGGCGGTATATGCCCTTATCCTCCCCCTTTATGCCGTAGCGCTGCCCCCAGTATCCGTCGGCACGCTGACAATTCAGGATAAAACGGGCGATTTCCGAAAGAAGCCGGAAGGCGGTATTCCCCGCCTTGATGGGCGTCAGTGTCAGCTGGTAGAGAAAACGCGACGCGCAGGCGCTGTCCCGGGGATATACGTAGGGATAGCGTGATCCGGGCAGCGTGGCAAGGAGGGCGCTTCCCTTTTCGGTTTCAATGGCGCACTGGGAAAGAATATCAAGATGACGGTTGATCATGCGGTTCAGGATGATAAGACGCTGGTTTATAAAGGGCATGTGGGGATTGCTCATGGCCTCTTCGCTGGTCCGTCTTCTTTCATCCACGACAGAACTGAGCTGCCGGCTGACCGATGAATCGCGGCTGATGAGGTTAAGAAAGTCATCACGGGATATTTTCACCAGGTCGGCATCGCTGCTCACGACGACCGTGCCGTTGCGAAGCTCGCTGGTAAGCAAAGCCATTTCTCCGAAGAACTCCCCCTCGCCGAGGATGGAAATCAGCGTATCATTTTTCTTCCTGCTGCGGAAAATCTCTACCTCGCCTGTCCTGATCAGGTAAAAGGCGTCGCCGAAATCCTTTTCCCTGAAGACGGTTTCACCCTTTCGGCACGATTCAAGGCTGGCAAGAGCAAGCACCTCTTCAAAAAGATTGTCATTGAGATGGCTGAAAACAGGCACGCTGCGCAGGTCCTTGCGGAGTTTGCGGCTGATATAGTTTTGATCCAGAAGGGAGCGTATATTTTCATTGCCTTCCATGAGCATTTTAATGTCGTCGGGGGCCAGGGCCAGTGTGAGGAGCCGGTCCCGGGCAATGATGGAATTTTCCCTGGGCTCCCGGGAAAAGAGTATCTCTTCCCCGAAAAAATCATTGGGTCCCAGGCTGTAGAGCTCATAGCGCGGATTTTCCTCCGTGGGGATGAAGGCCGCGGCCGTACCGGAAAGGATGATATGAAAATATTCGTTGAACATCCCGTGTCGGCACACCACATCACCACCGGAGAATATCCTGATAAGGGTTTTACGGGAAATCCGCTGCAGCATGTCCGGAACCACATCGGAGAAAAAGGGGATTTTGCCGAAGAGCATTTCCGGGGCCAGATGTGACAGGGCGGGGATTTTAACGAGTTCGCCGGTCAGACTTTCTATTGAGTATCCGTTCATTTCCCTGCCTCCTATTAATCGCCTGGTGTCAATCTGGTAGTATGCTGTTATCATATATGATCCGGAATAGATTTTCAATTGTTTATTTCCTTCATGAGGTCCGGGGCTATTGCAGCTAGTATATGGTCGTAACTAATAAGCGGATAAAAGGTAAGTTACGGTTTTATAGATTCGATGAAATTACCAATTCTGACCAGCCGTGCCGATAAATCAGGCAGTGAAGGATTTTTAATGAGTCTTCCTCATTAATTACATTTGACACGAGGCATATTTTTTAGTAAATAATAGAGTAACTATTCTTTACGGAATGAAAGGACGCCTATGAATGAAGAGCTTGCGATCTCAAAAAGGACAAAATACGGATACGATATTATTGATATTGTCGGTGAGATAACTTTTGAAGACTCTAAAAAAGTGGAGAACTATATCCAGAGCCATGTAACCGGTGAAACCAGGCATGTTATAATGAACCTGGCCAGTGTGCCTTTCATCAATAGCTCGGCACTTTCTTTGCTGGTAAAAATAATGCAGGAATTGTCGGCCACGGGCATTGACCTGCTGCTCATGAATCCCAATGAAACAATACGGGGTCTTTTGGAAATAACCGGCGTGAAGCGGTATTTTAAGTTTATCAACAATGAAAATGAATTGATTGAAAAACTGAAGAGTAAAGAGCTTAATGATATGCTTGAACTTAAGGATTAATTCTGATTAATTTAATTTATATTATTGACAAATAGCTCACTTTTTTTAGATTAATCCCTTACTATTTTCAGGCTTTTGTTTATTTTTAACCGCATGAGAATGCATCTTACAAACAACTGAGAGATTATTACCAACTTTATATACAAATAACGAGGTGACTTGCATGAAAAGGACATTTCAACCAAGCAGACTGAAAAGAAATAGAACACATGGTTTCATGGCTCGGATGAGTTCTGCTGAAGGACGCAAAGTATTGAAAAGAAGAAGAAGGAAAGGGAGACATAAATTAACCGTTTCTGATGAGAAGAGATTACCCAAATAAACCGGTTTAAACTCAAGGATATAGTATTTTATCCAGTGAAAAGGAGATACTCTTTAAAAGGCAGGGATTTATTCAGAGAAATATTTACAAAAGGGAAGAGATTCAAAGGTAAAGGGATTCACTTATTATTATTACCCTGCCCGGGAGTTACACAAAGCGCGAAGAACACGGAAGAAGAAAAATCTGTTTTTAATACTGTAAATGAAATAAAGATCGGCATTACTATTCAGAAAAGATTTGGTAAAGCACACGTCAGGAATAAGGCAAAAAGGATAATCAGAGCACTATGCAGTGAAATGCTGGAAGATATGTTAAGAGGATTTCATATTATTATCCGACCCAATGATGAGTTTAAAAATATGAAATACGAAGAACAGAAAAACGAACTGAGAAGACTTCTGCATAAAGCCGGGATTTTATAATGATTAAATATATCCACGCAATTACCAGTATAGTGGGCACATTAGCGATTACGGTATTGATTCTTTTTATAAAGGGATATAAGATCTTTATCTCATCACTTTTGCCAGCCTCGTGCAGATATTACCCCACCTGTTCTTCTTATGCCATTGAAGCATTGAGAAAACATGGTTTTTTAAAGGGTTTTTATTTATCATCCAAACGCATTATCAGTTGTAATCCCTACAGTGATGGTGGGTACGACCCTGTTCCGGAAACGTTTCACTTTTTAAACAGATAACTATTCTTCTCATTGCCCTCGTGTATCCTTTTCATTGTGTGACGTTCAGTCACAACAGATCTTTCAATTATTCACAGGGGATGAGATTATGGAAAAGAGAACCTTACTGGCAGTTGTCCTGTCAGCGGCAATATGGATAGCATGGTTTATAATATTTAAACCGGAACCCCAGGTTGTAGATAATAAAGCTGTCCAGAAAACACAGCAGGAAAAAACCACACAGAAGACTTCTGACCAGGGGTCTGCAATTAACACACCGCTTGCTTCGAATAAACCTGTATCAATTACGGCTCCGGAAACCAGGGGCAGCGAAACTACGACCCTTGTCGAAACCGAACAATATAAAGCCGTCTTCAGCAACAGAGGGGCGGTCATTAAAAGTATGCTTCTCAAGGAAAAGGATGTTCAGGTCGTTGTTCCGCAAAACACCTTCGCCGCCCGGGGCATGCTGGATTTTGCCCTGCATTTCAATGATAATGAATTCATGAACGGCAATGTTCTCGATTCTTCTTACTGGAACATGACGGAGAAGGCAAACAACACCATCCGTTTTGCCACCCGAATCATACTGAACGGGGTTCCCCTGGAAATTCAGAAAACATTTATTTTCACGGAGAAGGGAGACAGTTTCCGTCTTGAATACACTCTCATCAATAAAGGCAGGAGTGATCTGACCCTGCCTAATAACAGCATCATCGTTTCACCTACGGACCTTCTGGGGCCATCCCTTGATTTTACAAACAGTTATAACACCATGAAGGGTATTTGTTCTCTTAATGAAAAATATAAGAACGAAACCAAAGGGAGCGGGTTCTTTTCCAAGGCCGGTATCATCAAAAAGGAAGAGGGGAATGTGAACTGGATAGGCGTGGCCAGCCGGTATCTCCTGGTTATAATGATTCCGGAAAAATTCAGCGGTTCCAGCATGATGATGGATAATCGCGCCGAAACGGGCTTCAGAACGGGTATGCTTGTTCCAGTGGACACCATGCGTCCCGGCGGTTCCGTGACAAAAAGCTACACCGTCTTTCTGGGCGAGCAGAATAAGGATCGTCTGGCAGCAGTCGATAAAAAAATCGAAAAGGCGGCCGATATCAGCATGCTGATTGAGCCTATACGGTATTTCGTTATCTGGTCTCTCAAAAATATTAACAAGCTTTTTGGAAACATGGGGTGGTCCCTGGTAATTTTCTCCATTCTCACCAAGGTCGTCTTTATGCCGCTGACGAAGAAGTCCACTGATTCCATGAAAAAAATGCAGGCCCTGACGCCGAAAATAAATGAAATCAAGGCGAAGTACAAGGATAAACCCGATGTGATGCAGAAGGAAATGATGAATATGTATCGCGAGAACAAGGTGAATCCCATGGGGGGATGTCTGCCTATTCTCCTTCAGATGCCCTTTTTCTTCGCCCTCTACAGCGCCCTGATCAATTCCATGGATCTCTGGCATGCGCCCTTTATATTCTGGATCAAAGACTTGTCAATGCCCGATACTGTAGCCACTATCGCTGGATTCAATGTGAATATTCTGCCCGTTCTTATGACGATTTCTACTTTTCTCCAGCAGAAGCTCACCACCGTGGATACGGGGCAGAGCCAGCAGCAGAAGATGATGATGACCATCATGCCGCTGGTTTTCATTTTTATTTTCTGGTCCATGCCTTCAGGGCTGGTCCTGTACTGGACGCTGCAGAACTTTTTCCAGGTGGCAAACCAGCTTATCGTGAATAGATTTTCAAAGGAAACGGCATAATCTTTTGCCCGAATAATAACCTGAAACAGGAAAAACAGACACTTATATATAATGGAGGCAATATATGAAAGTCCTCGAAATGGAAGGAAAGACAGTAGATGACGCGACAAAAAGAGCTCTTGAAGAACTGGGAATACAGGATGCCTCAAGGGTAAACATTGAAGTACTTGAACAGGGGAAAAGCGGAATTTTCGGATTTGGTGTATCAAAGCAGGCCAAGGTGCGGGTTTTCTACAATGAGAGCTCGGCCGATGTGGGGGATACCACCAGGGAGATTCTTCTCGCGATATTAAATAAAATGGGCATTGATGCCCGTGTAAAAGACCTGAAAGAAGGTGAATCCAAAGTCTACATAGAACTGGAGAGCGAAAAGAATTCAGGCCTGATAATAGGCAGAAAGGGGAAAACCCTGGAAGCGCTACAGTTCATGGTCAATCTCATGGTGAACCACCAGACGCAGAGTGAGAAAAAAATCATACTGGATATTGAAGAATACCGGGAGAAGAGGGAGCGGGCACTGCGGAAAATGTCCCGCGACATCGCACACAAAGTAATTAAATCGGGAAAACCCTGGACCCTGGAACCCATGAATCCCTTCGAGCGCCGTCTGATTCATCTTGCCCTGCAGAATGACAGCAGGGTGACGACCAAGAGCGAAGGGCAGGGCATTTACCGTAAAATCAAGATAATGCCGGCAAATCATCAGTAAAAATGTACGACGATACAATCTGCGCACCAGCCACTTCTCCGGTCAATGCACCAATCGCCATAATTCGTATGAGCGGCCCCGGTTCTCTCGGGGCCGTACAATCCCTCTTCAGCAACGCTTCCTCTATTGAAAATCGTCATGCCCGGTACGGGTCAATAATTGACCAGGGCAAGGCTGTCGATGATGTTATTCTGGTTTTTTATGAAGGACCCGGCAGCTATACCGGCGAGGACATGGTGGAAATCTTCTGCCACGGCAACCAGATAATCGTGCATCGCATACTCGATCTTCTTTTTCGCCGGGGGATACGCATGGCAGAGCCGGGGGAATTCAGCAGGAGGGCCTTCCTGAACGGGAAGATGGATCTCACCGAAGCGGAGGCCATCAACCAGGTGATACTGGCCAGGAGTGCATGGGAAGTCGAGGCCGCCCTGATGCAGATGCACGGCTCACTCCGCGAGGCCATTGCCGGAATTCGTGATAAGTGCATCACCCTGAAGGCCGATGTCGAGGCCGGCATAGATTTTATCGGCGAGGATATTGAATTTGTCAGCAGCGAGGAATCCCTCCGTATTGCAGGGACTATCCTCGGTGACCTGGAGGATGTTCTCCTGCGCTGCCGCCTGGGGGAGAAAGTGTCCCGGGGATTCGACGTGACAATTGCGGGGAAACCCAATGTGGGTAAATCAAGTATCCTGAACATGCTCTTAAACCAGGAGAGGGCCATTGTTTCTGATATTCCCGGTACAACACGGGATCTTATAAAGGAAACCGTCCAGATAGAGGGACTGGCCGTGAATCTCATTGATACGGCCGGCATCAACAGGAGCGGTGACACCATTGAAAAAATCGGTATCGAGCTGAGCCATAAAAACATTGCCACGGCATCTATCGTGGTGATGGTACTGGACGGGACTACGGGGATTACCGATGTAGACCGGGATATACTCAGGGAGGTCAGCACGAAGAGAACTCTCTACCTCATCAATAAAATTGACCTGGCCTCGGAAGAAACGGTGCGTCCCATGGAAACGGAACTGATGCAGACCGTGATCCGCTTTTCAGCGAAGACCGGTGAGGGTCTGAGAACCCTGGAAAAGGCTATAGCCGGAATACTCCACCATGAGTTTGTCGATGTGAGCAACACCTTTATTGCCGATGTCAGGGTTATGACTCTTCTTGAAAAGGCCATAGTAAATGTACAGCAGGCCCTTCTTCTGGTGGAGTCCAAAGAGCCGCCGGAAATCATTGCCTTCGAACTGCAATCACTCCTGGAAAACCTGGGAGATATCACCGGTGAGATCACACCTGACGATATTCTGGGATCCATTTTCAGCCGGTTCTGTATTGGGAAATGATTCGGTCTTTTAATACCGGAGCGTAGCCCCATAACTGAGAAAATGAGTATTATAGGTGCTCACAGATGTTGTGCTTACTTGAAACTTGCCACCCAGCCCAGATACATTAGTGCTGCTGTACCGGTACCAGGTAAAGGAATAGAATAAATTCAGTGAGACGTAATCCGGGAGATTCAGAGCTAATCCCGCATCAGGGCCTGCATGGAAGTATTGATTGGAATCGTATCCCATGTTTAATCCGCCGGAAAAATTAAGCATATCCACTATGAGATGGGAAAAACCGAAGCGAAGCGATTTTTTTGAAAAAGTTTCATTCAGGGCATCGGAAGATATCCAGAGCAGGGACAATCCAGCGTCCAGAGAAGTCCGGTCAGTGTAGGTATAGACCAGCTCTCCATAAACATCGAAGGTGTCGTATGTAATATCCATGTTCTCGGCCAATGAATCGGAATAAAACGAGAAAGAAGTCCGGTTGAAGGAAAATTCTCCGCCGGCATAAACTTTATCGAAGTACCAGCCCAGTGTAAAAAGGGAAGCGATCCTTCTATATTGTGATTCACCGAAAAAGTATCCCACCTCAACCCCTGCTTCAAGCTTCTTGTAATATCTCTGATTGATGCCAAAATCAAAGCGGTTGATATGCAGGTAATCATATTCTGTTGTGGAGGCTATTATCTGTGAATCGACCAGGGGGGAAACCTGGTAATTCAAATAATGCAGATAGGAAATCTTGAGAGACACGGCATCCAGGTCATATTGAAAAGATGCAAAGGGCTGCAGGTTGTTATATGCTTCGGTTCCTCCGGCAGAGAAGGCCCCTTTTATGCCGGCAGTGGCTGTCCAGGATTTATCGTCGGCGGCTGAAACCGGGGATGCGGAATATAGGTACAAACCGATGAGTAAAATAAGAGAAATCTTAGTATTTATTCTCATGAATCATCATTCTCCTTAATAATGACAGAAAGAGCATATGGATATACAAAATACCATTAGTATGATAATACAATCAAGCATTGATTATGTGACAATCTTTTTATAATCAATTATATAAAATATCCGGATCATCGAAACGGGAAAAAAATTATGAAAAGCATCAAAAATTTGTCATTCCTTTCCCCGATGATTGTATCACAAAGTACGAATGAAGCACGAAGAATCCCGAAATGATTTGTTTGCCTGAACGCCGGCTCAAGAAACAAACCAGAAAGGATTGACGGCATCATTGATGCATGTGAAAGAAAAAGGAGAAAAGAAAATGAAAAAGATCAATATGTTTCTTTTAATGATGGCGATGATATTGCCTGCAGGCCTTTACGCACAGGATGTGGAATCAACGGATGCGGTGAAACCTGCAAAAAAAGCCGAGGTACGTGAGCAGAAGAAAGAGAAGAAACAGGCTAGAGTCCAGAATCGAAAAGAAATCAGGGAAGAAAAAAAGGCGGCAGTAGAAGAGGAGAATCAGGAGCGTGTTGAAAACAGGCTTGAGAACAGGAATGAAACAAAGGAAGCCCTGAAAGAACAGCATAAAGAAAAAGCACAGAACAGGGTTGACAAGAAAGATGAGGCCAAGGATAAGGCTGAGCAAAAAAAGAAAACAGTTCAGGAAAGAAAAGAGAAACGAGAAACGAATCGTGAAATGAGACAGGAGCGAAGGGGAACCCGTTCCGGCAAGTAACGTTTTTTCGGGGCATCCTTCCGGTATATTGCGGGGTGATGCCCCGGCTATATTTTTTCCACGAAATAATTTTTTATCAGGTCGAAGTCCTCGCAGCTGTACGCCACGACGTATTCGGGGAATTTATAATCATTATTCACAATTTCACGGTAATCCAGGTCACGCCCTGACAAATATTTAATCTGTCCTCCCGCCCTGAGAATAACAGGTATGGCGCCGGCCCAGTCCCATAAGTAGGACTGCCCGATAAAAGCCAGGGAGCGGTTGCGCCGGTTGTCGGCGAGGAGGCAGGCATGAAGCGCCGATGATCCCAGGTTTCTGATTTTTCCCGGTGCCGTCAGGGTAAATTTTCTCGGAAATTCCGATGCAATAAAGATATTAGTCTCATTGTCCACGCCGATATTCTTGTCCACTTCCAGGACATGTCCGTTCAGGTATGCATGGTCATCATCGTTGTGGAAAAGCATGCCGCAGCCCGGGGAGAAAACAAATCCATAGAGGGGGGAATAACCCCTGAACACTCCGATGGAAATACACCATATGGGAAGGTGCATGCTGTACATGGCGGTGCCGTCAATGGGATCAATTATAAAGGAGAGCGCATCATCTCTCATCTGGCGTTTGCTGATGTCAAAATTTTCTTCGTGCACGAAGACCGCCCCGGGAAATCTGCCGCTGATCTCCTTGATCAGAAGGTCCTGTACCTGCAGGTCAGCCTGGGTGACAATTGAGGTATCATCCTTTCGACGTACTGTCATGCCATGCACCTGGATGTCACGGGCCAATGCGCCGGCCTTTGTGATGAGATCGATGAAAAATTTGAAATCGTTTTTATTAAAGGGTTTGTTTTCTGTCATATGCTCCGCCGTAGTCTCATAAAAGGATAAAACAGGTGTTGTTATATGCAATCATAATTTTACAGCGTAACAATTAAATGACGGTTAAGACAAAAAACTTGACAGTACGAGGAAAAAAAGGATATATTTTTTGGATGGCATGCTTTCAGATAGTCGGGCTCAGCAGCGTACCGGTTAACGGTTGAAACATATGGATGAGACAAAAACGATAAAGGAGATTCTCCGGCTTGGTTCCGAACTAAACACAGTTCAGGATGTTGATATTCTTTTGGAGCGCATTCTCCTGAAAGCACGGCGTTTCGTCAATGCCGATGCCGGTACCATTTATGTCAAGGAAGGCAACGAGCTTGTTTTTTCTCATGCCCAGAACGATACCCAGCAGAACAAGCTGCCTCCGGGGAAAAAGCTGATATACTCTTCTTTTCGTGTTCCCATAAATGAAAGGTCCATTTCGGGCTATGTGGCCTCGCGGGGGGAACTGCTCAATATCCCCGATGTATACGGCATTGAAAGTGAGACATCATATCATTTCGACCAGTCATATGACAAGCGCTCAAATTACACAACGAAGTCAATGCTCACGGTGCCTTTAAAGAATCAGACCGGGGATGTCCTCGGAGTTCTTCAGATAATCAATACCCTGAACAGAGACGGCGCCATTGACGTATTTTCCTCTGATGACGAACTCTACGTGACTCACTTTGCCAGCTCGGCCAGCATGGTCCTTCAGCGCGCCCAGATGACGCGCGCCCTTCTGCTTCGCATGATACAGATGGCCGAGCTCCGTGATCCCAAGGAGACAGGAGCACACGTAAACAGGGTGGCATCCTATGCCATGGAGATATACGAGAAGTGGGCCCATTACAAAGGGATATCCCCCGAGGAGATCGAACGGAACCGTGATGTCCTGAGGATGGCGGCCATGCTTCACGATGTAGGGAAGGTAGCCATTTCCGACCTGATCCTTAAAAAGCCCGAACGTTTTACCCAGGAGGAATTTGAGATCATGAAGGCCCACACCTTCCTGGGAGCCCGCCTTTTCAGTGACAAGCAGAGCCATTTTGATGAGGTTGCCGCGCAGGTGGCCCTGACCCACCATGAGAACTGGGATGGGACCGGGTATCCCGGATATGTGGATGCCAATACGGGGAAGCCGCTGGAAAAGGATTCCCGGGGAAAGGCGCTCCCGCGCAAGGGTGAGGATATTTCCATCTACGGCCGAATAGTATCGCTTGCCGATGTCTATGATGCCCTTTCTTCAAAACGCGTATACAAGGACGCCTGGCAGGAGGGAGCAGTGCTTGACGAAATCAGGAAAATGAAGGGTTCAAAATTTGACCCCGACCTGGTGGATATTTTCTTTGAAATACTCGATGTGCTGCGCTCCATACAGTCGCGCTATCCCGATCACGACTGATTCTCGTGCTCCTCGAAGACGAGTCCTTTCAACGGTTCCGATACAATGATACCCGTTTCAGTCAGGGCCAGGTCATAGGAAGACCCGCAGTCGGGACAGATGAAAATGATGGAAAATCCCTGTTCTGCTTTTTTAAATGATATGTGAAACCCCCTGGAATAACCGCAGGTGGCGCATACGCGAAACTCGTCCATAATAAATCCTCCCTTTTTTGTTGAAATATCTCAATGAGGCTCTGACCCTGTCTCCTGTACATACCTGCCCGTGATTATACCTCCTTAGCGGTACCTGTCAACCATGACATATTTTTCCGGATCCCGGCGCGCCGGCCTTTCCAGGAGTTTCAGATCCTCGGCCGGGTACCCCACGGCGACGAGCAGGGGGATGATGATGTGTTCGGGTATGCCGAACTCCATTTTGACCTTTTCGCTCTCGAAGCCGTCCATGGGATGGGTCTCCAGTCCCAGGCCCCGGGCCGCGATCATGAGGTTCATGGCGTAGAAGGCGGCGTTTTTGACGGCAAAGATAGTGCGCTTTTCGCTGCCGGGGTCGCCGTACATTTTGAAGGGGGCTTTCCTGGTTTTTTCCAGATCTTCCCGTTTCATGTACCCCTGCCTGATTCGGTTTTCCAGCACCTCATTGATATTTTCCTCCACAGCGATGGTGTTGGCCAGGATGATGAGAGTGACCGAGGCTTCCTCCACCTTTGCCTGGTCATAGGCGCACTGGCGGAGAATTTTTTTTCTTTCGGGGCTGCGCACCGCGATGACCTCCCAGGGCTGCAGGTTGAAGGAGGAAGGAGCCAGGCCGGCCAGGCGAAACAGCTCATTCAGTGTTTCGTCGGGTATGGTTCTCCCGGGATCAAAAAAATTGATGGATCGCCTTTCAGTTATGGCCTGGGAAACATTCATGAGCTTACTCCGTATAAATAGTGTTCAATGAGTGAGTCGATACTTCGTACCTATTAATGTGCATAGTATCGGGAAAAGTAAGAAAGGCAAGGAAGATATTGTTACATATATAATATTTTAATTGACGCGGGGTTATGTCGCTCTATAGAATTCCAGATCAAGAGAGGAGATCCGCCATGATAAAGTCAGTCGCTATCAACTTCCGGCCCGATGATGAAGCCTCTATGCCTCTCATCAGGGACCTGGTGGATATACTGACACAGCGCAGCGTTCAGGTCCTCCTGCCCGGGTATTCCATACTGGATAATCATGGACTGGGTAAATTCACAGCTCATGAGAAAAATTTTACAGAAAAATCGGACCTGGTTGTGGCTGTGGGCGGTGACGGTACTTTTCTTCGAACGGCAAGAATGTGTGTGGAATCGGGGCAGCCCATCATGGGGATAAACCGGGGTACGCTGGGATTTCTCACGGAATTCAGCCCCCATGAATACCGGGAGTATTTTATCGATATTCTGGAGGGACGGTTCAGCCTGGGGACTCGTGCAGTCCTGAAGGCGGTACACCTGAGAAACGGAAAGGAACAGGACAGCTCCTATTTTATCAATGATGCCGTACTTTCCAAGGGGGCCTTTTCGCGGGCCATTACGGTGCGTCTTGAACTGGATGGAGAGTTCCTCAACTGTTATAGCGGTGACGGACTCATCATTGCCACGGCAACGGGATCTACGGCCTATTCATTGTCGGCGGGAGGGCCCATTATCTCACCAATGGTTAACGATGTGTATCTTTTAAACCCGGTATGCCCTCATTCTCTGGCCACGCGGTCCATGGTTATTCCATCGGAGTCTCAGCTCAAGGCCAGGATAGTCACGGAGCTGAAAAATTTATTATTGACAATTGACGGGCAGGAGGCTATCCACATTGAAGGCAATGATGAGGTTCTCTTCATGACAACCAACAGGAAAATAAATCTCATCACCCATCCGAAAAAAAACTTTTACGCTATTCTGAGAGAAAAACTGAACTGGGGGCAATAACCCCCGATACAGAGGAACGGACATCGCCATGATGACAGAACTCCGCATAAAAAATTTTATCATTATAGAAGACCTCTCTATCAATTTTCAGAAGGGTCTCAATGTACTCACCGGTGAAACCGGCGCCGGGAAGTCCATCCTCATCGACGCCATCTCGGGCGTGCTGGGTGAAAAAATGACCACGGACATGATCCGCACCGGCTTTGAAAAGGCCACACTGGAAGGCAGCTTTGATATATCGGCAATGCCCCAGGTAAAGGAACAACTCGATGATATGGGCATAGAATATGATGATGACACTCTCATGCTCCGGAGGGAGCTCTATGCCAGCGGGAAGGGGCGGTGCTTTATGAATGCCGTACAGGTTCCGCTCACCAAGGTGAAGGATGTATCGGAGTATCTCCTGGATATCCACGGACAGAACGAGCATCAGAATATTGTGAAAATTTCGAAACACCGGGAACTGCTGGACAGCTTCGGCGGGCATCAGGTGCAGGTTGAGGAAATACGAAAACTGCACGACTATCTTAACGGCATCAGGGACAAGCTGAAATCCTTTGAAATAGATGAAAGGGAAAAACTGCGCAGGATAGAATATAATTCTTTCGCCATCAGGGAAATTGATGCGGCGGGGCTCAGCACAACCGAAGAAGTTGAACTGAAAAACGAGGCAACGCTGCTGGCAAATGCCGAGAAACTCTTCAGGGCGGTAAACCGGACAGCAGAGCACCTGAACGGTGAAAACGGCGTATTCCAGCAGTTGAAGAGAGCGGAGCAGAGTCTCTCAACGGTTTCGGAATATGACACGGAGATTTCCAACATACTGGAAATAGTCAAGGAGTCCCTTTTTTCCCTGGAGGATGTCTCCTGTTTTCTCAGGGACTATCAGGGTAAAATCGATTTTTCTCCGGAACGCATAAACCAGGTGGAGGAGCGCCTTGCTCTCATGGCCACACTCAAGAAAAAATACGGTGATACCGTTGAAGACATACTGGAATATGCCGAAAAGGCCCGACGCGAACTTCATGCCATAACTTCCAGCGACGAGGAAATAGAGCGGCTTCACGATGAAGAAAAGCGGACCGTGAAGACAGCCAAGGAAAAGGCCCTGGCCCTTTCCGATGCGCGTAAAGGGGCGGCCAGGATGCTTGAGGACCTGGTGATGAAGGAGCTGAAGGACCTGGGTATGGGCGGCACTATCTTCCGTGTATCCATCAAGCGTGAGGTTAGCCCCGAGGGCGATATAGAGACAGAAGGAAAGACCTATGTGCTTTATCCCCACGGACTGGACCGCGTGGAGTTTCTTATATCGGCCAATGAGGGAGAAGACCTGAAGCAGCTCCGTAAGGTGGCTTCGGGTGGTGAAATGTCCCGCATTATGCTGGCCCTTAAAAACGTGATCCTGTCGTCGGATATCGTGGAGACCCTCATTTTCGATGAGGTCGATGCCGGCATCGGGGGAAAGATCGCCGATATCGTGGGCAAAAAACTGAAACTGCTGGCGCGTAACCGGCAGGTCCTGCTGATCACGCATCTCCCGCAGATCGCTTCCATGTCGGATAATCACTATTACATTCAGAAGGGGAAGACCGGGGACCGGGTTACCACCATTGTCAGGAACCTCAACCGGAAGGACAAGGTGAAGGAAATTGCCAGGATGCTGTCCGGTGAGAATATTACCGATATCACCCTGCAGCATGCCGAGGAGATGGTTGCCCATGCTGAAGCCCAGTAGAGCGCCAGGTGCAAGGGTGGCCGAGTCCATCAATGTTACACAGGTGCTTACGCTCATTATTCAGGAAATCACCCGTTTTTCAGAGACCTTTTCTCATATCGATGTGGAAAAGACCCTGGTTTGCATCGCCTCCAATAGAAAAGGAAGCAGGGGGGGGATATATGGCAAGCTGGTTCCCACCCGTTTCGAAAACGGGTCACCGGTGATTAAACACCGCGGGAAAATTTACACCATTCCCGATATCACACACCGCGGCATCGTACAGAAGTACCTGGTCTATTTCTATATGCCCCGTTTTTTTGATCTGCCGCCCGCTGAGAAACTGCGGGTTATCTTTCATGAGCTGTATCATATAAATCCCGAGTTTAACGGCGATATCAGGAGGATGGCAGCGGTGAAGGCGGCCCATGGTCATTCCCGCGAACATTTCGATTCCCACTTCATAAAGGACATGCATGCCTTCCATGAATATATCACCCTAACGCCCTACATGAAATTTCTTGAGCTGAGCTCCCGTGATCTGTCCCGCCATTTCAGCAAGGTGACGGGGATGAGAATGAAGACTCCGAAGCCCGTTTTACTTCAGGCATCAAGATAAAGAGTCATTGTCTTCAGGAAGACGGCATGCATTATTCTCCAGGTTTATCCGTTTGACCGCTATGCCGTCCTCGAATCCCGATTCAGGAGCGATGCAGCACTTGTCAAATACCCGGATCATAGTTTTATTCTGCGGCAGTATAAAGGCCTTGAGCTGACGTATATGCCGCTCCTGGGCGATGCGTATCAGATAATTAAGGAGGAAGGTTCCGATGCCCTGCCCCTGGAACTGCTCGTCAACGATAAAGGCCGTCTCATAACTGTCATCATGGGAATCATAGGCATAGCGGGCTTCGGCTATTATGCGTTCCGTGCGTCCTTTCTCGACGATGGCAACAATGGAAATTATTTTATCATAATCGGTGTTGACATATTTCTGCATTTCCCTGTGGAGCATGACGGATTTTTTAACAAAATACCGGAAATATTTCGCTTCGTCGGAGAACTGGTAAAAAAGCCGGCGCATCATGTCTTCATCTGATGCCTTTATGGCGCGGAATTTTACCTCCAGGCCGTCTTTGAACAGCTTCCTCGTTTCCAATTCGAAGGGATAATTCCCGGCAAACTGGCTGAGATAGATCTGGTCAGGGTAGGCATACCCCTTTTCCTTGGCCTGCCGGAGCAGCTCCTCCCGGTGATCGGGATGGGCTATGTCGATCATGGCCAGGAGGCGCTCCCTGATACTTTTGCCGAAGAGGTTCGCCACGCCGAATTCCGTGACGACGTAGCGGGTGACTCCCAGCGTGGAACGGACGCGGCTGGCATCCTTCTCGTCGTGGCTGATGACGATGTTGCTGTTCCCATCCTGGTCCGTGGACCGGAGAGCCACGATCGCTTTGCCCTTTTTTGAAAAGGTGGCACCGACGGCGAAGTTGAGTTTGCTTTCATAACCGGAAAGAAGATTGTCGCCGGAATGAAAGATGACGGCTTCGCCGGTGACATCAATTTTTTTAACATTCATGATACTTGTGAGGCGGTGGACCCGCCGTATGACAAAGGGATTGGCCAGTATGGCGATGGGGTGGAATTCAAAGACTGGATTTCGGTCTACGAAGCGGTATAATTCTTCACTGCCGTAGCAGTAACTCGTGGAGATTTGTCCGCCCGTGAAGCGGTTGCGGTCCAGGGAGATTGCGCCCGATTTCGCCAGGTCTATGGCCCAGTCTGAGATCACATGGGTGAGGATTCCCAGATTTTTTTTCGTCTGCAGATACTTCGCCACGGCATCGAAGATGCGGCCGGCATGGAGGGCGACCGTAGATTCGTCGGGGATCAGGTTGGATATATGCCAGCCTATCTTGTCGATAACGGCATTAAAGGGCTTGTTCTTTCTCTCCAGCAGCGGTTCGTCGCTTTCCACCAGGTAATCGACCTGGTCTACGTGAAGGGTTGTTTCTCCATAGGTGACGGGTACATGGGGATTTATTTCCGCTATAATTATGCCGGCATTCTTCATGACGATTGCTGCAACGTCCACGGCTATGCCGAGGCGCATGAAGCCCCGCTCGTCGGGGGGTGTGGTCTGTATGACGGCAATATCAACTCCCAGAGCCCCTGTTTGAAGTATGGCCGGTATTTCAATCAGGTTAGCCGGTATAAAATCGATATTCCCTTCATTAACCTGCTTGCTGATGCTTTCTCCTACGTTAAAGGTCTTGAGCCTGAAACGGTTTGTGGCGATATCGAGCTTTTCCATGAGGGAGTCGAAAATGGTGATGAGCTGGATGATTTCCAGGTCCTGGAGATTCAGTTTTTCCGATGTGAGCAGGGCATTTACCGTGGAAACCGGCGTGGCCGGTCCGCTGGAGAGAAAAATCCTGTTGCCCGGTTTTATCATATCAATGACGCGTTCCATGGGGATTACTTTGGATAGATAATTTTCCTGACGATCAGTCATAGGTGTTCCTGCCTTTGATTTTCTTATGTTCGTTAAAAATTCAGATATGATGTATATACACATCTATACTATATGTTTGTATCGAGGCGGTGTCAATAGCTTTTAATCCCGGGCTATGTCCCGTTTTATTAATTCAATGGCAGGATATGACACCTGCTGTTATTCCCATGATAATCCTTGACTTTCATCGGGAAGGGAGTATACTTTTCATTACGACAATCCAAATCTCCGGTATGGTATAAACATTGTATTCCGATGAAGATATCCAATTAACCTATAGTCAGGTTTATGATCTGCTTGTGACACGGCATATTATAAAGAACCACTCCACCAACAGCGGTGATATCCGTTTTGCGGCTTTAGAGGATACGGACCTCTCTGCATATAGCACTGTACTTGATCTTGGCTGCGGCTATGGTTTTTTTGTGGAATCATTGAATAACAGGCTTCATGGGGAGGCTCGTATAACCGGCCTTGACCTGGTGGAGAACAACCGGGATGCTTTTGTCCACTCGGTACATGCTTCAGGCTACAGGGGAGATTTTATCACGGGGAGGGCCGATATCATCACCGACATGGAAGATGAGGCCTATGATCTGATCATCGCCTGCTATTCTCTCTATTTTTTCCCCCATCTTATAAAGGATATTGCGCGTATACTGAAGCCCGACGGACTGTTCATTGCCGTAACGCACAGTGAGCACACCCTGCGCGAGGCCATAGAATTTGTTCCCCGTTGTATGAAAAAACTGGGCATGATGTTCCCCGATAATCTGCTCCTTAACAGGCTCTTCATGGAGTTTTCTCTTGAAAACGGCCTGGACCGCCTGATGCCCCATTTCACCAGGGTTGATAAAATTGATTTTGAGAACGCCCTGGAATTCAATCGCGATCAGGTAGAGGACTGCATCTACTATATTGAAAAGAAAAAGCACCTTATTTACAAGGAAGTAATGACCGCGTATCCTGACCAGGTCATAGATCTTTCCTCGTGCCTGTCGCAGTCGCTCTATTCCTATGTAAAGAAAAATGGGAAGATAGTCCTGAATAAAAACGACGCTATCTTCCGGTGTTATAAAAACAATAAAGAGACGTTCCCGATATGAAAAAGAAAAAGCAATTTTGTGATTACTGCGGAAACCCTGTTATCCGGAAAGATGCCGACGGCAAGGTCAGGAACGTCTGCGGGACCTGCGGAACGATATTCTATGAGAATCCCCTGCCCGTGGCCAGCTCCATAGTCATCAATGAAGAAAGGGAGCTTCTTCTGGTAAAACGAAAGAAGGACCCCTACAAGGACATGTGGTGTCTGCCCATGGGGTTCGCCGAATCAGATGAAGAGGTACATGAGGCAGCCCTCAGGGAACTGGAAGAGGAAACGGGTATAACCGGAGAAGTTATAAGGCTCATCGATGTTGATACCGTCGATAACGATTTTTATGGCAGCCTGGTCATCGTGGCTTACGAGGTACATGCTACCGGCGGGCTTCTTTCTCCCGGCGATGACGCCCTCGATGCCCGGTACTTCCCCATCAACGCCATTCCGGAATTGGCCTGGACATCCAATACAAAGGCCGTAAAGAAATATCTGGACCTCTACCATGATCTTTGGAAGATGGCCGATGCTGTAAAGGATCTGCTCGATGATAAAACCGTACTGCCGGCAGCCAACAGCGATTCCCGGAAGCAGCAGGAATTCCTGTCCCAGGTGCTCATCCAGATTATCGGCAAGCGCATGAATGAGATTTCACGGCACTGGATGAACGAGGTGAAGGCGCTTCTTCCTGACCTGGCCCCTTTTTCCGGTCTGCTCCTGGATCTCAACAGGAGCGTGGTGAGGACCATACAGTTCTGGCTGGGGAGAGAATCGGATACACTGGGCCTTGAGGAGTTTGCCGAATACGGACTTTCCATGTTCAGGGAGGGGGTTCCCCTGCCATCCCTGCTGACGGCACTGGCCCTGAGCAGAAAATCGATCTGGCTGCATGTGGTCCGGGAGCGGATTCTCCACGCGCCCCTGGACATTTACACAACGCTGGAAATAAACAACAGAATTATATTTTTCTATGACAAAATCAATTATTACCTGGTGAGCGGTTATCTCCTGGGGAAGAAGGCCGGGAAAAATGATCAGAATTGAAGATGTATCTTTGCATACCGCGGAAGGGAAATTCATTCTCAGGGATATATCATGGCATATACAACGCGGTGAAAACTGGGTTCTGTTTGGAAGGAACGGGGCCGGGAAAACCAGGCTCCTGGAAATAATCACGGGCTACCAGTTTCCCAGCAGGGGCGTGGTATATCGGTTTGGTGATTCGTCTGCGGGAAATGATATCCGTGAATTGAGAAAACGCATCGGGTACGTGGGCACGCCGCTTCGGGAGAAGTTCAGTCCCCATGAAAAAATTATTGATGTCGTTCTGAGCGGGATATTTGCTTCGGTGGGACTGTATGAAGAGGCTGAGTACAGTGACCGCGGCTATGCCAGGGACCTTCTCGGCCTTGTGGGAATGGATCTCCGGGTGAATGAACCCTTTGGTGTGCTTTCCGATGGTGAGAAACAGAAGATCATTATGCTCAGGGCCATCATCAATGAACCGGAACTGCTCATCCTTGATGAGCCCTCGAAGGGGCTCGATATCGGTGCCCGCGAGGATCTGCTGGAGGCCATTAAGAAAATTGATGCCCTGGGTAATTCTTCAATATTGTATGTGACGCATCATATTGAAGAGATACTTCCTCTTTTTACCCGGACATATATATTGAAAAACGGGGAGCAATTTTTTTGCGGAAATACGGGAGAAGGAATTACCGGTGAATCTCTTACCATGCTCTTTGAACGTCCCATTGCCGTGGAGCGTATTCATGACCGGTATTATCCTCTTCTTAATCCTTAATCCCCGGAAGGGAGTCTGATCTCTTCGTGAATGAAAAAATTTTCGAAACGCGTAATAATGTTTGATTTTAACCACCGAACCCCTTTAGTATGAAATAGATATATCCTTCGATTTTCCCGGAAAATGACAGGTATAGTAAAATCAGGTAATCGTGAGAATATTTACAAAAATAAGAAAGGCCCTCCGACAGGCGAAACCGGTGTCACCGGTTCCCGGCCATGAACTTAGTGATGTAAATAAACGGCTGGACCTGTATCACATCATGGAAAACAATCTCACGGATGTGATCTGGATTGTTGAGATTGCCACGCTTAAATATATCCTCGTCTCACAGTCCATTGAAAAAATATTCGGTTATACGCCCGAAGAAGCATATACGATGCTGGTCACGGACCTGGTGGCTCACGATGAACTTCAGCGGCTACTGGATATCCTGAAAACGGAGCTTGAGGCTGAAAAACACGGCACTGCCGATCCGGAACGGGTCTATGTCATTGAGACTGTGCTTATACATAAAACAGGAACACGGATTCCCGTTGATGTGAGGGTGAAATTCATCCGTGATGCCATGGGGAAACCCTATGCCCTTCAGGGGATCAGCCGGGATATCAGCAGCCTGAAACAGGCCCAGAGGGCCCTCCAGGAAAGTGAAAGCCTGTACAAGCTCATAACTGAAAATGTTACCGATATCATATGGATCTTTGACCTGGCTGAAATGAAAACCGTTTATATCAGCCCTTCCGTGGAAACAATCAGGGGGATGTCGGTTGAAGAGGCCAAGGCCCTTTCCCTGGAGGCAAAATTTCCGCCGGAATCGATGCACAGGCTGCTGAAGAAAATACAGGACGAATTTGAAAAGGATATAAAAGGCGAGAGGGAAGCGGACCGGACTGTCTGCATGGAACTGCAGGCATATAAAAAGAACGGGACGACCATCTGGCTTGAAATGACGATAAAATTTCTCCGTGACCACCAGGGAAATCCCGTGGCACTACAGGGGATATCGCGGGATATAACAGACCGAAAGCGGATGGAACGTGTCCTGCAGTATCGGCTGGAGCTTGATAATCTCATAACAGCCATATCAACGCATTTCATCAATATATCCTCGGCAGGTTTTGACGATGCCATTGAACAGGCCCTGCATATAATCGGCGATTTCGTGAATGCCGACCGGAGTTATGTGCTGCTCTTCGACCGCGATGGCCAAAAAATCGAGAAGATTTATGAATGGTGCCGTGTCGGGGAACTCTGCCAGAAGGGCATGCTGGAAAATGCCCGTATCGAGAATATACCCTGGCTGACAGCCAAATTGCATGAATTCAGCAGCATCAATATATTTTCCAATAATGAAATTTTCCGCACCGATGAAGGAGAAAAAGCCGGAACCAGGCCGGGCCATGATACGGATTTTATCTGCACTCCCATGATCTATGCCGGTTCCCTGAAGGGAGTTCTGGGTTTTGACAGGATCAGCCGGCCCGAATCATGGTCCGATGATTTTCTGTTGTTTATCAGGATCATCAGTGATATACTGGTCAATGCTTTCGAACATATACAGTCGGAAAAGAGGCTCCTCCGGGCAAAGGAGGAGGCGGAGAAGGCAAATATGGCCAAGAGTCAGCTGTTGACTAACATGAGTCATGAACTGCGGACGCCCCTGAATTCCATACTCGGTTTCAGCCAGCTCCTTCAGATGGAGAGTGTCGGTCATCTTAATCAGGAGCAGAAGGAGTTTCTTGCCTATATAAACAACAGCGGTGAACACCTGCTTGAAATGGTCAACGATCTGCTTGATCTTTCTAAGATTGAGGCCGGCCGGCTGGAGCTCAGGAAAAGGTATTTTGACTTGAGAAAGCTCCTGTCCGAATTTCCCCGTAAGATCGGTGTTCTGCTTGAACAGAAGGAACTTAAGATGGAATTATCCATTGGCGAGGGGATAGATATAATCTATGCCGATCCTGTCAGGATCAAACAGATACTCTATAACCTCATATCAAACGCTATAAAGTTCACAGACAGCGGCAAGAATATCGGCATTTCGGCAAGACGGAAAAATGAAGATATTGAGATTGTTGTCTGGGATCAGGGGATCGGCATAGCTGAAGAAAACCAGGAAAGGATTTTTCAGTACTTTGAGCAGTTACATATGGGACTCCATGAGGGAACAGGCCTGGGGCTGGCCATATCAAAGGAGCTCATCGAACTGCATGGCGGTCGGGTCAAGGTGGACAGTGCTCCTGACAAGGGAAGTTCATTTACTATCAGACTGCCCGTTGCCGTCAGTCCGGGTAATGTGAGCGATCAGCCTCAAGATGAAATGTATGCCGGGGATGATACCTACTGCATCAGAGAATTATCGGGAGAAATGCAGAAGTGTCTCGCCCTGGTGGTTGAGGATAACCGGGTTAATATGAAACTGATAAAGGCGATACTGGAGAACAGGGGCATACAGGTCATCAGCGCCGGTAACGGCGAGGAAGGGGTTGAAAAAACCAGGAATGAAAAACCGGACCTGATACTCATGGATATCCACCTGCCCGGGATTGACGGTATCGAGACTATGAAAAGAATCAGGGAGATGGACGGCGGTGTTCCCATCATCGCACTGACAGCCGATGCCATGAAGGGCTCCATGGATTATTACCTCGAAAAAGGATTCAACGACTATATTTCAAAACCGATACAGGTTGATGAAATAATCGGTAAGATACGGAAGTTGATGGAGGGCGGACAAAACAACAATTCAATTACTAATTGAGATCAACCTTGTATTGTAGAAAAATTAGAAATTAAAATCAGTGATTTAAGGGAAAAGAAATATTCGTCATAGAGCAGGATGAAAAAAAGAGGAGGAAGAAGATGAAGAAGACAGGACTAGTATTATTGTTCCCCTTACTGGGAATGCTTATGTGTACCAATACCCCTTCACTCAAAACGGTTCCTGATGTGGACCTACCCCGTTTCATGGGGCCCTGGTATGTCATCGCGAATATTCCTACGTTTCTTGAAAAGGATGCCTATAATGCCATAGAATCATACAGGCTCGATACGGACGGAACCATTGCAACAACATTCACCTTTCATAAAGGAGCTTATGACGGTCCCCTGAAAACATACAATCCCCGCGGTTTTGTGCGTGATGATAAGTCCAATGCGGTCTGGGATATGCAGTTTATCTGGCCTTTCAAGTCGGAGTATCTTATCGTCCATCTGAATGATGATTACAGTCAGACGGTAATCGGACGGTCAAAACTTGATTATGTATGGATCATGGCGCGGACTCCGACAATATCCAGCGATGATTTACAGGCTATCATTAAAAAAATTTCCGACATGGGGTATGATACGGCCAAAATAAAAATGGTCCCGCAGAAGTGGGAGCATAAGGACAAGTGACTGGATTTATAACGATGAAGGAGCTGACATGAAAATTAATATCTTTGCCCTATGCATCATTCTTATCGCGGCGTATCCCCTGCACGCCGAGGATATTTTCGAGGGGGATGTGTACCTCCAGGGCACCAACAAGGGACTCCTGATTTTTAAACAGAGAAACGACAGGGAAAGGGATGGCGAAAAAACTATTCTGCGGCATATTTACACGACTCCTTCAGGAGAGCTGTCCGCACTGGAAGAAGTTGTCTATGTAAAAGGCAAACTGGCAGCTTATACGGTGGAAATGCCCGACAGCCCGTGCGGATGCACTCTTGTGCGTCGCCAGGATACAATTGTTTTCAGCTTTACGAGGGGAGATGGCGGCAGCAGAGAATCGGCATTCACTGAAAATATAGTGATGGGCCCCACGCTCACGGATTTTATAGTGAAAAACTGGGACGCCCTGACAGCGGGAAAACCGGTATACTTCAATCTACCGGCCATGAGCCTCCAGAGGGTTGCCATGTTTCAACTGATAGCCGATCCGCAGTCACCATACGCACGGGATGGGGTTATCGTGTTAAAAATGAAGATCGCCAATTATTTTCTGCGATTGCTTGTGGACCCCGTTGATCTTGTTCTGGATGTGAAGACGAAAAGAATGCTGGAGATTCACGGGAAGAGTCTTTTAACACGAAGAGTGAATGGAAAGCTGGAAAACCCTGTTGTTGATATATACTATCGGTATCCCTGATCCATAAAGACAGGTTTGCTCTGTGGACATGAGGGAAGAAATATAACGAATAAAAATGGAGGAAAGCCATGTCATTACATAGTCAAAAAAAATATCTCCTCGTTGTTAATATTGTTGGCGGGATCGCTGTCCTCTTCAGCTATATACAGGGATTACAGGCTCATCCTGAAGCGGGTCCGCTGTTATGGGGGGAAGTGCCGGCAGCTATTATGCCCTTGTATACCATATCAATGTTTTCCGCTGCGACGGGGTATTTGCTTTTTACCTGGTTTATCTTATTTCGTCTGAATGCTGATGAAGTTAAAATAGCAGGCCGTTTTTCTTACGTCCTGTTTAATGCGCTGTATATACTCATCCTGGCCCCGTCGGCCCTGTGGATGCCCCTCACTTTTATAATGCTGGAGCAGCCTTCGCTTGTTACATGGGTAGCCATCCGTGTTGTGCTTGCCGCTGTGGGAATCGGTTCCGCGGGCATGCTTGCGGCATTGTTTTCAGTGCGGCCCCGTGCCCCCTTATGGGCATATATACCGGCCGTTATTGGATCCATTGCGTTTTGTGTGCAGACAGCCCTCCTGGATGCCCTGGTGTGGCCGGCGTTTTTCCCTCTTACATTTTAAGTGCAGAGTTATTACCGGCTATAACCGATTCTTGAACATCGGCCGGCACGTCTGCGCGATGTATCAACCGCAGGCTTAAAAATATGAAATTAGGAATATCCCTGTAAAGCCTCACTAATAGGGCTTGACTTAATCTATGACTATCTGTAGATTTACCTAATAATATTTTTGACTGTTCAATTACGATAAATCCAGACGGTAACCAAGTTTAAATCATATGGTTTTAGCTGAAAGCCTGAAAAAAATAAATATACTCGTCAAAGCCAGATCAAAGAACAAGTGGGAATTGATCGATGAGATGGTTGATCTGGCAGTGAAGAACAGGGAAATATCCTCCGCCGACAGCGAAGAGATAAAGATGGCTCTTGTGGAGCGTGAAAAATCCATGAGCACCGGCATCGGCAACGGTGTGGCCATTCCCCATTGCACGACCGCAAGAGTATCGGATATAATAATTATTCTGGCTATCAGCCAGAAGGGGATTGATTTTGACTCTATTGACAACAATCCGGTCAGAATAGTGATTCTCCTCCTGGTACCTAAAAACAAGCTTTCCCAGCACATCAAGTCTCTTGCCAACATAGCAAAGGTGATGGGCGATGAAGAACTGCGTGAGAAGATCGCCTCGCTCAAGACGGCCGAATCGATTCTTAAAACAATTAAAAATTTCAAGATTAACAAATAATAAATCTCAGAGGAACACCCATTTACCATGGATGATATTTCCCGTATCGTCAGCACGACAAAATTGACCGAGGATGACCTGGATCAGGACAGATCCCTGCGCCCGTCCATACTGGAAGAATTCATCGGGCAGAAAAAAATCACTGAAAATCTCAAGGTCTTCGTGGAATCGGCCAAGATGAGGAAGGAACCTCTGGACCATGTACTTCTCGCCGGTCCTCCGGGTCTGGGGAAAACGACGCTTGCCTTCATCATCGCGCATGAACTGGGAGTCAATCTCAGGGCCACATCGGCGCCCATCATTGACAAGGCCGGGGATCTCGCGTCGATCCTCACGAACCTCGAGGAGAACGACGTTCTTTTCATAGATGAGATTCACCGGCTTTCACCTGCCATTGAGGAGATTCTCTATCCGGCCATGGAAGACAGGACCATTGATATTGTCGTGGGGCAGGGCGTGGGAGCCAAGAGCATCAAGATTAACCTGGCCCCTTTTACCCTGGTGGGTGCAACCACCAGAACCGGGCTTCTCACCTCGGCGCTGCGTGACCGTTTCGGCATCCCCCTGCGTCTTGATTATTACTCTCCCGAGGAGTTACGGATTATAGCCCGGCGTTCGGCCCGCATACTGGGGTGCACCATCGAGGACGATGCCGCGCTGGAAATAGCGCGAAGGGCAAGAAGGACTCCCCGTATCGTGAACAGACTCCTGAAACGCGTCGTGGATTTTTCCGTGGTGCAGAGCTGCGAATCCGTAGGTATCGATATAACCCGTTATGCCCTGGAGCGTCTCGATATTGATGAACTGGGTCTGGACGATATGGACAGAAAGATACTGTCTGTCATTATAGAAAAATACAGCGGCGGGCCCGTGGGCCTGAAGACCATCGCCATTTCCGTGGGCGAGGAGACTGATACCCTGGAAGACTATTATGAACCGTTCCTGGTGCAGATAGGCCTGCTCAAGCGTACGCCCCGGGGACGGGTCGCCACATCCATGGCATACAAACATCTGGGGATACCCGTCTCGTCCATGAACCGGGACAATATTCAGGAATCGCTCTTCGGCGATGAATAGAACACGGTTTTCTTCGCGACATTGTCCCGCATCGTAGAGTCGTGAATCATGATTTCTTTACATAGACGGTGCTGGTGGGATAGGCGAACTCCACTTTTCTTCCGTCCAGTTCTTCCTTTAGTTTCAGGTTTATTTCCTGCTGTATGTCACAATAGACATTGTACTCGCTGCTATTTACATAGTAGACAACTTCGAAGTTAAGGCTGAAGTCACCGTATTCAAGGAAGTGGGTTCTGTCAAAATCAGTCATTTCAATTGTTTCAATTATTCCTTTCACAATTGCCGGTATCTCCTTCAGCTGTTCAACCGTTGTTTCATAAGTGACGCCGAACCTGAACTTGACGCGGCGGCGCTCCATCCTTTTATAATTCTGAAGGCGTGATCCGGTGAGATCCGTGTTGGAAAAGATGAGCTGCTCACCGTTGAGGCTCCGCAGCCGGGTTGTTTTAATGCCGATGTACTCAACCGTCCCCATGTGATTTTCCACGATGATGAAGTCGCCGATTTCGAAGGGGTGGTCCAGCAGAATTGAAAAATAACTGAAGATATCTCCCAGGAGGGCCTGGGCCGCGAAGGCCACGGCAACGCCGCCGATACCCATTCCTGCTATGATGGCCGAAATCTTTATTCCAAGATTGTCAAGAAAGATGAGGATAGCCGTGGACCACAATACGACTTTAAAGATGGCAGTCATGGCCATGGCGATACTCTTTCTCGAGGAATCATCTTCATTGCGTTCCCAGTAATGTTCGAACCAGAAGATGACCACGGACATGATAAAACGTACGGAAAAGAAGATGAACAGTGCCAGAACCGCCACGTTAAGGACCCTGTTGATATTTTCGTTGATATTCAGGCGTATGATGCTTATATAGAAGGCAGCGAAATAAAGGAGAGGCATTATTTTCCCCCGCATATTTTTCGCGATGATGTCATCATAAGGTGTGTTGGTTTTTTTTGCCCAGCTGGCCAGCCTTTTAAAAAGAATGAACTTTATGGCGATCACAATGACAAGACCGGCGATAAAGATACACAGGGAACACAGATATTCCCACAATGTGTTTCCCAGAATTATTTTTGATGTCAGTAGATCCATGTATTGTTGCATCTCAGGTTTGCTCCTTCCCGATTATTTAATAATTTAAGTATCATGCAGGATTACAGCATGCATTGAAGGGAACATCATGTCCATAGTATTGAGGTACAATGCGGCTATATCAAGAAATTTTTTCAAAACATGGTGGATATGGGTTATATTTTTTATTGACGAATACTTAATTGTTAAGTATTATATAAAATACTTAACAATTAAGTATTATTTTCTGTTTGTGGTTTAGACTGTGGGAAGATTTTCAGACAGGGTTGTGATTTGAATAAGGAGGTTTGTATGATACAAAAAATTTATCCCGGAAACCGGGGGCGAGTCAGCAATGACGAAAATATAAAGGACCAGCTTGCCCTGGATAACTGCAGTACGGCTCCTCATCCCGAGATGATTCGGACTGCACACGATGACGATGCCTGTCACGATGACTGGGGACTCGACGTGTAAATAGTCACATAACGGCAATAAAATATATGAAAGGCGGTTTCTTCTTAAGAGGGAACCGCCTTTTTTCTGTCGGGTCTAGGGACAAAGCATTCGTTTCTTTTTACCTGTCTCGAATTATTCTTGAAATAATATGCAGGATCATTCACAAATCGTCAGATAAGCATGCCCCGGTACTCCAAGGAGAGAGATGCTGATGAGAAATAGTGACATGTTCAAAGTACCTTTTTTTGTCCGCGGTGATTTCGACGGCTTCATCGGTCTTTTTATCGACAACCTTGTTAACCTGCTTATCATCACGGGATTGTGCCTTTCCATCGGCATGGATGAGCGGCTCATTTTCGGGCGGATACTTCCGGCCACGGCACTGTCAGTACTGGCGGGAAATATATTTTATGCCTGGCAGTCCCGAAGGCTGGCCCGGAGGGAACAGCGTTTGGATGTGACGGCGCTTCCTTACGGTATTAACACCGTTTCACTTCTGGCCTTTTTTTCTCTCATTATCATGCCGGTATACGTCCAGACAAAGGATGCGGAACTGGCCTGGCAGGTGGGTGTTATGAGCTGCCTGATTAGCGGCATATTCGAAGGCCTGGGAGCCTTCTTCGGCGATTTTCTCCGGAGGATATCGCCCCGGGCCGCGCTCCTGGCCACACTGGCGGGCATAGCCATTGCTTTTATAGCCCTGGATCATACAATAAAGATATGGGACAAACCCGTGATAGCCTTTATCCCCCTGGCTCTCATTCTCGTGGAATATTTTTCCCATGTCCGGCTCCCGTTCAGAATACCGGCCGGTTTTTACGCACTGTTTCTGGGCTCACTCATTGCCTGGACCACCGGGGCCATGGACGGCGCGGCACTGACAAAATCAATAGACCAGATTTCTCTGCATGTACCTGATTTCGCTCTTTTCAGTATTTTTACCGCGGATAACATGGCACGCATGGTTCCCTACCTTTCCATATCCGTCCCAATGGGCCTCATGAGTTTTTTCGGGACCCTGCAGAATATAGAGTCGGCCTCGGCCGCCGGTGATACCTATCGGGCCATGCCTGCCCTGGCAATGAACGGCGCCGGAACCGTGGTTGGGGCCCTGTTCGGCTCTCCCTTTCCCACGACGGTGTACATCGGCCATCCCGGCTGGAAGGGACTGGGCGCCCGGTCCGGATACAGTGTCCTGAATGGAGCGGTTATAACGCTCATATGTTTTACGGGCCTCATGAGTGTTGTCGTGTCGCTGATTCCCCTGGAAGCCGGCTATCCCATCCTGCTCTGGATCGGCGTGGTCATCACGGCCCAGGCCTTCCAGACGACACCGGGAGAGCATGCCCCTGCCGTGGCCCTGGGGCTCATGCCGGCCATCGCCGCCTGGGGACTCTCGCTTCTGCGGCAGTTCGTCAATGCCGGTGGAGGAAAACCCGTGGAGGAGACGAACCGTATTATTGCCGCAACACTTCCCCACCTGAAGGGCATACTGGTTTTTGCCGAGGGGCCCCTCTTTTCCGCCATGTTTCTCACGGGTGTGGCTGTGTATATTATCGAGAAGAATTTTCTCCGGGCTTTCTACTGGACTCTGCCTCTCATTGCTTTTTCCTGGCTGGGGCTTATTCATTCTCCCGCCGTGGGATGGGGAATGGCGGGGATGGTTCCCCTGGGATACGGGCTTTTTGCCGGGGTGCTGCTGCTGGTGTGGGTATATGAGAGAAAAGGCAGGGGGGCGGATGAAAAATGAAGGGGCGGGAATGACTATTCAGTATTTCTGAAGAAAAAGTCCTTGTATATCAACAGAGAATAATTCATACATTTCCAAAGATATTCTAAACCGGTATTACCGGAAAACCATGCACATCGGGGGATTTCCATGAAAAAATTTTTTACAATTATGATTATTTCAACAATATTAAGTGGATGCTCCATGTTCAGGGAATTCGAGATCGCCGGTGATTTCAACAAACAGCACTATAAGAAAATAGGTATCCTGGTGGTGCGAATGGGGAATCAGGTCTATTCCGGTGTTTCACATATCACTCTCCAGACAAATTATGCGAACCGGACATGTAAGTCCCAGTCCACCATGGGTATTTCCGAGGATTTTGTCGATGTGTATATCGATGATGACACAAGAATTAAAGAATCCATACCCGATTATCCCCGGTATAAGCCGGCAAGCCTGAGTAATCTTGGAGCCGTGCGGAAGGAAGAGAATAATTATTACAGGAATATAACCCCGCAGCTGACAAAGGGACTCGTTCACTTCATGAGCAAAAAAGGATATGAAGCCGTCGATGTGCGGGCTCTGGCAAAAAAGTGGGATCGGTCCCTGTCGGAGATGACAGTACAGGAAATACTGGACCGGGTGAAAGGAAATGTGGATTCCCTGCTGGTGTTTCACTATATGGATATCGGCGATACGTACCTGTACATTGTCACATCGGAATCAAGGGTAACAGGCTTCAGCTCAATTTCATATACCACGGCGATGTTTGATGCAAAAACGGGACAGCGCCAGTTATTTTTCAAACCCCTGTTCCCCTATGTAATACCGACCGTACTGGCAAATGATCCGTTGATACAGAATGACCCGGCGCAAAGGGATAAAGTGAGCATCGAGGAAGGCGTCGGCTCTTCGGGAGTATCCACGTATCCTACGAAAACTATACGTGTCACCCTGTCCGACGAGGAAATGATCCAGCATGTAATACGGTATATATGCTATGGGATAAAATTCCGGGCAAAGGACGCGCAGTATGATACGGAGTGGAAGGGACTGGATATGATGATCCCCTGATGCCGGGATCTGGAGAGACAATGAAAGGGAGAAATGATTTTATTTCATAATCTTTTCCTGTTTCACCTCATAAAACATTCCACGATATTTCCCCGGTGCTTCGCCGCCGTTGATCATGACCGCCATGGTCTTCCCCGCCGGCAGTTTAATCTTTGTGATGTATGCCAGGAAATCCCCGTCGGTGCCGTAGCTGTTTCCGAATCCCGCCAGCACAAAGACCGGGCCTCCTTTTTCTTTTTTCAGATCGGCAACAATCTGTTTTAAAACCATGGTTTTACCGGGACCGTGCGTAATGGGCGGGATTGCCTCGCGCGTGATTTTTTCCTGATCGCTTTTCATGAGAATGCCGCGGATATTGCCGGACGGAATGTCAAGGGCACTCGCTGATCCCTGGACAAAAACCTGGGCACTGGCGCTGATGACGTAGATCCCGATGTCTTCCTGCTGAAGGGATTTCATGACCGTCATGGATGACTGAAAGAAATATTTCTGCAAAGTTGAATTGAAGTAGTCTTCTGAAAAGGCGATTATTTTATTTTCCTCATTGCCCGCCAGTGCCCGTGGATAGAGAAGCAGATAGGCTGTATGGTCTGCTTTTTCAAGATGGAGAGCCGTCTTTTTAAAAATTGAATACTTCGCAGGGGGATATTCCCTTGAGAAGCCGGCTTCAATGGATTTTTGCGCCAGCCCCTTGAATACCTGGTTGCCATTGATAGTAAGGCCTTCAGTACAATCTCCTTTCTGGATTGTTCCGTCGAAGTCCCAGAAGGTGATGAAGAGCGGTTTTATTTTCCCAGCAGCGGGGAGAATGGTCCGTATGTCGTTCCTGGTGGCAATTATATGACGGGTTATAGCATCGGCGTGGTTTTCTTTTTTATCTTTGCATCCGGGAAGAGACGGGAAAAGCGCTATCGTCAGGAACAGGGCACAAACCCGTTTTGATGGAGTGTTAGAGTGCGGCATGTTATCCTCCCTGGTTTTATTGTTAGAGATAAAGTGGGATATCAGAAAAAATTATTTCCAAAAGTGAGATCTTCACCAAGTTTTGAACGAAGCCATTGATACCTGTAACAGTTTCCTGTCTGCCGGGAAACTGTTACATCATGTCTCAAACGAATATCGAGGAGTCAATCCGGCTTCACACGGTATGCCACAACCCGGTTGTCGAAAAAGGTCGGGATGAGGAGCATGTTTTTCCCCGGGATATATTCCACATCGGCAGCGTTGATTTTCTGCGCGGTAGTATCGAGCAGTACTTTTCCCGGCTTGTCGGGATACACGAGTTCTGTTTTTCCGTTCCAGTCGCTGATGATATAAGAGCCCCCGCCCGTGTCGCGGAGCCCGTCCACCATGCCGTGTCCCGGGAGGCTGACCTCGGTGGAAATATTTTTATCCTTCAACCCGACGCTGAGGATTGCTCCTTCCACGCCCACGAGGAGCCGGTCGCCTTTCATGCACAGGCCATTGGGGCTCTTCACCGCGGGAGATTCAAGCCACGGGGAAACCGTGCCGTTTTTCAGCATATGTATTTTATTGGTGTACATGTCGGTGATGTAAACAGTACCTTTGGCGTCAATGGCTATGTCATTGAGAAACTTCGCTCCTTTCACGTCATGGGTCCTTACAATCTTTGCATCCTTGATGCTGATAAGGGCAATACGGCTGATATCGGTGACATAGAGGGTGTCGCCATGGATGCCCATTCCCTTGGGGGCGTTGAGTCCCCGGACCCATTCCTGCTTGATGATCTTTCCATCGAGGTCGAGCTTCGCGATAAAACCCAGGCCGTTTTTCTCCGTGGGCTTGCCGTAGATGTTTGATACATAGAGAATGTTTTCTCCGGGACTATAGAGTACTGACTCGGGAACATTGAGCTTTTTCTCCGATTCCCAGAGTTTTGTGACGCTGACGGAATCACGGCATCCCGTATAAGCGACGACGAAAATAAGAAGGATAATACACTTTTTCATAACGGTCCTCCAGGGAAAGGTTAAGATGCAGATTTTATGGAATAAATGTAACAGTACATCGGGCAGGATGCAATTATTTATTTATGGGAATGTAAAGGAATTTTGTTCTTTTAGAAATACCGATCACCAGCTTTGGAACAAAATTATTCTTGCAACCATAGTATTGATTTTATATAGTATCGACGAATGCAATTTTGAGGAAGACTGCTGCAAAATGTTTGAAAAAATAGTAAAATACATACTGAGCGTTTTTGTGATATCCCTGACTCTAACGGGCTGTCAGGGATTTTATGACGCGGCCCTGAATGGGCCGGGAGTCATCTATGCTGTTGATGATGATGACTTAGGCTATAAAGAACTCCTTATTTCCGGCGGGAAAGCGCCATACCGGTACAGTACAGAAATTACTGCCGCCATAACGGATATGGTCGTATCCGGGGACAGCCGGGTAATTATGAATAACGATACTTTTACTGTGAGCCTTACCCCTCATGATTACGGCTTGTCCGGAACCTGGACGAATATATCCGGTTGTTACCCTGCCAATACAATTTATACAAAGGGCAACAGACACGGGGTATATGCCCTTGATGATTCGGGACTTATGTATGAATTTGATGAAGGGAGTGTCGATACCATCGCAAACATCTTTGCCTCATCAACTACTTTGTCATTGGCAACAATATCAAATCCAATTATGTTTACTTCTTCCGATGACGGTGAGATTTATATTTTTGTTTCGGACGGTTTGACTGACAGTTACATATATCGCTGGGATTATGGGACTCTCACATTATTAAATAGTTCAACAACTCTTGGTGTTAACTCTCCCATTTTTGGCGATAAAGTTGGTGCTTATGTGTACATCGGCACCAGTAATACTTTGTATCGTTTTCCATCAAGTGGTACAGATACACCGGTTCTCTTTAATTATGGGCTTGGCGTTACAACTGATTATGCCATTATCGATAAAAGCACCGCATATTGTGTGGATAATGAGCTTACCTGGGTTGTTTATAAGATAAACATGGCTATCGATGCCCATGAGGCTAAGTATGATTTTGGCGATGCAAACGGAGAAATTCGAATTGAGCCGTTCAGAGGGAATCTGGCTATGGGAATCAAGGATAGAGCCCCTGATGACGGTCTCTATATTTATGACATATCTGATAATAAAATGAAACAAATCCACTCAAGCCCCATCCTGGCCCTGCAGGTACGATAATTAATCCTTGACATTCCCGCTCCCCGTGATATAAAAACCGATTTGCTTGAATTTCATACATCACGGGGAGGCTCTGCCATGGAACTGAAGGATATCATCGAGAAACCGGAAGACCGGCTTTTTGTCATTGCACCGGAATGCTTCATTATCTTCACCGGCGATTCCCTCGACGATGAGCGTCCCCTGATACGTATCGGCAACAGCCGCGACCTGCCTCTTGAGGCCCTGCCCCTCATTGAAAATATTGTTGTTCCCGATATTCCCACGGGGAGCCCCTTCGCCGAATTAAACAATACTGATCACGCCAGTCCCGGGAAAAACCGTTATATCGGCAGTACGCGTCCCGTGCGCGACGGCCTTGCCCTTCTTAAGGCGCAGGGAGCTGAAACAGAGGCCATGTCGGTGATGGAGATAGAACAGGCCGGTGAGAATACCGAGGAACGGGCCATTTCAAAAAAAGGGTCCTATACGGGCATTTTTTACCGGGGCGGCAACTTCCGGGTTAAACTTGGCGAAATGATTCTTTTCGATCTTGCAGCGATGCGGGAAAAGCATTGCAGCGATATGGCTATGTGCTCACTTCTTTCCCGGGAGAGTGCGGAAGACCGTTACAGGGGCAAGGGTTTCATTACGCTCACGGGGAGCCCCTGTATTTACGGCAACGGATATTTCACGCTTCACGGCATATATCCTTCGGTTTTCAAAGATTTTCATTCCCTGCGCATGGACCCTTCCCTGGTGCAGGGTGTGGTGATGCCCGGCGGACCCGCTCCTTCCATTATCCCCCTTCTGAAATGGAAGCACGAGGAGAAACGGCGGCTGAGAATATTCAGTCATGATACTGATGCGGCAGCGCTCCTGGGGCGCCTGTACCCGGATTGTGTTCTTACCGTCAGTCCCCTTTCTGGCATGGAATACAGTACGGGAGAGGGAATTGTAATCAAACAGATAAAAGGCAGTACCAGCCTCCTGGCGCAGTACCGCAATGTGCCTCCTGCCAGGGCCGATGTGAATATCGCCTTTATTGCAGACTATGAAGGGATTGAGAGCGCGCTTAATTCCAGGGCCCATATTCTCGTTATGAACGGGACAATCTATGACGGAGCCGCTCCCCTCCTTAAGGATGTGGAATGTCCCATCGTGGTGACTGGGGACGGCTTAAAACAGGGGAAGGTCAGGCCCGTCGTGACATTGCCGACCCGCATGCAGTATGAGGTACAGATCTACGACGATATGGATACCGTGCTGAAGGACCTTATACAGCAAATTGCAGGGGCGGGACTGGGGCACCTTCTGGAAGAATGGCCGCCCAGGAATAAACGAAAGTTCATGAAGATGCTCCCCCGGCAGGAAGGAGCATCCCTTGGAGAGATTCTCGCCCTGCAAAATCTGAAGACCATGTTCCGCATCGAAGAGGAGTTGCATGGCGATTCCGCTGTAAGAAAAATTATCGATGCCATGGAGAAAAATGTACCGGAAGGGCCCATGATGGAGATGTTCCCCGGCCGACGGTACGTCAATCTGGCCATATACGGCGATCGTGTCTATTTCATTCATGGAGCCGATAACCGGGAAGCAGTACCGGAGTATCCATTCCCTGATGAAATTAATACGGCGTCATGCGGTAGAATAGCCGGTTCAGTTTTTCACGAGCAGTGCCTGACAATTCTTCAGGACCGCGAGCGTCTTCAGAAGCTCCTGTCTCTTTACTATAGAAAGAGCCCGGTCTTGAAAAAGAACCTGAAACAACTTGCCGGGGCTATGCCGGGAGAAAGGGGCATAGCCCCCGAAGGCGCCGCGGCCGGTGACCGGCGGAGTATAAGCATGCAGCTCAGGAAAATACGGCTGCGGAAAATAAGGAAAGTCCTTTTCATCATCGCCGTTCCTTTTATTCTTGCCGGACTTTTCCTTGCAGGGATGAGTCTCTTGCAGGATTACCGTGCACGCGAAGAGCGGATGGCCGTGGAGAGGAAAGTTGAGGCTGAAAAGAACCGCGTTGAGACCATTAAAAAAACATACAATGTCCATGTTTCTGATTATGATATTTTTCTCTACGCAAACCAGGTAGCCCTGAAGAACGGGTATGCGCCCATTGAATTGAAGACCCTGAAAAAGAAAAATCCCAACTGGATTTTCCCCGGAAATGTATTTATTCTCATGGACGGTGAGCGCATAACGGTTGTGGAAGGAAATACTCTCTGGGGTATTTCGGAGAAAAAGCTCATGCAGCGGCATATCGACTTCTATTCACTCATTGAAGAGATGAAAGACATGAGCGCCGATGATCCCGCAGCGTTGGAAAAACTGAAAAAGGCAAGGAGCCTGGCCTTTTCAAAGAGTCATTTCGAGATCCTGGAGCAGATGAAGAAGGGGATGAATCATGAGGGAACTTCTAAAAATTAAATCTGGATGTTCCCTTGTGGGCACAAACAGTGGAAAAACCTGATGTTTAGAGGTGCCCAGAAGTAGAGTCCATGGATTATGCCGGGAAATTGCAGAGTGACATGGCCTGGTTCCAGACACCGTTAATGAACTCTCTGTCAAGAGCCATGGGCCTCAGCTCCGCCGGTTTGAACCGATCAAAATAAACGCCCGATGTCCCTTCAAAACGGGTATTCACGGCAAGGTTTACCGGGGCTTCAGCTCCTTCGGCAGGGCTCAGACAGAAATGCTTGGCCAGTTTCATTACAAGGCCGGGTAGCCCTCTCATTTCACCCAGGCCTGTTCTGACCACGCCGGGATGTATGGCATTGATGACAACACCGGTTCCCTTCCATTTTTCCGCAAAGCGCATGGTGGTAACCAGGTTGAGAAATTTGGTCGAGGCATAGGTCCTTAAAATGCTGAAATTATCACCGGTGGCCGTTGCCTTGAAATTCTTCATGCCAAGAGGATAAAGTCCCGCAGAAATCTGGATAATACGACACTTGTTTTTTAAGAAGATGTCTTCCAGGAGGTGGTTCAGCATGAACGGTGCCAGGTGATTGGTGACAAAGGACTGCTCAAGTCCATCGGGGTTGAGAACCTTTCGTACAGGCCAGATTCCGGCATTGTGAATGAAATGGGAAAACAGGGGACTTTGTTCTCTGATTAGACTTTCCGTGACCCGTATGGACTCCATGGAGCCAAGGTCTCCCCGAATATAATCGATGCCGGTGAGTCCCATGGATTTCATTTCCCTGAGAAACAATTCGGCTTTTTCAATGTCGCGGCATATGACAGTGACCCGGTATCCCTTCCAGAGCAGGTTTTCCGCCATGGCCGCTCCGATTCCCCGGTTCCCGCCGGTGATCAGGACTCTCTGTGTTTGTCGAGCCATGCTATGACATCCCTGAAAACCTCATCGCGGTTTATTTCGTTGAGCATTTCATGCCGGCCTTCCGGATAGAATTTGTAGCTCACATCCATGATTCCGGCCTTCAGAAATGACCCGTATACCTGAAGTACTCCCTTGGTGTTTGCTCCCACGGGATCAAGGGCGCCGGAAAAAAGATATATGGGAAGATTCTTGGGTATGCGGTTGATATTTTCCGCTTTGTTGATATAGGTAAGAGCCGGCAGCAGGTCGCAGAAAAAACCCGCTGTAAAAACCTCACCGCACCATGGATCATCGACGTATTTATCAACCTCGGCATTGTCGCGGGATAACCAGTCAAAGGCGGTCCTGTTAGGCTTGAAGGCGCTATTGAACTTGCCGAATGAGAGCTTATCGAGAAAAGGGCTCCTGGTTTTTCGGCCCACTTTTTTTGCTTCGCGTTTTGCCACCAGGTAACCGATTTTTCCCAGCAGTCCCGGATCGCCGGCAGTTCCTGACAGGATGAGACCCTTCAGTTCATTGCCGTGCTGCATGACATAATTGCGTGATACGAATGATCCCATGCTGTGGCCAAAGAGAAAAACCGGAAGCCCCGGATGCTCCTTTTTAATATGACGGGTGATAGTGAACTGGTCCTCGACGACTTTTTCCCATCCCTGCTCATCGGCGAAATATCCGACCTTGTCCAGGGACCCGGCTGTTTTGCCGTGACCGCGGTGATCATTGGCATAGACGGCATAGCCTGCCTTAACCAGTTCCACGGCGAAGCGCTCGTAGCGTGCTGCGTGTTCCGCCATGCCATGGGAAATCTGGATAGCGCCCTTTATCTCTTTTTTAGTATCGGGAAGCCATTGATATATGTAAATAGGTGTACCATCCGCTGCAGTCAGGGGAAAAGTTTTGCTTTTCATAGACGCGCTGCTCCTGTGAATATGTTTACCCGATGATAGATAATATTTCAGGATACTATTGTCAATACGGGTCTTTACAAATATTAAGAACTGTTTTTGCGGTTCTGTCAAGAAAATATTCCGATCTTAATTAAGGATCAAGACAGTATCTTCCTTTGGGACACGGGAATATCAATAAAAAACTTGTCAACTCCCCGGGGATGAGTCATGGTGATGGACAACATTATTACAAGGAGATCGACATGACTGAACATACAATCGGAGGGATTCATTTTATAACCGGAAACTGGCCTCTCGATGCGGGAAGAAACACGGTTATTTTTATCCATGGTTCGGGGAACTCACGTCTTTTATGGAAAGGGCAGGTGGAAGGTCTCGCAGAAGAGATCAATACCGTGGCGCTTGATCTTCCCGGTCATGGGAAAAGTGCGGGCCTGGGCATGAATACCATAACCGGGTACGCTTCGGCCGTGGAGAAGTTGATAGATGAGGCTGATATCCCCGGCCCTGTTCCCTGCGGGCTTAGCATGGGAGGTGCTGTTGTGCTGCGTATGCTTCTTGATTCACCCTCCAGGTACAGGGCGGGAATTCTTGTTAATACCGGGGCGCGTCTCAGGGTCCTGCCCGCCATTTTTGATGCTGTCAGGAACAATTATGAGGGATACACGGCTTCCCTGGCCTCAGTTGCCGCGTCACCGAAAACCGATACGGCCCTGCTTAAGGACATCATTGATGATGCAAAAACATGCAGTCCCGAGGTCGTACTGGGGGACTTCACCGCCTGTGATAACTTTGATGTTATGGACCGCCTGCATGAGATCAAGGTGCCGGTTCTGGTCCTCACCGCTGAAGATGACCGGCTTTCACCGGTGAAATACGGCCGGTATCTGGCAGAGCATATAGAGAATGCCGTTTATGTTGAAATTCCGGCAGCCGGGCACATGTCTCCCGTGGAAAAAACTGAAGAAGTGAACAGGGAATTGAAGCGGTTTCTGAATGAGTCAGGGCTTCAAATCATCGGTCAATAAGCCTCCGGAAAAGAACCATAAGTTCTTGACATCCGGCAATTTGTTGAATATCTTTTCCTTCTATGGATATGTTTAATAAATTCATTGAAATTTTTGACGCACTTGAAAAGGAAGGAGTTGAATATATCCTGATTGGCGGCTTTGCCGTGGTATTATACGGACTCCCGAGAGTTACACAGGACATCGATATATTTCTCAAACCTTCCTATGATAATATTGAAAAGCTTAAAAAGGTTTTAAGTTCGCTTTTTGATGATGACAGCATTGAAGAAATATCTGCAGATATGCTTGAAAATTATCCTGTTGTACGATATGGTTCTCCCGATGGATTTAATATAGATATAATAATCCGTATCGGAGATATGTTCAAGTATAGTGATATCAGGTTTAATATAAAGAATATTGAGGGACACACTGTAAAGATTGCGACTGTTGAATCTTTATATAGAATGAAGAAAGATACAGTGAGACCCGTGGACAAATCCGATGCTGCTTTCCTTATGGGACTATTAAAAGAGGAAGAGAAAAATAATGCCGGTTTATAAATTCAAATCCTTTGAAGAGGCCGAGAGAGCTCTCTGGAACTTTAGTCCTGACAGCGACTATTACCGGAGAGTAGCCGGTTTGTTTCAGATAACCTTCAGACTTAATCCCCCTGACTGTAAAAGAGGGGTGCATCCCTACAGAAATATCGAAGAAGCCGCCAGGAACAGAGAAAAATCTTTATAAGGACATCTCTAAAAAATTGAGTTTTGGATGCTCCTTTGTACGCACAAACATTGGGGAAATAGGGTATTTTTAATCTATTGTTAATGAAAAACCATATTTTTAGAGGTGCCTATAAGATAACTGAAACTTTTAACTCCTTCCTGAGAAATGGTATCATGCGAAATTTTCTTTCTTTACCGGGTCAGTCTTTATGAATATGCCGGTGGTGCAGGTCGGGCCAGTGTGGATGGGAGTGCGTCGTGACATCATGCCGGTGGCTGTGTTCATGATACGATACATCCTCTTCGTGGCTGTGTCCGTGATGGAGATCGTCGTGGCGATGTATATGGGTATGTTCTGTTTCATGATGCTCATGGCGGTGCTCATGGTGCTCCAGGATGAGCAGGGAAATAGCAGTGATGAAGAGGATAATGGATACGGTCTGCACGGGTGAAATCGATTCGGAGAGGAATACGACGGAAAAAGTGACGCCGAAGAACGGGGCACTGGAGAAGATAACCTGGCTCCTTGTCGCTCCCAGTTTCTGTGCCGACATGATGTAGAGGACAATGCTCAAGCCATAGGAAAGCCCTCCCAGAAGAAGCGAATAGAGAATCATTTCTCCCGCGGGAGCCGGACCGGGGAGAAAATGGCCGATGGCGGTATTCACTGCGCCTGCGAATAAACCCTTGATGAAGGTACTCTGCACTGCCGATATTCCGTCGATAAGGGCCGTGAAATGATTGTCGAATCCCCAGCACAGGCATGCCAGGCCTGTGAGTGCGGCGGGAATGATCCCCGAGGGACCTTCATGAATGGTCAGTATGATGCTGGATGCCAGCGCAGTAAGCACACCGGCCCAGCCAATCTTTCCCAGGTGGTCCCTGAAAAAAAATGTTCCGAGAACGGCCGTGGCCACCAGTTCCATGTTCAGCCATAGCGAAACAGATGAGGCCGCCGCGTTCTGTAGACCAAAGAGGAGAAGGATCGGACCGGCGATGCCGCCTAGCACAACTGCCCCCGTGAGTTTTTTAAGATTTCCCCTGTCCATGCCGGGGAGACGTCTGAATTCACCTCTGGCGATCAGGATGGGAAAGAGCCCTGCGGAAGCCCCCAGATACAGGAGCCCGGCCAGTGAAAAGGGATTGAGTGTATGGAGGAGCTGTTTGCTTGCCGGGGCAGCCATGCCGAAGAGGGCGGCCGCCAGAAGGGCCAGTATGACGGGGAAAATGGAAATGAAGGTGCTGCCGGAACCTATCATGCTATTTTTCCATTGCTTTCATTTTTAATTCACGTGGCATTTTTTCAATGGCGTACCTCAGGGCCGTTCTGGGCATGATATTCTTTTTTTTCATCACGTAATCAAAAATTTCCATCCGGTGCGCATGGCTTGCCGCCTTGAGCATCCAGCCATATCCTTTCTGAACCAGATCATCGGGGTCTGTCAGCAGAATATCAGCGATTTCCAGAATTTCTTTTAAATAAAGGCCTCTTTTCGCAGGAAGAATAAGGGATACGGCCGAGGCGCGGCGCGTCCAGCGGTTCGACGACCAGGACCAGGTCTTCAGGTTTTCCAGGAATTGAGGATACATCTCCACAAAGGCTCCCATGGTATGATTGCAAAACGTGTCGCATGATGCCCAATTGCTGATATGCGTATCAACCCATTTTTGAAACACGGTAAAATCTTCCGGTTCATAATCCTTCCGGAGATAATACGACCATTCGGAGGCAATGAATGATTCTTCCATGTATCCCGACTGCCATAATTTTTCGCAGAGATCAAAAATATTTGCCTTGCCAGTATCTTTGATTGCTTTGAAATATTTTTTCGCGATTATTTTTACAACGGCCGTTTTGACGCCGTACGGTTTTATCTGTTCCTTGAAGAATTTTCGGCCCGATGCTTTTACGGCTTCATCGCTGTTCTGTTTCAGCTCACGACGGATTTCAGTCAGTATGGTGCTCATATTTTTTGTCCCTGTGTATTCCCGTATCGATAATCCACGATAGTGAGAACGATCAATGATTTCAAGCCTATTTCACGGGGGTGGGGATGCTTGTAATTGATAAAATTTATATTTTCCTGTCGGTGAAAATTATAAATGCCTTGCCTTCCCGGACCCTGTAGTTACTGTTTCAACAATACATTTACCTGAAGCATCTTTACGTAAGACGCCTTTTGTCTCATGGAGCAGATCCGGGTGAAGGAAAAATCTATCATACTATGTAAGGAGATCAATCATGCGGAAAAGTTTATTAATCGTTGTTGCTACACTGGCATTGTGTACTTTCTTTATTGCCTGTTCTAATGAAAAAAATCCAATCGACTCAAAGACTGAAAATAACCAGGTCCGGAATACCGGTATCACTCCTGCCAATAAGCTGACGGTGGTTGCCCCGGCTGGATGGACTCCCAATACGACAAATCCCAATGTGATGATGAAAGGAACGGGAACCTATACAATAAAACCCGAATACATGCCGGGCAATGCCAATACTCCCGATGCCTTTGTAGAATTTGCAAAGTCAGCTCTTCAGAAGTCTTTTAAGAATTGTAAGTTCGGTCCCACTTCCAGTCTTACCATAAGCGGGCATGAGGCTCGGCGGTTTGAATATTCAGGTGATGTCTTCGGCATGAAAATGTCTTATATCATGCTTTATGTCTTTAGTGATGGTCGTGCTCATTCGTTAACCTGCGGTGCAATGACCGCTGAATTTGGCAAGCTGAAACAGGATTACGAAAAAATTATCGCCTCGGCTAAACTGGAATAAATTATGGATCAGAAAGGCGGAAAACCCCGGGCTCGGCGCCACCTGCCGGGCCGGGGAATTATTTTCATTCACCAGGATAAAAGCAATAGAATTTATTATGCCTGATTATTCGAATCTCGGAATATTTTTTGCGGCCTCACTGGTTATACTGCTGACGCCCGGACCTGCCGTTATATATATCGTCACCTGCAGTCTGGATAAAGGCAGACGCGCCGGTTTTATATCGGCTCTCGGCATAGCTGTTGGAGGTCTGACGCATGTTATTCTGGCTTCGCTGGGCCTTTCTGTGTTAATCGCTTCATCGCCCATTGCTTTTGCCATTATTAAATACATCGGCGCCGGATATTTACTGTTATTGGGAATCAGGAAAATATTTTTTTATAAGGATGCCGGAGCATCGGGTCCATCGCAAAATCTGAAAACAAACCGAGGCATGTTTTTTCAGGGCATCATCGTAAACGTATTTAATCCGAAAACGGCATTATTCTTTCTGGCTTTTCTGCCGCAGTTTGTAGATACGTCCCGCGGATCACTTTCTTTACAATTCGCGCTCCTGGGGTTTCTTTTTATATCACTGGCTTTATGCACTGACAGTTCATATGTAATGTTAGCCGGTTCAGGATACAGCCGCATTTTCTCGAATGCCAGGGTTTCAAAGATACAGCCGTATATTATCGGAGGCATTTATATAATTTTAGGTATTCTTACTGCGGTAAGCGGAATAAAAACACAGGGAATACCGTAACACCCGGGATGTATTGCTTGATTATTCACCGTGGTTTTTTTGTTGCAATTAGTTTTAACCGGCACCATTATTGGACTTTACTAACAAAATAAGGGAGAGTTATTTATATGACTTTTTCACCCATTGTATGGCTCGCCATCGGCATAATAATCATGGCATGCGAAATATTTATGCCGGGATTCATAATATTCTGGTTCGGAGCAGGAGGGGTGCTCACCGCCCTTTTTATTTTTATCGGAATAATTCCCGCAAACAGCGCGGAATGGCAGTGGATATTTTTCTTTTTATCTTCCCTGGTGCTTTTAGGAGTCTGGCAGGTATTTCTGAGAAAGAAATTTCAGAGCGACGTGGTCGATATTTCCCGCGATGCGACACTGATGAATCTCCGGGGGAAGGTAACGGTGAAAATAGCTCCGGGAATACCCGGAGAGGTTGAACTGTATACGGTGTATCACGGAATAAAAAAATGGCAGGCCGAATCGGGAGAAATTATTGAGCCCGGAGAAGAGATAACGGTTACCGACGCCAATGGTATCAAACTTATTGTAAAAACATCTTTAAAATAATGGAGGATAGTATGCTGTATTTTTCAATCGCAATCGGCTTTTTTGTTCTTTTTCTGATAATGAAAGGGGTTCGTATCGTTCCCCAGGCGGAAAACTGGATAGTGGAGAGGTTCGGTAAATATGCCTCTACGCTCAACCCGGGACTTAATCTTATCAACCCTATTTTCTCGCGTGTTGCCACAAAAATCGACATACGGGAGAGTGTCCTTGATCTTCCCAAGCAGGGAACGATAACCAGCGACAATGCCTCCCTGGAAGTGGACGGTATAGTTTATTTTAAAATAATGGATACTTACAAGGCCTATTACGGCATACAGAACCTGCACTACGCGATACAGAACCTGGCTCAGACAAACATCCGCTCAATCCTGGGGAGAATGACACTGGATGAATCCCTTTCCTCGCGGGAAAAAATCAATGCCGATCTTCTCATTACCCTGGATGAAGCGACGGACGCATGGGGAACAAAAATCACGCGGGTAGAGATAAAGGATATACAGCCACCCGATGATATCGTTAATGCCATGACGCTCCAGATGAAGGCCGAGCGGGAGAAAAGGGCTCGTATCCTGGAAGCTGAAGCAAAGAAGGAAGCGGCCGAGCGTGAAGCGGAAGGCGTCAAGCGGGCGCAGATACTCGCTGCCGAGGCGCGGAAAGAATCGGCCGAGAGAGATGCCGAGGCACGGGAGAGGCTGGCATTGGCCGAGGCCAATGCCATTAAACTCGTTGCAGAGTCCTTAAAGTCCAGCAACGGTGACCCTCTGACGTATCTCCTGGGACAGGAGTATGTGAAAGGTCTCGTAAAACTGGGAGATTCAGCTAACAGTAAATTTATTCTGCTGCCGCCCGATCTTCTTGAGTCGGTGAAGAGTATTTTTAAAAAATAACCGATTTTAAAGTCTGTACAGTCCAGCATTGAACAGCGTCATACTCTGAGTTCTCCATGAGTATCACGCTGTTCCGTGTTTCATCAAAATAATCATATCGCCTTTGACTATAATGATAAGCATATATCCCCCAGCCCATTTGTCAGATTTTTTAACCAGATAGAATCTAAAATAATCTTTTAATTAGCATTAATTGTTTATTGACGGCAGGAAGTTTAATGCAGAAAGCTTGTATAGACTGACAGGATGGACCACCCATTTATTATTGGTAGTCTCACAAAGTGAATCAAATCATCGCATCTGCTGCTATTCTCACTTTCAATATGCTATAGAAAGTGATTATTAAACTAATCTAATTATAACAACAACCAGAATTATAATAACCAGAAGACCTATCAACCCATACCACATATAATAAACCTCTTTTAAATTATTTTAGATAAAATGAATATATCGCTATATTGAAGCATTGTCAACTTCTAAAGATAACGGTTTCCTTTTTTAATAAATAGTTGCTGATAATTAAAAATATAAAAGCATAAGCAAGATTAACGAAAACAGAAATCATTATAAATAATCCGTTATAATGGTTGTAAATCGCTGCCCGTATTAAAAATGAAAAATTTAAAACAGGTATCAGAAGATATAACCTGTTAATCATAAAGGGATCGCTGGCTATAAGCCCGCTTGATAAAGCAGAACTTATGACGATCACCGGGAGGGTCAGAATGGTTCCTTCTTTTGCGGATTTTGCGTATAGCCCTATAACCATTCCTACTGTAGAAAAAAGAATTACAGCCAGTGATGTCATTATCAGCATTAAAACAATGTTTGTTAGACCGCAAAATTTTAATAATGATATTCCCCCGGTAATCTGAGGATAGACATGAGAACATGTAATTAACCCACACAGTAAAGATATAATCGATGTGAAGCCAATTATAAACGCTGCAAATATTTTTCCAAGGATGATTGTTGTGTGAGATACATTGCAGGTTAAAAGGGTTTCAATCGTTGAACGTTCCTTTTCTCCTGAACTCATATCAGTAACAGCTGACATTGTTGATGATGCTGCGAACACCATAAGAAAAATCGGCACTATTAATGAAAGGGTAATAAGAGTTTTATTTTCCGCTTCATTTCGGATGGTTATAGATGTTATTTGCATATCCTGTATCGGCGATCCTGATCTGTCAAAATATGATTTGAGGAAAGTATGTATCTTTATGTACGAGAGTAATGACCCCCTCCTGGCTGAATCATAATAAATAGTCAGAGACTTGTATCTGTCGCCTGATTTTACGCTATTTATCTGCAGATCAGCTTTGCCATTAATGATTGCATGTGCGCTCGAGTCAGGATCTAAAAATTGAATATCCTTGAATGATTGATTAATGATGCTTTTTATCTGGTTCTCGCTGCTCTGGATAATTATTCTGACAGGTCCTTTTAATTCTTCATCCGATGTACTTTGTGATGTAAAAAAAAGAAGAAGGGGAACAATAAGAGCAGGCATAAGAATTGAGGCGACTAGTGTGCGTTTGTCGCGTATCTGATCAAGAAGTTCCTTTTTAATAATTATTATGAGTTTCATATTACTATTTAATGTATAAAGTCAGATCTTTCCCCTGTTCAGACTGAAAAGACTCAGTCGTTCTATCACAGTTAATTTTACCTTTATGTATAATAATAATCCTGTCGGCACAGCTGAAAATTTCATCAATGCTGTGACTTGCGAATAACACTGTTTTCCCGCTGTTTTTAAGTCTTGTAATGATTTTTTTGACAGAATCGCTTGCAATGATATCAAGACCGGTTGACGGTTCATCAAGGATGATGAAATCCGGATCGGTGATCAGTGTACGAACAATTGCAGTCCTCTGTTTCATCCCTCTGGAAAATGTTGAAACCCTATCGTCTAAAAAATCCGAAATGGAGAGTTCATCAGTAAGTATTTCCAGCATCCTATTATATTCAGCCTTATTTACTCCGTTTAACTGCGCATAATATAAAATATTTTCTCTTGCACTCAAACGGTCATAAAGGGATCCATCGCCGGAAAACAAAGTACCGGTTTTACTTTTAATGTATGCAGGGTCTTCTGTAAATTTTTTATTGTTGAGCGAGATAAATCCTTTGTCAGGCTTTAAAATGAGCGATAAAATCCTGATCAGTGTTGTTTTCCCCGCACCATTTTCCCCGACCAATGCGACTGCTTCCCCTCTATTAATAGAAAAAGAAACCTCAGATAGAACCATCCCCTTTTTACGAGGAAAGCTTTTACATATTTCAGATACGTTAAGCATATAGAAATAAAACTTCTAATGTTTATTTAATCAATACTATTTTTCCCAATAATAATGTCCCGGATGAAAATGTTTAATTTATTAAACTAACTCGATCAGGCTATTGTATAGAGTAGGTACTCCAAGGATACTATGGGCTATGAATTACCAAATAATCAGTAAATTTAAATTTTTTATTGACAATAATAAGGTCAAGTTATATTATTAGTTTATAAGAACTAACTAATTATGAGCAATAAACAAAATAAATACACGCTCGTTGAATTGATCGAGATGATTACCGCTATCATCGGGGACATTGAGGTGCAGTTCATCAAGTCTCTTGGTGACGCCGGGCTCACTGCCAGGCAGCTTGCATATCTGGAGGTGATAAACAGGCTCGGACACCCCAACTTCAGTGAACTGGCGCGGGAACTGTCCCTGAGCAAGCCTTCCGTGACTGCGATCATAGAAAAATTTACGGCCCAGAACTACGTTGAGCGTGTTACATCCGATGAAGACCGCAGGACCGCTCATATACACCTGACAAAAAAAGGGTATGAACTTGTTGCAATGCATGAAAGGACACATCTGAATATTGCGGAAATATTTTCCAGCAATCTCGGCAGGAAGGATCTCGACACCCTTGTGGAGATATTGAATACGGTCGTTTCAAAAAGTGCGAAGAGTATCAGTTCAATGTAGGAGATGTTAACCGGGGACTATAAGTATTATAATAAAAGTTAGTTTATAATAACTAAATAATAGCTGGTGGGGGATTATCATGGGGAAACTAAGGAAAACGCTTTTGATGGAAGAACATGTGTGCCCATCGTGGCTTTATTTTTCGCTCAATACGTATCTCAGGAAGAGAGTGCATGACCCGGAAAAACTTTTCAGGGGATATGTCGAAGAGGGGCAGACGGCGCTTGATATCGGGTGCGGGCCCGGATTTTTTACTTTTGGTCTGGCAGGGCTTGTGGGCGATAAAGGAAGAGTGATCGCCGTGGATATCCAGAAGAAAGCGATTGACGCTCTTATAAAAAAGATCAGAGGCACCAATCTGGAAAAGATTGTTTTTCCCGTTCACAATGATTCTTCGGGTATATCTGTGAAAGAAACGGCTGATTTTGCTCTTACGTTCTGGATGCTTCATGAAGTGCCTGATAAGAAGACATTTTTGAATCAGATCAAGGCCGTCATGAAACCGGATTCATTATATTTCCTGGTTGAACCGAAAATCCATGTACCGGAGAAATCATTTCTCGAAGAAGTCGAAATTGCCAGATCATGCGGAATGGTTCTCATCGATTCGCCAAACGTCAGGCTGAGCAGGGCGGCGCTTTTCAGGATTTAAGGTGCAGAGGTGTTGTGTCTCCCAAAGTGTCTTCCTGATATTTTCAAATTTGAAAATATCAGGAAGAGGAAAATACCTTTCACTATAAAAAAGGCTTGCCTGTCCGTATCTATCTGCCAATAAAATACCTCCACGGTTAATTTGAAAAAGGATCCTGATGATGGGATAACCTTTTTTAAATCAGCCATATTTGCAGGAGGAACCATTCATGAAGCTGTATGAATTTACGAAATCCTATGAGTTTTTTGAGGAAGCACAAAAATATGTTCCCGGCGGCATCTACGGGCCCCGGACACCGCGGTTTCTCACCTTCGGGTCATACCCGGCCTTCCTGAAGCGCGGCGAAGGGTGCCGTGTATGGGACGTGGACGGCAATGAATATATTGATTACATGTGCTCCTTCGGCACCAATCTCCTGGGTCTCAAAAATCCCCGGGTGGAGGAGGCGGTCGTGGAGCAGATGAAAAATGCCGACTGCTTCACTCTTCCCAGCGACCTCTGGGTTCCCCTGGCAAAAAAGATGACCGAAACCGTCCATAACGGCGACTGGTGCGTGTTCGGGAAGAACGGCTCCGATGTCACCTCGTATGCTCTTACCGCGGCCCGGGTATTTACGGGAAAATGGGATGTTATCATGGCAAGAGGTTCATATCACGGTTCGCACTTCTGGTGCCAGCCACATGGAGCCGGCATTCCCGACGAGTGGAAGACCCACATCCATTATTTTAACTATAATGACCCGGCGGACCTGCAGCGAGTGGTCGAAGCGAACAGGGGCAAGATCGCCTGTATCATGCTGACGCCCCACCGCCATGACGCCTTCATCGATCAGGCCCTGCCGACGAAAGAGTTTGTTGAATCAGTCAATTCCCTGGCGAAGAGTGAGGGTTTCTGCATCATCATTGATGATGTCCGGTGCGGTTTCAGGCTGCACCTGGCTGGCAGCGCAAAATGGTACGGTTATAATGCCGATCTCCAGTGCTTTGGCAAGGCCATGGCGAACGGCTATCCCATAGCAGTGGCAATGGGGAAGCGCGAGCTTATGGAGGCGGCAGGGAAGGTCTTTTTCACCGGCACACACTACTTTTCCGGCGTTCCCTTTGCCGCGGCCCTGGCAGCCATTGAGGAGAACCGTGCAAGCGGAGCCATTGAAAAGATCGACGCCATGGGGAAAAAACTCATGCAGGGGCTTGCCGAAGCCGCAGCATCGGAGAAGATAACCGTGACGCTTTCCGGTCCGCCGGCCATGCCATATATGAACTTCGACAATGATGCCCCCCATGAAAAAAACCGGTATTTCTGCGGCGAAGCGGCACGCCGGGGGATTTTCTTTCACCCGCACCACAACTGGTTCGTGTGCGCCGCCATTACCGATGATGATATAAAGAAGACTCTTAATGTGGCAGCGGAATGCTTCAAGCTGACTAAAGAAAAATTCGGAGGATGACATGCGCTGGAATCATGTCGGTATCAAAACCGCTGATCTTGAAAGATCTATTCAATTTTACTGCGATATAATGGGATTCCGAAAACTGGAAGAGGTCGAAGTCCTGGGAAGACTCTATCACTTCGTGGGCAATGACACGGTCACTATCGAAATAGAAGAATGCAAGCCCGCCGATACGCAGGCGGACATGCGGGAACATTCGGGTCTGTATCATTTATGTTTTACCGTGGATGATCTGGAAAAAACGGCAGCCGATTTACAATCAAAGGATGTATCGTTCATGCTGCCGCCGTCTCAATTCAGACCTGACCGCAAAATCGCCTTCATCAGGGATCCCGACGGGGTCATCATCCAGCTGATTCAATATTTGTGATACCGGTACGATAATTGTAAATTCTAGAAAAGGAGCAGCGCAACATGAAGCCAGTATCATTTGTTACGGGAGGCACCGGTTTTATCGGGCAGTACCTGGTGAAGCGACTCATTGCAGAGGGACACGAGGTGCGCATCCTGGCGAGAACACCTGAAAAGGCCCATGCACTTTTCAACGGAAGTGCGAAGATTATCGAGGGGGATATTCTCGATGCCGGCGCGCTCGAGCGCGGAACGTCCGGGGCACACTATATATTCCATCTTGCCGCGCGCGTGGGTGATTACGGCCCTGTGAAGGAGTTTTCCCGGATCAATGTAACGGGAACGGAAAGGCTGCTCGATGCCGCGGAACAGGCCGGAAACGTCCGTCTCATTTATGTGAGTACCAATGCCGTTGTCGGCGTGAAAAGAAAAAACATTACTACCGAAGAGACTCCCTATGCCGATACGGGCGGCCCCTACGGCATAACGAAAGGACGGGCCGAGCGCGCCATCCTGGGCCGTCACGGGAACAACGGATTCCAGGCCGTAGTTGTGCGGCCGCCGCTGGTCTACGGGCCGGGCTCTCCGAACTGGATACTGAGGCCCCTGGGCCTGATGAAAAACGGAAAAATGATACTTGTAAACGGAGGAAACGGGCGCTGCTGGCACCTCTACGTGGAAAATCTCATTGATGCCCTCATGCTCGCGGCAAAAAGCGACAAGGCTCCCGGTGAAATATTCATCGTTTCCGACGGGGAAGACACAAGCTGGAAACGCTATTTTTCTCTTCTTGCGGAGTCAGCGGGCCTTCCTCCGGCACAAAAAAATCTTTCTACCAGGCTTGCCAATGTTCTTGCCTGGTCCATGTACCTTCTGAATAAATTAACGGGCATGAAGCCGAAGCTTACGCCCCTTGGCGTGGGTATTCTCACATCGGAGAAGGGCGTTTCTATTGACAAGGCCCGAAGGGTGCTGGGATACAGTCCGGGCGTGAACCTCGAGGAGGGTATGCGCAGGGTTGGGAACTGGCTTCGGGATGAGGGGCTGGTCTAATGCCAGATAAAATTATCGCAACGGGTCAATAATGGAAATACGTCTGCCATACGGAAAGGAATATCTTTTCATAACTCTTGATGGGGAGGCAGATATTATCACCGGTAAAGACCTGCCTGCCCTTGATTCTGCATATGAAAAAATTTTACAGGCTCTTCGCAGACCCCTGAATTGTCGGCCCCTGCGGGAACAGGTATCCCCGGCCGACCGCATCGTCATTGTCCATACCGACATCACCCGGGCCACGCCGAATTATATCTTGATCCCGGCGATTATTGATGAACTGCTCGATTCAGGCGCAGAGGAGAAAAATATCACCCTTCTCAATGGCACGGGATCGCACCGGGGTCAGAGCCGGGATGAACTTGCCGTGATGCTGGGAGAAGAGGTGGTTCAGTGTTACCGGGTGATACAGCATGACGCCTTTGATCCCCCGGGGCTTGTTTTCACGGGACGGACGGAATCGGGGAATGATATTTACCTGAACAGGGAATATGTCGAGGCCGATATACGGATTGTCACGGGATTCATCGAACCCCATTTCTTCGCCGGTTTCAGCGGCGGTCCCAAGGCTCTCCTTCCGGGAATCGCCGGTATTGAAAGCATCATGGCGAACCACAACGCAATTCATATCAGCAGCCCCTGCGCCACCTGGGGAATCACCACGGGGAATCCCCTGTGGGAAGAGATCGCCCGCGCGGCCTCCTTTGCCATGCCGCATTTCTGTCTCAACGTGAGCCTCAACGCGGACAAGGGTATTACCGGTATCTTCGCCGGTGAGCTTTTTTCAGCCCATGCCGAAGGGTGCGCCTTTGTGGCAAACCAGGCTATGGTGCCGGTACTTCAGCCCTATGATATTGTTGTCACGACAAACAGCGGTTATCCCCTTGATCAGAACCTGTACCAGGCTGTCAAGGGACTGAGCGCTGCAGCGGGAATAACGAAGAAGGGAGGGGCGATAGTGATGGCGGCCGCCTGCGCTGAAGGCATGCCCGACCACGGGAATTTCAGAAATATTCTCGAAGCCCATGATGACCCGCAGAGCCTGCTCCGTTCACTGGGGCCCAATACGGTTCCGGACCAGTGGCAGGCGCAGATACTGGCGAAAATTCTGCTTCACTGCAGCGTCTATCTCTACAGCGGTGGACTGGACGACGATGATCTGAAAACCGCCATGATCCAACGATGCGGCAATATAGCCGATACCGTGGAAAAACTTCGTGCGGCATACGGCGGCAATGCGCGGATAGCGGTTATGCCCGAGGGCCCACTGACCATACCCTATGTTATGCCAGCATAGCTTCAGAAAAGAAGATATCCCTGGATCAGCAGAAACTGTCCCAGCAGATAGGTTGACATGGTGTACACTCGCTCATTGGGTATTTCTTTTACAAACCTGTTGTAGGCGTTCAGCGTATCGCTGATCATGAAAATATACGCCCCCACCATGGCAATGGCTGAGCCCGTTAGAGAAACACTGCCCAGGGAAACCACGGTGCTGATTCCCATGAGGATTATAATTATGACATAGGCGGCAATTGCTTTGAGCATGGGCCCGGCATGGGGCCTGATACTATTGAAAGCGAATATACCCGTGACCAGGTACAGAAGGGCGATGAGCCATCCATAAAAGGGGATTATATCAAGAGAACTGAAACAAGCGACGAAAACGGCTATATATAAGATATGTCCCAGGAGAAAAGCCACGAGGCCGGGCTTGAAGAAGCGCCGTGTTTTCTGCGGATCGGGAATCATGAGAAATATATCCCCGAGCCATCCCCCCGCAATTGCTGCTATCATGATAATACTGGGTTCCTGTGCCGAAAAAGCATAGTACAGGGCAAGTGAAGGCATGAGAAAAGGTTTGGTGATATAGCGTGCCGGCATTAATTTAAAACCTTCCCCCGCAACATGAGCAATGGAGAAAGCAAAAAAGATAACGAGAAAAACAGTTGATGTCATGCAGTACCTCCAGGAGTAACGGTATTTGTCTATTATCGATGAAAAATCCTATTCTTTCCGGCGTTCCGCAACACAGCGATACCGGGGATCCATGGCATCGGCTCTTGTCCGGCCCTTTTTCCCTTCACCGGCATAGTTGAAAAAGAGACGTCCTTCCACGAGAAAAATTGTCCCTTCAAGTCTGGTACTCATACGGGTGAAAGATGTGGGGTTTCCGTCAAAGTACATCTGCATCGCGCGGTAATCGATGTTGTTTTTATCGATGCTGTACCGGCCCTGGATCTCCACGAAGCGGTCGGCGTTGTTAATAAGATACAGTGAAAAAGTATCGTCATTTCTCAATACCAGTTTTTCATAACGCATATCCTGCTCAACCAGGTAGGGCGCCGTGGTCACTACCTTCCAGGTCCCGGCATACCAGGGAGAATCTTTATCTCCGCCCGCAACCGTTTCGCTGCTGCACTTGTGAGAGAACATGGTGAGGACGGAACCGGACCGGGTATCAACGACTTTTACAAAAATATCGTATCCCTGTTCTGTTTTGTACACGCGTCCCATGACCAGAGCGTCTATGGCGAGCAGAGTGCCTATTTTTCTGACCTCGTCTTTATTTATAAGGCCCGTGAGGGTTAACTCTTTTTCCTTGATAACCGTATCAAGCCTTTCACGTTCAACCAGAGTTATATTTCCCGCTTTGGAAATTGCCGCCGAGATCTGGTCCGATACATAAACTCCCTGGGACCTGCCGGGGAAGCCAACGGTCTCGAAGGGAAGGACGGTGACTGCGCCGCTTTGAAGTTTCGGCCCGAGGGATGAAACTTCCAGGGCTATTTTCTGAAATACTGATTTTTCGTTTTGCGCCGAAACGGGAATAACCGCTGAAAGAATGAGGCAGATGCCGATAAACTTTTTCATACAAGGACCACCGTAGATATGATATTGAAAAATGAACATGTTTTTCAGGAATGGCTGTATTGTGAAGAAATATCCTGAGTGTGCAAGTCTTTTTCCGTCCATGCCTGCGGCTGTTTAATCAATTGACAAAAGAAAATTCCTGCAGTATCCTGCTCAAAGAACAGGAGATTTTATGAAATATTTTATCACCCTTCTTATTGTTGCCGGTATTGCCGGTTCATTATTGTCACAGGGATTCGAGAAAAATGGAAATTTTCCCATCGAGTGTGTTTCCGCCGAAGAATTAAAACTTTACACTATGATCATGGAATATCGGAAAAAACTGAATCTGCCCGCTATTCCCCTTTCCGCTTCACTGACCCGTGTGGCGCATGAGCATTGTATTGATCTGCATGTCAACAAGCCCGACCTGGGAGAAGGCTGCAATGCCCATAGCTGGTCCGAGGAGGGTGAATGGACAGCCTGCTGTTACACACCCGATCATAAAAAAGCCGAATGCATGTGGAATAAGCCGAAAGAGCTTGCGGGTTATACGGGCTTTGGATTTGAAATCGCCTGCGGAAGTTCCGAGCCGCAGTATGAGGGCTATGTCATGACTGCCGACTATGCCCTGGGCAGCTGGCAGAAAAGCAAGGGCCATAACGCGGTGATAACAAATCAGACTCCCTGGAAAGACTATACCTGGAATGCCATTGGGATAGGCATTTATAAAGGATTTGCCGTGGCCTGGTTCGGCACGCAGAAGGATAGGGTGCCTGAGCCGGAGGTGTGCCGGTCTTTACCGGGTGATTAAAAATCCATTCCTATACATCAAAACAACGGAAATTACTGGGATATATCCTTCCCTATGGTATAGGCCTTCCCAAGAAGCTCCCCTATGCCATAATAGGAGAATCCGGAATGGTCGTAGAAAAAGGGCCTGATCTTTTTTATGTCAGGCTTTCCTCCCTCGTCCAGCATATCTTCATCGACCTTAACGTCCATTATTTCACCGACAAACTGCGTGTGAAGGCCCAATTCGAATATATGAAGCAGCCTGCATTCCAGAATAAGGGGAAATTCCTGTACATAGGGCGCGTCGACGATTTCGCTTTTAACCGGGGTCAGACCCGTAACGGCGAATTTATCTTCATTCCTGCCGGATTTTATTCCGAAATAATCGGCGTATTTTGCCTGGCTTTCCGAGGGTATGCTTATCGTGAAGGCCTTTCGTTTCGTAATGTTGCCGTGTGTGTAGGTGGCCTTCCTGAGGGATATTGCCACACTGGGCGGATTGGATGAAGCAATGCCTCCCCAGGCCACGGTCATGGCATTGGCCTTTCCCTGGCTGTCATATGATCCCACTATCAGAACCGGATTCGGATACAGTATTGTCCCGGCGCCTATGGATTTTTTCATCGCTGCCCTCCTTCGATTGATTAACGCGCGTTCTTCTCAAGAAATCTTTTTTTATACATCACGTGCCCTGTGAGAGAATTTCTTTCCTGATTCCTTCAATCAGGTACTCGAGCCCGTTAAGCTGAATCTCGTAAAGTGTAGAGAGCAGCATACCCAGTTTGCCTTCGGGAAAACCCTTGCTGTGAAACCAGACCACGTAATTTTCCGGGAGATCACAGAGTACCATATCCTTGTATTTGCCGAAAGGCATCGGCATTGTAACCAGCTCTCTGAGGATTTCAGAATTCATTTAGTAACCTTTAAAATTTATCAGTGGGCCGTTAAACTGGTAAGTATAATGCATATTGTTACATGAATGTCAAGGGATAATGCGGTTTCCGTGACAATGTTGTCCATGAAATACTTCGTCACGGGATTGATATAGCTGCTATTAAAATTATTGTAATTAAATGAAGAGGAAGTTTTTTATACTGCCGACGGCAACCGGGAAAACTGGAAAAAATAAGGATCCCGATTTACCAGAGGGACGGGTGTATACCGGGAGTGTTGGGAATCGGGCGGGATATTACGGCATACAAAAAGGCCGAAGAAGAAATCAGGGAGGCAAAGGAACGCCTGCAGTCCTTCATGAACTCAGCTACTGATTCCATGTCGATTTGTGATTCAGAATCCCGGTTTCTGGACATCAATACAAAGGGATTATCTTTCCTGGGCCCCGATATCAAAAAGGAAGATGTTATAGGCAGGTATATATTGGACGTAATTCCTCAATTAGAAAACAGTAGTATTTTCAGTAATTATGAAAGAGTATTGAAAACAGGGGAACCCTCATTTTCTCAGGACATGACCGAAATTAATAGAATTTGCCGGTGTATCTTCAATTGAGCCGGTAGATGCAGCTCAACTTAAAAATTAAACTGAGCCCACCTGCTTCGCGATGGCCTATAAGTCTTGCGTATAAAAGCATATACATCAAAATATAGTGCGTCATCTATCTATCTTTGTTTAAAACCTCAATGCTCTAATAAAATAACGTTGACATTTTATTAGAGCGCACTAGTAAGTACAAAAATTTTTATATTAATTAGGTTTTATGGTTAAAAAAGGATTTTCTTTCATTTTGATTTTTGTCTTTTTAGCAAGTTGTTCCAGCACTACCGTGATTAAAACTTCAGATCCAGAAGCGCAAATTAATATTGATGGGTCACCAAGAGGCAAAGGAACTGTTACTTACACCGATAAGAAAATTATCGGATCTACAACCATGGTTAGAATTAAAAAAGAAGGATGCTCTGAGCAATACTCGTATCTTAAAGATATAGAAATCTGATTACAGTGCAATAATAAACGCCTGTCATCAACCCAGCCATGCCACGGCTTCGATTTCAACCAGGGCACCCAGGGGAAGCCCCGCTGCCTGGTAGGCTGCCCGGGCCGGGTGGTCCGTCGTGAAGAAGCGGGCGTAGACCTCGTTCACTGCCGCGAAGTCCTTTATGTCGGCCAGGAGAACCGTGGTTTTTACTACATGGCCAAAACCGAGTCCCGCAGCCCCGAGTATGGCCCCCATATTTTTCAGGGCCTGTTCAGCCTGTTCTGCGGCATTATTCCCTTGCAATTTTCCCGTTGCAGGATCAAGACCCAGCTGACCTGAAATGAAGACCAGGTCTCCCGTTGTTACGGCCTGTGAATAGGGACCGATTGCTTTGGGGGCTTTGTCCGTTGATATGATATTTTTCATTGACTCTCCTCCACTGAGCGTGCTGCGATTTATGTTGTTGGATATTTTTAAAACATTGAACGAAGAAGTGCGCCAGCCTCTTCAAGTGAAGCGACGATGCGGCCGCCGCTGCGGTGAATGAAGTATTCCACCTGCAGGTTTATCACGGAACCTTCATTGTCTCCGGCCAGGCGGAAGTCGCTGCGATAGCCGATAATTATTTTCCCCCGGGCCGCGGCATAGCCGATTTCAGCCGCTGTTCCACTGTCCACGTCGCTCCCGTCCAGGACCGCGAAGACTCCCTGCGATGTGTCGATGGCCGTCTCGTTATTTTTGCCAATTATCCGGTTTACCTGCAGCCACGCCTCTTCCCTTTCTCTGCCCGGCGGCTTGGCCTGGGCCTGTGCAATGATTGTGCTGTCCGTGAGCGTCCAGGGGTCAAGCACGTCGAGGCCGCATTCTTTCACCAGGGGAATAATCCTCTCATAAAGAAAAAATCTGCCCGATTCGGAAAATCCCAGGGGTGAAGCGATATAGAGTTTCTTTTTTATCATGCGTAATTCGTTCCTGCTCCTTACCGGGATCCAAGGATCTGCACATGGACCTTGCGGTTCCGGGGTCCGTCGAACTCACAGAAATAGATGCCCTGCCAGGTCCCCAACTGCAGCTTCCCGTTTTCGATGATGATCGTCTCGGAACAGCCGATAAGCGATGATTTTAAGTGTGCCGGAGAGTTCCCCTCGCCGTGATCGAAACGCACGCTCTCAAATTTAAGGTGGGCCAACCCTTTAAGAATATCGCTCTGCACGTCGGGGTCGGCGTTTTCATTGATGGTGACGGCTGCCGTGGTGTGGGGAGTGTACACCAGGCACAGGCCGCTCTGTGCGCCGGAGCTGGCAACAATGGATTTCACCTCGCCGGTGATGTCGATAAGTTCGCTGCCGGCACAGGTCTGCACTGAAAAAGTTTCCATGGGAGCCTCCTGATTGTTTTCATTGTGCATCGGTGCCGCTTTCTGTAAAGAAAAAAAAGAGGTTATGCTTCCGTAAAGGCCTTCATGACCTGGTCAATGCCGTTGGCCAGGGCGTTGAGATGGTATCCTCCTTCCAGGAAGGCGATGACTTTACCCTGGCAGGATTGACGGGATGCATCAAGTAGCATGGTAGTGAATTCCCCGTAAGCCTCTGTGGAAAGATTTATAGAGGACAGGGGATCGGCCCTGTGGGCATCGAATCCGGCCGAGATGAGGATGATATCAGGCATAAATTTATCCAGGGCGGGTATGATCTGTGATGTGAATATGGCAATATACTCGGTGTCGCCGTCGCCGCGGTTCATGGGAAAATTCATGGTGAAGCCCTCGCCGGGGCCGTCGCCTTTTTCTAGAATGGAACCGGTGCCGGGAAAATGGGGATACTGGTGAAGGCTGATATAGAGAACGGTGTTGTCACGGTAAAAGGTATGCTGTGTGCCGTTGCCGTGATGGACATCCCAGTCGATTATGGCAATTCTGCTTAAGGCATGTTGTTTTTGAAGATAACGGGCCGCGATGGCGATATTGTTGAAGATGCAGAATCCCTCGGCGCTGTCCGATTCAGCGTGGTGTCCCGGAGGTCGTATGGCGCAGAAACCGTGCTGGGCAGCACCGGACATGACGGTGTCGCACATGTTGAGGCATCCTCCTGCGGCCATGAGGGCCACCTCATAGGATCGGGGGCAGACCTCTGTGTCCATTGAGTCAAGATACCGGGCACCGCCTTCAATTTCTCTCCGGACACGGTCGATGTAGGCCGGGGTGTGAATTGCCTGGATGTGCTGCAGATCAGGCATGGAGGGTTTTACTTTCACCAGGGATTTATAGTATGGGGCTGAACGAATTTTATCGTCAATTGCGATAAGTCTTTCGGGGCACTCGGGGTGTGATAATCCCGTGTCATGGGCAAGAAAAATTTTATCATAAAGGTAGGCTGTTTTCCCCATATTGGTCCCGTGCCGTATTTGCGCAAAGAACAGCGATACAGCCAAGTCTTATCAGGACTGTTTTCCGCTGTCAAGGAATGTTTAATTTTAATATACGTGTAAAAAATATTTTATACTTGCTTTTTTTAAAAGCGTTACCATATTTTTAATCAATATTGTGTATGTAATAATTGTTTTTGAACAGAAATTTTATTCACCCCCATTTTTATAGCAGAAAGGACATGTGAGTAACAAGAGCATCTTTCCTTTCTTGAGTGTTATCCGAAAATTCTTAAAAAATGTCCATATCGTAATGGAATAAAATGTATGATGCCGGGAAAAGCAGACAGCTTTCATCGTTGTCGACTATAGAAGAGTATATGCTGAAAAGAATATTTAACATATTATCGGAAAAGATATCCTTTGGCTTTGCTGTTTCCCTGTTCTCAACAACGGGATCATGGATAGCGGCATTTTACGGCTTTTATCTTTTTTATGCCATTTCGCCGGTGACGATAGACAGGGATTTCTATTTCTATGTAACGGTCCTCTTTATCGGCACGACCCTTGCCATCCTGACGCACCTGTTTCACTATGGCATGTTCCACCGGATAGGACTGTCGGGATTGACCGGATCTGTACGGATCATCAACGCCTATTTTACCGCGGACCGGGTTTTTTATGAAAGCGATGAGATCAGTGATGATACCTTTTCCAGGCTTCATGCGGCTCTTATTGAATTTCCCCGCAATAACCTGGTATCGGCCACGATTTATACGATCATGGTCATTGTTCAGCTGAGCATTGGTGTACTTCTCACAGGGCGTGGTACGGAGGTCCTCCCTCCCATCGCCTTCGGCGGCCTGTTTTCTGCGCTTATCATCGGTTATTTTACGTATAATATTACGGAATATCTCATCGGCCCCTACAAAGAGCGTATTGAGAGTATTCTCTATCAGAAATCCCGTAACCTGAACACCAGGTATTATCTGAGTTACCGGAATAAATCATATCTGATCCTCCTGCTTATTCTTCTCAGCATGGTAATTCTCACGGTGCTCATTCGTTACAGCCATCGGCCCATTAGCCAGATAACCATATTTATCACGCTCAGTATAATTGCCATAGGTTTCCTTGTTTATCTGTCCATAAACACGGTTACCGTTTCTCTCTCCCAGATCATCCGTGCCACTAAAAACCTGGCTGCCGGCGGTAAGGGCCTATACTTTCCCAATTTCTCAGACCGTGAACTGGTGACTTTTTCCGAGCATTATAACAAGGCGGCCATAGAGATCAATGAAATACGGGAAGACCTGGAACGCAAGGTTCGTGAACGGACCGAAGAATTGAAGAATGCCTATGACCGGCTCAACGAGGCTTACAGCCAGACGCAGGCGGATCTGCTCCTGGCCAAGAAAATACAGAAACGAATCCTTCCCGAAAAGTTTCAGAAACTCTCGGGGATCAGCTGCGTTATTCATTATTTTCCCGTCAACGAGGTGGGGGGAGATATCTATGATATCGTGGAGCTGTATCCCGGCTATCACCGTGTTTTTCTCGCCGACGCCGCCGGTCACGGGATCCAGGCCGCCCTGGTGACCATGATAATAAAAAGTGAATATGAAAAGGTCAAGTTTTTCGATGATACGGCCATGATGCTGGAATCACTCAACAATTCCTTTATTGACCTGTATGAATCCCTGAACGTATTTTTTTCCTGTATTATTGTAGACATTGATATAAACAGCCGGCATATTGTCTATTCCTCGGCGGGTCATCCCGATCAGATACTGATCCGGAAAAACGGGATTGAAATGATATCCCATACGGGGAAACTGGTGGGGATACTGAAAAATACCAGGTACACCACCACTTCCGTTCCTGCGGGTCCGGGAGAGAAGATCATGCTGTTCACGGACGGGCTTTTCGAGGCCTTTAACGACGATGACGAGGAATTCGGTGAGGAAAGGCTGCGTAAAATAATCAGAAGTGAAATAAATAATTCGACAACCGATTTATTCGATTCCATACTGGCCAACCTTGCCCAGCATGTGGGGAAGGTGAATAAAGTATCGGTATATGATGACATTACGCTCATCGGAATTGATATAGATTAAATTTTACCAGAGGTGCACCCGGATATTTCCTTTCCCTGTTGCTGAAAAACAGATCCATGTGATAAACATATACGATGAAACGCATTAATGCCCAACTGGAAAAGCAATTGATCAGGGATCACATCCGCAGGGCCGTGCTCACGGCACGCTATGCCGCTATTTATGCCATGGCATTTTTTATTATTTTTGCCGGCTTTGATTTCTGGACAGTCCCCCATACCCCGGGCCGGGCTCTCGTTGTACGGTTTGCCGTGGTGATACCCTCTCTTGCCGTTCTTCTGGTTTTGACTTTTTATAATATTTTTAAAATCTACTTCCAACTCTTCGTATCATTAATGATGCTTGTTTCAGGAGGCGGATTGCTGGTGATGTTTTTCTTCACGGAGCCCGGGACAATAGGATTTTATTTCCATGTGATGATACTGACAATTCTTATAATGACTGTTTATCTCTTTCCGCGGTACCGGCTTCGTTTCGCCCTGGTGACGGCGGGGATTATCAGTGCCGTTTTTCTGGGCTTACTCGTCAGGGGATATACCATGACAGGGAATGGTTCCCTGACGCATTCCTTCATTATCAGCGGTGTCATTATTATTACGGCCAATATTGCCGGAGCACTTCTCTCAAACGCCGAGAACAAGTTTTTTCGTATCGATTTTCTTTTCCAGAGAAAACTGGTTACCGCTTATGACACTCTTCAGATAACCTATGAGCGGGTTCAGGATGACTTGCTTATTGCCAAAAAGATTCAGAAAAATATTCTGCCTTCGGTATCAAAACAGATTGAAGGACTATCCCTGCGCGTCTATTTTCAGCCTCTCCAGGGCATCAGCGGGGATTTCTATGATATAACGGAACTTGAACCGGGGCATGCCCGTATTTTTATTGCCGATGCAACGGGTCATGGCATCCAGGCAGCTCTTATCACCATGATTATAAAAAGCGAATACGAAATGCTGAAAAGACAGAAAATATCCGCTGCGGATCTGCTGAAACAACTGAACGTTAATTTTATAAACGCATACCGGTCCCTGGAAACCTATTTTTCCTGTTTTATAGTCGATATTGATCTGAAGGGAAGTATGATTCATTATGCGTCGGCAGGCCATCCGGGACAGATGCTCCTGGCCGGCGGCAGGACCCAGGTCCTCAGGGGCGGCGGTATGATAGTCGGCGATATGGCCGATGCTGATTATACGCTCTATGATCATCCTTTTCAGAAGGGCGACAAGATGCTCATATACACCGACGGTCTCTATGAAAGGGTTGATGAGGATGCGGAAGAGTCACTTAGGGTGCTGTTGGAAAAGAGCATTGAAATGAACCGCGAGGAACATCTGGAAAAAATTTTCGCAGCCCTCCTCACCTCCCTGGATATGTTCGATAAGAAAAACGGCAGTGATTCCCGCCATGATGATATCACCATCATCGGTATTGAGCACCAGGCCTGACGACCTTACCCATGATGACGGGAAAATTGTATGATTAAACTTCTGCACACCTCGGACTGGCATTTGGGGCGTGTTCTTCATGAAAAACCGCTCCTGGAGGACCAGGCCCATGTGCTGGGCCAGATCACTGAAATCCTGCATGGCGATCCCCACGATCTTCTTATCATGGCCGGTGATATTTACGACCGAAGCCTTCCTCCAGCCGATGCCGTGGCGCTTCTCAGCAGGTTCCTTACGGAGCTGCGCAGAAAGAGCGAGGTGCCGGTGGTCATGATCCCGGGGAACCATGACAGCGCCCTGAGACTCTCCTACTGTGCCGAGATGCTCTCGCTCTCCGGCATCCACATCAGGAGCGAGGCGGCTTGCGCCCATGAGCCGATACGTCTTTCAAAAGGAAATGACACGGTCAATATCTATGCCATCCCTTTTCTTGAGCCCGGTATTTTCGACGCGCATCGTGAAGGCGAAGAGGCGGTGAAGGGAAGCCATGAAGAGGCGCTGGAGCATCTTGTGGAGATCATCCGGAGCGGGATGGATCATAACGCCGTGAATATCTGCGTGGGGCACTTGTACACACGCCGTGGCCTTACCTCTGATTCGGAACGTGTCATGGTGGGGGGCGCCGGTGAAGTGGACCCGGCCCTCTTCGATGATTTCGCCTACACGGCGCTGGGTCACCTGCACCGGCCCCAGGAGGTGTCCGGAAAGGTCCATTATTCCGGTTCGCCAATAAAGTATTCTTTCTCCGAGTGCGGTGACACAAAGGGCGTGCTTTCCGTAACAATAGCGGGAGAAATTCAGGATATTGCCACGATCCCGCTCACACCCCTCCGGGACATGGTGCGTCTCCGGGGCTCATTCCAGTCCCTGCTCAACGACGAAAAATTCGTGGAATACCGGGGACATTACGTCGAGGCGGAGGTTACCGACGGCGGTATCATCACAAACCCCCTGGTCTCTCTGAGGGAGCGCTTTCCCCACATTCTTTCCGTGAGGCAGGCGGCGCCGCAAATGAAGTCCGGGGAGAGAAGCACGGTGCCGTCAGTATCAGAGATGGGTACCCTGGAAGACGATTACCGCGCATTTCATGCCTACATTCATGGAGAAGAAGCCTCGGCGGAGAAGATGGAACTCTTTGAAAAAATACGCCGCGAGAGGAACACCCCGTGAAACCGAGGACACTTGTCATGGAGGGCTTCGGCCCCTTTCCCCTGCGCCAGGTCGTGGACTTCGAGCGCTACAGCGATTTTCTCCTCATCACCGGGCCCACGGGATCAGGAAAGACCACTATATTTGACGCCATCATGTTCGCCCTCTACGGAAGGGTGACAGGAACGCGGGACCAGAAGACACTGGTGTCCAGCTTTGCCGGCCTGGACGTGGAGCCCTTCGTGGAACTGGTCTTCAGTATCAGGAATGACTATTACAAGATCCGGCGCAGTCCCGGCTATGAGAGGGGCAGCAAACGGTCTTCTGCGAAAAAGGTCTGGCAGGAACCTTCGGTGAACCTTTACAATAAAAAAGGGGATACCTGGGAGCCCGTGACGGGGACCCCGAGCGACATCAATGCGGCCATCGTGGAAAAGATTCACCTTGCCGAGGAGGAATTCTCCCGCATAGTGCTTTTGCCCCAGGGGGAGTTCCAGAAGTTTCTCGTGGCTGAGACAAAGGAAAAGATGGAACTTCTCAAGAAGATATTTCCCGTTCAGGAACATGAAGAAATCTCGGTATATGCCCGGGAGATGAGAAATATCAGGAAGGGTGAGCTTAAAGAAAAAACCGGGGAACAACAGAGGTTGCGCAGCGCCTTCGATCCCGATACATACCCGGGCATGCGCGAAAAGCTGGTGGAGGAGCGCCGGCTCCGTCACGGGGAACTGCTGGGCAAGCGGAAGGAACTGGAGGAGATATCGGTGCGCCTTACCGTGGCTACGGAAACAGAAAAGGACTTCATCCAGGTGGAAAAGCTGCAGAGAGAAAAGGCGGGACTCGATGCCCGCCGTCAAGACATGGACGGGAAGCAGGAAAGGCTGGACCTGTGCCGCAGGGCCCTGTCCATGCAGCCCCTGGTCATGGATTACCGGAGAAGAATGAAGGAACTTCAGGATGAGGAGAAACAGGCCGGGAACATGAAGGGCGACAGGGAACGCCTGGCCCGGAAGCATGAAAGGGCGAAGGAGGAGGCGGGGAAAATTCCTGCCCTTGAAAAGGAACTCCAGGTTCTCCGCTCAGAAACTGAAAAGCTCAAACTCCTCCTTCCCAAAGAGTCACTTCTGAAGGAAAGAAAAGAAGAACTGGGCACCCTGAAGCAAAAGATAAAAAGACTCAGTGACGGGATCGGTTCCCGGGAAAAGGATTCTGCCGTGCGTGCCGCCAGGCTCAGGGAGATAAAGATCTTCCTCTCGGAGCAGGAGGATATCCAGGACTGGCTCAATGAACAGATCGAGATCATTGCCGGCCTTCGTGAAGACATCAAGAAGCGGGAAAGGGAACAGGTGCTTCTGGAAGAGGCAGAAACAAACCGCGGGGAGATGGAAAACTGCGAGAAGGAAATGGCCGGCCTGGAAAAGACGCTGGAAATAAATGTTAAGACACAGGAGCAATTGCAGCAGCGGAAGGAGTCCTCGATGGCAGTCAGCCTTGCCATGAAACTGGAGACGGGCCGGCCCTGCCCGGTTTGCGGTTCCACCGACCATCCTATACCTGCCACTACTTACGGTGAGGCCTTCACCGAAGAGGAGCTTCTCTCGGCGGCCCTTAACAATGTCCGTGCCTGCCGCGACGATATTTCGCGGATGAAGGAACGCAGGGCGCACCTCGAGGCGACGGGTAAAAGGATTGAACGGGATCTGGCCGACTCGGCCACGGGCGATGGATTAACACTTGAGGAGCGCAGGGAAACACTCGCCGGTCTCGAGGAAGATAAACGTTCAGGCGAGGAACTGCGGGACCTGGTAAAGAAGTACAGGAAGGAAGCGGCGGAGATCGAGGAGAAGGCCAGGGAACTGGCCGAAGAGGAGGATAAGGAACGACGGGATTTTACAGACCTGGAACGCGACAGGGCCGTGTGCGAGAGTGCCATAGCTGAACTGGAAAAGGAAATGGCCGGTCGAACCGGGATCGCTGATGAGATTGAGAGACTGGAACGGGAGGCCCTGGCGAAAAGTAAGTCCATTGACACTATACACACCGCACTGAACGACGCGGCAAAAAAACTGGAGGGCCTGAAAAGCTCCCTGGCCACGCTGGAGGAGGGACTGGCGAAGCGCCGCGGCCAGGTAAGAGATATCGCCGGCGACATAGAAAGTAAAATGAAGGGCCTGCCCTTTTCCGGTATTGAGGAGATGGAGGGATATTTCATCACCGAGGACGAGGCGGCACGGCGCGAAAAGGAGATCGTCGGGTACCGGGACGAGGTAAAGGCCCTCCTGGTCAGGATGGAAGAGGCCGAGGCAAAGATTGAAGGAAAGGAACGGCCCGAGATCAGGGCCCTGTTGCAGAGAAAAAATGAGTCCGCGACGATATGTGACAGGCTGGAAAATGAACGTAATACTCTCGATGCCGGTCTTCGGGACCTGGACAGCCGGAAAGAGCGCTACGAGGCCCTTTCCCATGAGATAGACGAACTCGTGAAGGAATCGAAACTCCTCATGGAACTCTCCGATGACCTCACCGGGCAGAACCCGCGGAACATCAGCTTTCAGAATTTTATCCTGGGAGCCTACCTGCGCGATGTCACGGCCCGGGCCACAGAACGCTTCAGCCGCATGACCGATGGCCGCTATTCACTGCATGTCAACGAGGAGATCATCCACGGGAACCGCCAGGCCGGACTGGAACTCGATGTTTTCGACGCCTACACTGGTACACACCGGAGCGTCCGGAGCCTCTCGGGCGGTGAGAAATTCCTGGCATCCATATCTCTCTCCCTGGGGCTGGCCGATGTGATACAGAACCATTCGGGCCACATTGAGCTGGATGCCATCTTTATCGATGAGGGATTCGGCTCCCTGGACGACGCATCGCTTGACCGGGCCCTCACCATACTGGACGATCTCCGGGAAAACCGCATGGTGGGGATTATATCCCATGTGAACGAGCTAAAGACGCGCATACCGTCGCAGATAAATGTCATCAAGGGAATGTACGGCTCGCACATCGAGCAGCGTTGATAGGGGAGCGGCGGAACGGGACCGCAGATTTCAGGCGTGGAAATATCCTGCGCAAATATTTCAGATTGATATTTCCAGGACAACGGGCGCATGGTCCGAACCCATAACTTCCGGCAGGATATAGGATTTCTGCAGATTCGGCCGCAACGCAGGTGACACGCAGAAGTAATCGATACGCCACCCGATATTCTTCTCCCGTGCCCCTCCCATGTAGCTCCACCAGGTATAGTGGCTGCCTTCCTTTTCGAATTCACGGAATGTATCGATGAAACCGGCATTGATGATATTGTCGAAGCCCTGCCGCTCCTCGTCGGTGAAACCGGCGTTGCGACGGTTGTCCTTCGGCCGGGCCAGGTCGATTTCCTTATGCGCCACGTTCAGGTCGCCACAGAAGATAACGGGTTTTTTCTTCTCAAGTTTTTTCAGATAGTTCAGAAAGTCGACATCCCATTCATTGTGCCGGTAATTGAGCCGCTCCAGGCCCCGCTGGGAATTGGGCGTGTACACATTGACGAGAAAAAAGGTTTCGAATTCCAGGGCCAGGACGCGGCCTTCATGGTCGTGTTTTTCCACGCCCATGTCATTTATGTGTTTCAGCGGTTTGTGCTTGGAAAAAACAGCAGTGCCGGAATAGCCCCGCTTTACCGCCCAGTTCCAGTAATTATAGGGATAGGCAGGGAGGTTCAGGTCAACCTGCTCCGGCATGGCCTTGGTCTCCTGCACGCAGATGATGTCGGCATTTTCCCGTTCGACGAATTCCAGAAAGTCTTTTTTTAAAATGGCACGCATGCCGTTGACATTCCACGATACTATTTTCATGCCTTCTCCTGTATACACTTTTGTGCGATAGGGCTCTGACTACTCTCCGGTTATTTAACGGAAACAGGCGGGGTGCGTCAAGAAATATTGGTATTTTAACGGGGAGGTGAATCCACGGTGTTTTTTAATTATTGATACTGCATAATTTAAAATGAGCAATATCGGTATTTCTGGAAAAATGGGCGGGTAGAAAAATGAAAAACGGTTTATAAGGTACTTTCCCGGTTTGATCAAACTTCCGATTCGATTGTCTTTACAAACATTTCGCCGATAAAACGCCCCAGGGACTTCATGTAATTGATCACTTCCTCGCTGCTTTTGCCGGGGTTGTTTCTGAATGTCAGAAGGATTCCACTCAGGGCGCAAAAGAGACCGTGGGAATAAAACCTGACAGAACCATCGGGCTTTGCCATTCGGATCACAGCGTCAAATTTAGCGAAAATAAGATGTTCTATTTCGATTATTTTATCAAGCAGTTCCGGCTTGAGATTTCCGTCCAGCATGAAGTTGACCAGCATTTTAAAATAGTAGTCGTTACCTGTTAAATAGTCAATGAAGTAATTGATAAAGTGATCAATGCCCGACTTGTCATGTTCTCTGTTTACAAGAAAGGAATCGAGAACTTCGATGACCCTCGTGGTGCTCTCAAGGAAAGCCTCAACAAACAATGTCTGCTGATCGGGAAAATACCGGTAAATGAGAGCCGTTGATATCGATGCCTCGTTGGCTATGTCGCACATGCGTACCTTGCTCAGAGGTTTTGAGGCGAACACCTTGACCGCAGCGGTAAGAATTATCTTCCTCCGGTTTTCCCGTTCCTGTTCTTTTAAATTTGAAAAAGATTTTTGTTGCTTCATCGCGCTCCGCCATCTGTTATATCAAATGAATAACCCAGTATAGATGTGTCAAGTAATATCTTGATACGGTGTTTTCGCGAAATGCACCTAATACAGGAACATAAACATCATCGCCTGTTATGTGTTAATAATCATGGAAGCGGCTCCAAGGCGAAACGGTCTAAAGTGTCCGCCGGGCGATACATCAATCGGCATACAAGGCGTCGATCTCCGCTGCGTATTTCTCCATTACTTTTTTTCTTTTCAACTTGAACGATTGAGTGAGCATACCGTTGTCAACACTAAATACGTCCTGTAGAATCAAAAATCTTCTGGGCATTTCGTAGGACCCGACTTTGCCGGCAATCTGTTGTGTTATTTCCTTTTTGATTAATGATGTAATTTCATCCTGGCGTATCATTTTTTCATGATCCGCACTCAGATTGTTTTCACCGGCATATTTCTCGAGAATGTTGAAATCGGGTACGATAATACAGACGGGGTAGGGTTTGTTGAGTCCGCATATCATTGCCTGTTCTACATATTTATTCATCATTATTTCCGCCTCAATGGAGGCCGGGAAAATATATTTACCATTTTCCAGTTTAAAGGATTCCTTTATCCGTCCGGTGATATACATGAATCCTTCCTCATCAATAAAGGCCCGGTCGCCGGTGCGCAGGCCGCCGTCTTCAGTCAATACATCCTTTGTCGCTTCCGGCTTATTATGGTATCCTTTCATGACATTGGGGCCGTAAATGATGAGCTCGCCTTCCTTCCCTTCCTCGTTTTCGTTTGATCTGTCAATAACGAGGGTCACCATGTCAAAGGCCTTTCCGCAGCTGCCGAATTTATTATAATCGGGCGTGTTGGTCGCTACACCCGGTGACGCCTCGGTCATACCAAAGGCTTCGTAAAGGGGGACTCCGACAATGCTGAAGAATTCCGCGATCTGCGGATTGATAGCAGCGCTGCCGGTTAGGGCGACTTTCAGGCGTCCTCCGAATTTATCACGGATTTTTGTAAACACAAGCTTATCCGCGATGGTAAAGGCAATAGTTGCGAGAATACTTGTCTTCCCTGATTGAGCAAGCTCTCTTCTTTTCAAACCGTTTTTTACGCCCATGTTAAACAACAGGAGTGGTAATCCGCCGTCTTCACTCATCTTGGCTTTAATCGCATCATATACACGGTAAAAAATTCTCGGGACTGATATAAGGAGCGTCGGTCGGATGAGAGCCAGGTCATTGACGATAGTGGCCGGGCTTTCGGCAAGCCCGTATGAGGCACCGAGGCGCATAATGGTATGGAGTTCACAGACCTGGCCGTATGAATGTGCCCAGGGGAGGAATGAAAGCGTTCGGTCTTTTTCATTTAAAACATGGAAGCTTTTCAGTATTGCGTGAATATTGCTGCTGATATTTCCGTGCGAAAGGAGCACTCCCTTTGGATCCCCCGTTGTTCCCGAGGTATAGATTAATCCCGCAATGTCATCTGGATGGGGGATGATCGATTTCATGGGATATTTCTTCCCCGTTCTTTCGAGCTCAGCTATTGATCCCTCTACATCTCCATCTATAAGTATAATATGTACGAGGTCTGAAGCGCCGTGCAGCAGATGTTGGATTTTGTCGTATATTTCCTGCTTGGAAACAAACAGCACTTTTATGTTGCTGTCTCTGATAATATATTCCCACGTTGAAACGAGTTCAGCTTCATACATGGGCACAAACCGGGCGCGAAGACCGTATGTTGCATAACAGGCGATGGCCCATTCGACCCTGTTGTTCGATATAATGCCGACAGCATCGCCGTTCCCGATACCCAGATATCCCAGACCACCCCTGAGATTATCGATTCTTTCCCCTATTTCCTTATAGGTGTACCACTTATAAGTATTATCTTTACTTTTTACCCCGAACCATTCATTAGAACTGTATCGGGCTATGCTTTCCTCGAGCATTTCAACCAGGTTATCCGGTTTATCAAGCTTGTACATAAATTTCCCCCCTAAGTTATTATATTTGGATACCTATAAAAATATTCTTGACAATTATTAAATAGTTGTGAATGACGTTTACATTGTTGAATAACATTAACAATATTAATTAATGATTAACATTATATATATCATTAACATAAGTAAATAACAATTTATTGATTTAAAGAATAATTTATTTAAAATCAAACATTAAGGGTATTTTCAACATACTTCAGAGCCTTAGTGCAAAGAATGATCATTAGAGGCTTCAATATTTTTGGATATTAATTGGATGGTTAGCCAATTGCTGGCTGATCACCAGTATGATAACAGGAGGAGTGATAATGGGCAAAAAGGTTGCGATCTGCGCTATCGCGCAGGTAAAACATGACCCCGACTATGTATCGATGCGTTTTCAGAATATGCTGATCGAATGCTTTGAATCAATTATAAAGCAAACCGGGGTCACCTTCGACATGGAGAAAGGAATCAGAAACATAGTCACCTGCTCCGATGACGTGTTTGACGCGAGAACAATATCCGACAACGGCGTCACGGACGTTGTCGGAGCTCATTTCCGCGGCGAGGAAAAGATAGCGCAGGAAAGCATTAACGGCCTTGGCTATGCGATGGCGAGCATTCTGAGCGGTCATGACGACATGATTCTCTATATGGGCCATTGCAAGGAATCACAGGCAGAGAGCCGACTGATGTGTACCAATCTTGCATTCGATCCGTTTTATTGCCGCCCGCTTGGAATGGATTTCCTGAACGTTGACGCCATACAGGCGCGGGCATATATGGAAAAGTCCGGGGTCACCGATGAACAGCTGGCAAAAATCGTGGCGCGGTCGCGGAAAAACGCTCAAAAAGATCCCTACGCACGCGTAAACAGGCTGGTTGATGCAAAAGAGGTCATGAAATCTCCAATGCTTGCAGACCCCATACGGGAAATGCATTATTATCCCGTCACCGACTGGGCCTATGGCATGCTCCTCTGCTGCGAAGAGCGGGTAAAGGAGTTTACGGAAAAGCCGGTATGGATAACGGGATACGGGAGTTGCATGGATGCCTATTTTCTCGGTGATAAAGATATTGCATCTAACAGGGCCCTTGTGAGTGCGACTGATCGGGCTTGCCGGATGGCCGACATCAGTGATATCCGTAAGAATATTAACCTGTTTGAGCTTAGCGACCATGCGGCATATCAGCTTCCCATGTGGGCTGAAGGTGTCGGTCTTGTCGATGAAGGCAAGGGTGGGGCATGGCTTGAAGAAGGCGGACCGGATAGGTTTAATGTGAATTGTGCCGGTGGGCATCTGAATGGCAATCCTCTTCTTCTCGGGGGAGCGGCGCGTGCCATAGAGTGTTTTCTGCAATTGAGGGGCGAAGCGGGAGAGCGCCAGGTTAAAGGGGCGAAACGGGCCCTTGCGCAGGCAGCCTACGGCGGTGCCGGGCAGCACCAGGCTGTTGTCATCATGGAAAGTTAGGAGATTGAATCATGGCGCATAGAAAAAAACACAATAATGTTGGAATAATAGGTATCGGGCAGACTAAACACTCCAGCCATCGCGAGGATGTGAACCAGCCCGAAATGATTCACGAAGCGGTCCGTGCCGCCCTCAAGGACGCCAATCTGAATATCGGCGATATCGATTGCGTGGTGCACGGCAACATGGAGCTCTTCGAGATGGTCCACCAGCCGGACCTGTGGCACACTCTTGGGACCGGGGCTGAGGGTAAGAATTGCATCAGAATAACAACCGGCGGTACTGTCGGCATCACCCTGGCCTGCGCCTCGGATAACCTCGTCGCATCAGGAATGTATGATATTGTTATGGCCATCGGCTTCGAGAAGCAGCAGGAGGGGCATACTACCGGCGGAATCACCAATATGGCTGACCCGCTTTGGTTCAGGAATCTGCAGACAGGCGCTCTGACCGGTTCTAAGGCATATGAGCTTATAACGGAGTTCGGAGAGGAACGGGCGAAACGCGCCTCTCTCATGTACCGAGTAATCATGGATAAACACGCCGGACTTAATCCGAACGCTCACCGGTCCTTCGGCCTTGAGTTCGAGCAGATCGATGACCTGATAAAATCATCGCCCAAGCTCGTTGGCGACCTGAAACTCATCGAAATGTGCTCCCAGTCCGACGGGGCGTGCTGCGTAATATTCGCGTGCGAGAAAAAGGCGAAGGAACTTTCCAAAAAGCCGGTATGGATACGCGACCACATCACCGTACACCGAGAGGAAATATTCAATGTTTTCGGCTATGATGATGAGTATCCGGTAACACAGACCCAACGCTTCGCCGCGGAAAACCTGTACAAAAGGAATGGCATAACCAATCCAATTGATTATTTTGATGTGTTTGAAATGTACGATCCGGCTTCATGGTGGGCGGTCGACTGGCTGCGTGATTTCTTGCAGCTCAATGACGATGAACACATAAAGCTTGTCGAAAACAAGGATATCATGATCGGCGGTAAAATACCCGTCAATCCGTCAGGCGGCGTAACTGCTTCAAATCCGATCGGCGCGACAGCGTTGCTGCGTGTCGCTGAGGCCGCGCTACAGGTTCGTGGTGACGCCGGCGCGCACCAGATACCAAAGCCGGTGAATCATGCCCTGGCATCGGGATTTGGCGGTACATTGTGGACGGTTCTTATGATGCTTGAAAAGGAACTTAACTGGTAGGAGGGAAACTATGACGGAGTACTGGGGAATAAAGGTAGAAGATATATTCAAGTCCATGAAGGAACGATTCAGGCCCGAGGGCGCCGCGGGTCTGAACGGATCAATCGGGTATGATATTGCGGGAGAGGGCAAGTGGAAGGTGAGCGTATATAACGGCGCACTTGCCGCGGTGGAAAAAATTGACAGTCTTTCGGGTTGCGCAGCGGTCATGATCGCCGATGGTGAAACCTTTGTCGGCGTTAATGCCGGCAAGGTTGACGCGACGAATGCCTTCATGGGCGGCAAAATAAAAGTCGATGGCGACATGGCGGTGTTCGGCAAGACAGGAAAGATGTTCCGCAAATTCATTCCTATAAAAAAGGAAATGTCGGTTCGCGATTATCTCATCGACATGTTCAGCACTGTGGAAAGCAGGTTCAAGGTCGAGGCAGCGGAAGGCCTTGATGTGGTCTATGGATTTGACCTTGGCGGCGATGATGGCGGGAAATGGTCGGTCTTTATAAAAAACAAGACCTGCAAGGTTGTTGATGGTATCGAGGGAAAAACGACAGTTACGATCGAGATGATTGATGCTAAGGACTATGTGGACATGATCCTCGGGAAAAATGACGCGCAAAGCCTGCTCGCCGCGGGACGCGGTGCCGCAATCGGCGATCTCAACCTGGCCATGAAGTGGGGCGATTATTTCGAGAAATATGTTGATCCGGCAGCGGGCGGGGAACCGGAACAGGAACTCATTGTACTCAAGAAGACGATTTCCGTCAACCAGCGCTTCGCCAGCGGAGCAATCATGGGGAAATTTCTGAACGGACTGAAGGATAAAAAGATACTGGCCAATCAGTGCCCGAAATGCGGCAGAATGCAGCTGCCGCCGCGGGAAATGTGTGCTGAATGCCGGGTGCGCGTGAATGATTTCGTGGAAGTGGGGCCAAAGGGTCAGGTTCGATACATGGAATATGTTTACTACGCGAGCCCGGATCCCCTCACCGGAGAGACCCGCGAGACTCCCTATGGAATGGGTTTTATTCTGCTGGATGGGTGCAAGGGCAATGACATCTTCATGCACCTTATCAGGAGGGACCAGATAGATAGAATACAGGGTGGCCGCAACAAAAAGTCCGGTACGAGGGTGCGCCCCGTCTGGAATGAGAAGCGTGTCGGCAGTATTTACGATATTAATTATTTTGAGATAGACGAGTAAGGAGAGAAACGATGAGTCAGCAGAAGGATAACAAGGATTGCCTTATTTTTGAAGGAAAACTCGCGCTCCCCTATTCATATTTCGCCGGACGTGTGGGCAGTAAATTCATCACCACTCTCCGTGACAAGAAAAAAATTATGGGTGTAAAGTGCCCCACCTGTAACACGGTTTTCATACCGCCCCGGCAGGTGTGCAATAAGGATTTTACCGACATACGGGACAACTGGATCGAGCTCGGAAACACGGGAACGGTAGTTGGTTTCACCGTGGTGCGGTATGACGACAAGCACCTGCCGCGCAAGGCGCCTTTTGTAATGGCGCTCATTAAGCTGGACGGCGCCGACACTCCCTTCATGCATATTCTCGAAGAATGCAGCATTGAAGACGTGAAGATCGGGATGAACGTGGAGGCGGTATTCGCCGCACAGGCGACAAACACGATCCTCGATATCGATCACTTCAAACCGGCAGAGAAAAAACCGAAAGTTTCTGAACGTCCGGCGCAGCCTCCCAGAAAACAGTGGACTGCTAAGGATGAAAAGGAAACTCAAGAGAAACGTAAATGGGGGAAACCGGATATATCGAAACCGGTTATTATTACCGCTGCGCTGACCGGCGCTGCAACCATGAAGAATCAGAACCCGAACGTGCCTTACACGCCGGCGGAGTTTGCCGACGAGGCATACAAGTGCTGGAAGGCAGGGGCCGCGATGGTGCATGTACACGCCCGGATGGACAATGGGACGCCTACCCATGACCATGACAGGATCAGGGCAACGCATGATGCGATCAAGGACCGGTGTCCGGAGCTTATCGTGAACCTGAGTTCCGCCGTTGGTATGGGGAAGACAGCCGAGCAGCGGATCAGCCAGATCGTGGCGATCAAGCCTGAGATGGCTTCCCTGAACACCAATACGATGAATTTCAGCATAGTCGATCGAAAGACCGGCAAGATCTTCATCGATTTCGTATTCGAGAACACCTTCACCATGCTGCAGGATTTCGGCAGGGCCATGGAGGAAAACGGCGTTAAGCCTGAAATCGAAGTCTACGACATGGGCGGCTTTGACAACACCATGCTGATCGCAAAGCAGGGTTTTTTCACGGACCCAATGAATTTTAACTTCGTCTGGGGCGTCGCCGGCGGGCAGTCCTTCAGGGCTGAATCCTTTGTTGCACTCATGAATGCGTTGCCGTTGAGGGCGAACTTCACTACTTGCGGTGTCGGCACCGATGAGTTCCCGGCCATTATGCAGTCTTGCCTGCTGGGTGGACACATGAGGGTCGGTCTGGAGGATAATATCCGCATGCCTAACGGAGAACTTGCAAAAGGAAGCTATGAGCTTGTTGAAGTGGCCGCAAGTATAGCCGACAACCTGGGGCGACTCATCGCAACGCCGGCTGAGGCCCGTCTTATTATGGGACTGGGGAAAAAGTAACAACTGTACAGCTATTATAGAAGGAGGCGCCGATGGAGTTCGGATTTACTGAAGAACAATTGATGTTCAGGGACAGCGTGTATCGCTATGCGAAAAAGGAGATAGCGCCGCTCGTCGAAGAGGCGGATCTCAAGTCCGAGTTTTCGATGGAGGTGTGGCGGAAACTGGGCGCCATGGGCCTCCTGGGCCTGCCGTTCCCGGAGGAACTGGGCGGCTCGGGCGCTGATGTCGTCACCTGCTGTCTGTCGGGCGAGGCCCTGGGTCATGCCGGTGTGGATCAGGGGCACCTCTTGGCCCTTGGTGCACACACATATCTATGCGCGGACACCATTTACAAAAACGGCACTGACGCTCAGAAGAAGAAATATATACCGAAGCTTGCCAGCGGGGAATGGATCGGCTGCATGGGACTCACGGAGCCTGGCTCCGGATCGGACGCTGCGTCAATGTCGGCTACGGCTGTTAAAAACGGTGACAAATGGATCATCAACGGGTCGAAGACCTTCATCACCAATGCGCCGGTCTGCGATGTTTGCGTGGTCTACGCCACAATCGACAGGAAGCTGAAGCACAAAGGCATAACCGCCTTTATCGTCGAAAAAGACTTCAAGGGATTCTCCACGGGTGAGCCCTTCCATAAGATGGGTGTACGCGCCTCAACGACTTCGGAGGTGTTTCTCGACAATTGTGAGGTCCCCGAGGAGAATATCCTCGGTGAAATTGGCAGGGGGATGGAATATGTCCACGAAACGCTCTCCTGGGACCGGAGTTCATTGCTGGCTCCCTTCATCGGTGCATTACAATTTTTCATCGAAGAATGCACCAGATATTCCCAGGAGCGGGTCCAGTTTGACAAGCCGATTAACCAGTTCCAGGCGATCCAGCACAAGCTGGCGGACCTGAAAATTATTAAAGAGGCGGCCCGGATGGTCGTGTACCGCGTTGCCCATGACAAGGATACCGGCAAACCCCTCAACCACTTGCACACATCCATTGCGAAAGCAATTACAGGTGACTGGGGCATCAAGGCGGCGAATGAAGCCGTACAAATTTTCGGCGGGTACGGATTCATCCATGAGTACCCTGTCGAGCGGTTCCTCCGGGATGCCAAGATCGCTCAGATCGGCGGCGGCACCTCCGAGGTACAGCGGTTTATCATTTCCCGTATCCTGAGCTTCTTCTAAAAGAAACCAGAGACATGGATTAATTTCAAACGCACAGGAGTATGATGCAATGAACTATGATATGGCACCGGAACAAGTATCGATAAAAGAAAACTTCGCAAAGTTCTGCGCCAGGGAGATCGAACCCCGCGCCCCGATACTGGATCAGGCTTCCCATGCGGAAGTGGACAGGCTGATAAAAGAAAACATAAAAATTCTGGCTGACCTGGGATACCTGGGTATGGGCCATGAAGAAGCCTACGGTGGAACGAACCTTGATCTGATCAGTCAGGCTATTGCGGGCGAGGAAGTGGCCAAGGCGTGCGCCTCTACCTTTCTGTCCGCCGGCGCTTCCTCGGGTCTCTTTGGTGTGCCGGTCAGGCTTTTCGGGACCGAGGCCCAGAAAAAGAAATACCTCCCCGGTATCATCAAGGGAGAGATCGTCGGCTGCTTCGGCCTCACTGAACCTGAAGCCGGCTCAGACGCCGCTTCCATTAAAACCAGCGCAGTAAAGAAGGGTGACACGTGGGTGCTCAACGGGGTAAAAACATTCATCACCAACGCGACTATCGCTGATGTCGCCCTTGTGTTTGCCTACTCCGACCGCGAGAAAGGTCCCGGTGCGGGAGTGACATGCTTTCTCGTCGACAAGGGAATAAAAGGTTTTTCCGTGGGCAAGCCCTTTGACAAGATGGGATTTCGCGGCTCCCCAACGGCGGAGCTGATATTTGAAGACTGTGAGGTGCCGGAAAGCTCGGTCCTCGGCGAGGCGGGGAAAGGCTTCATACAGGCGATGCAGACCCTGGAATACGGACGGATCGGGATGGCCACGGTATGCCTTGGTATTGCCGCTAAGTGCCTTGAAACGGCGAACAAGTATTCTAAGGAGCGCAAGGCTTTCGGTAAGCCGATCAACCGGTTTCAGGAAATATCCTTCAAGATTGCCGACATGATGATTATGTCCGATACGGCTCGCCTTCTCATCTGGCAGGCTGCATGGGCGAAGGAGACGAATAACTCCGAAGCTGCGGTGTTGGCATCGGTAGCCAAGGTGTGGGCCTCAGAAGCGGCAACACAGGCATCCAGTCTGGCTGTGCAGGTCCACGGCGGGTACGGCTATATAAAGGAATTTCCGGTGGAGCGTCTCTACCGCGATGCGAAACTGGGTGAGATCGGCGAAGGCACCTCGGAGATCCAGCGGGTGCTCATTGCCAAAGATTTGATACGGAAGTATGCGTCTTAATATCCGCAAGAGCGCGGCAAGTTGCACTCCAACAATAATACAAGGAGATCTTAATGGAATATGAACTGGGTAAATCCTACGATGAAATTCAAATAGGTGATAAAGCGTCTTTTTCAAAGACAATAACAGAAACGGATATCGCTCTTTTCGCCGCAATAACCGGAGATTTCAATCCGATGCACATGAACGAAGAGTTTGCGAAGAAGACCCCCTTTAAAACAAGGATCGCCCATGGAGGAATACCTCACAGCCTGATCGCCCCTGTCTGGGGGACCAAGCTGCCGGGCCTTGGTACCGTTGCCCTTGAGGTAAAGACCCGATTCAAGGCCCCCACCTATCCCGGTGATACGATAACAGCGACTACCGAGGTTATCGAAAAACTTGAAGAGAGGAAATGGATAAAAATGAAGCTGACATGGACAAACCAGAAAGGGGAAGTTGTGGGACTGGGCGAAGGCCTGGTTATGCCGCCGCCAAAACTTGGTTAGTTGAACATTAAGTCATTGAATCCAGGATTGCAGAGAAACCGGCATTAAAGATCTGAAAAAGGGAGAGGCGTAAGGAGGAATGAAGACGCAGTTTTAAGAAGATGCGTTCAACTGATTAATATAAACAGTGCTACAGAGAACAATACTATAACCAATAAGGAGAACGACATGGGAAAACAGGCTTCTTTAAAGATGAATCTTCTGCGAAGAATGAACATTGGCGACCTGGCGAAAAGGACAGCGTCGAAATATCCTGGAAGAACAGCGTTTGTTTTCAAGGAGCACAGGATATCATTCAAAGAGTTGAATGAGCAATGCTGCAGCTTCGCGCATTATTTTGAGGAGGCCGGCATCTGCAAGGGAGACCGTGTCGCTTTCATGACCCACAACTGCCTTCACTATATCTATGCGTGGCTGGGACTTGCCAAGATCGGTGGGATCATCAATCCGCTCAACTTTATGCTGAAAGGACATGAAGTTGAAACAATCGTTAATGATTCCGAGCCGAAGATGTTTTTTATTGAAGACGCCCTTATCCCACAGGTTGGGGATTCTGTTAAAAAAATGAAATCAGTAGAAACGTTCGGATACATTCCCATATGGGGAAATGTGAAACCTGATGGATGGGTCAATATCAACGACTATATGAAACCGAACCGCTGCTCAGAAGAGCCGGAAGTCGAAATAGACGACGATGAACCGGCATCTTTGATTTACACCAGCGGCACAGAATCGCTTCCGAAGGGCGTTATGAACACACATAAAAACTTTTTTATGACCATAATGAGCGGTATGGCCGACCTGGACGTAAACAGTGAGGATACCCTTATACTCTCAATTCCGCTCTTTCATGTCGCGGCGAAATTCCTTTTCCTCGAAGCCCTGAGCATCGGCGCGACAGTGGTCCTTGAATATTCACCTAACCCGGTGGAGATACTGGAGCTCACACAGAAAGAAAAAATAACCTACTGGGTATACCCTCCCGCTCTGTACCAGTTCATCGCGGCCATGCCGAATTATGCGAGCTTTGATATTACATCATTGAAAAAATGCATATCCTTCGGCGCTATGATGCCGCCTGTTCTTCATGAAAAATGGAAAAGCATAGCCCCCGGGATCGAATGGAGAAATTACTACGGCATGACCGAGTCATCTCCCCTCGGATCGACATTGATGCCGAAGGATTTTGAGAGGAAGATAAATACCATCGGAATTCCCCATTCGGGAATTGAGATCAAAATAGCCGACGATCAGGACCAGGAGCTTCCGGCCGGTGAAACGGGCGAGATCCTCATGCGGGGACCCTCTATAATGAAGGGGTACTTCAGGAATGAAGAGAAAACTGCGGAGACACTGCGCAACGGCTGGCTTCATACCGGAGATATCGGCAGGTTCGATGACGAGGGTTTTCTCTACTTCATAGATCGGAAAAAAGACATCATCAAGACCGGTGGGGAAAACGTTTCATCCCAGGAGGTCGAAGGTATACTCTATAAGCATGATAAGGTCGCCCAGGTGGCGGTCATCGGCCTTTCCGACGCATATTGGGGTGAAGTAGTGTCCGCAGTCATTGTGCCGAAGCCTGGGACATCCGTAACCAGCGACGAAATTATTTCATTTTCCAAAGCCAATCTGGCAGCATACAAGGTTCCCAAAAAAGTAATCGTTATTGAAAAGATGCCGATGAGTCCTACCGGGAAGATTCTCAAGCGACTGCTTAAAGAGGAATTCGGCAAAGAAGAGATGGCCAGCAGCGTCAACTAGAATAATCCGGGGAATGTTCCATTCGCAATCATGACGGAAGGGCCTCCCGAAAATGACTATATCGTATAAGTTAGCATATCAATTCATATAGTTATTGAAAAAATTCAATCGATATGGTGACGTGGACGGGTGATTTCTAAAATGAAATATCAACTTCCGGCATTTAGTTCATTTACATTACAGCAGTCCGGTTGTGTAAGGGTTACTTCAGGCCCCCTGTCCTCGACGTGACGAGGGTCCGGAAATCACCGGCAGTGTTTCTGGTAAAAGGAGAATTTATATGGCACTCTTCCGCACACTTTCCTCATTTATCACCAGCCGTTATGAGAATGAGAGCTACATCACTCAACGAAAATCCCTGGCTCTTTATTATTATCTTCTCAGCACCATAGTGACACTGCTGGTGATGATTACCGTATATCTTGTGGTCCAGCCGGTGTCATTCCAGAGATCGGTTGCTGCCATCAGTACGCTTATCATCATTGAGCTGTTAGGCTTTATAATACTGAGAAAAGGGTTTTATAACGTGACCGCTAATTATCTCACCACAGCGGTCGCCATTCTTCTTACGGTGGCGCAGTACGCCAAGCTTTTCAGGGACCCGCACACAGCCTATACAACATACTTTTACCTCATGCTCGTAATAGTGGTGCAGGCGGCCCTTTTCTGCAAAAAGAAATGGCTTTTCGGTATAACCGCATTTTTTATAATCGGCGACCTGGTGTTTTTTACACTGGTTAAAGAAAAACTCGATGTGTTCAGCCTTCAGGCCGCAACAGTAGGGGTTGTTGTTTCAATTTTTACTTTTACTTTCGTCATGATCCTTTCATACCTGATTATATCAATCACTGAAGACGCAATAAAGCGGTCTGACAATGAATCGCAGCGGAATAAGGAAAATTTTGAAAAAATCCAATCGCTCCTTGAGTCCGTGAAAGAATCTTCAGGTGTTCTCGCCATGTCCTCAGGCGAGATGAAAACCACCACCATCACCTTCTCTGATAATTTTCAGAGCCAGGCCGCATCCGCGGAAGAAATCACCGCGGCTCTGGAGGAAATATCTTCCACAACTGATCACAATGCCGCCGGCGCTGCAGTGCAATATGAAACGATTTCAGCCTTTCTTGGAGAATTGAGCAGGCTTTCCGAAACAATCTCCATGATGGGAGGCAAAATAAAAGAAAGTATCGGTGTAGCCGGTGAAATATCAGCCTATGCGAAGTCAGGAGAATCATCACTCAATTCAATGCAGCAGAGCATGAGCAAAATACATGACGGATCAACCCGGATGACCGGTATCATCGAGATAATCAATTCCATTTCCGACAAGATAAATCTGCTCTCACTCAATGCCGCTATTGAGGCGGCGCGTGCCGGGGATGCGGGCCGGGGCTTTGCCGTTGTGGCCGATGAGATTTCGAAGCTTGCAGATCAGACGGATGTAAGCCTGAAAGAAATTGACACACTCATCAAGGTAAATATCGGAGAGATATCGAAGGGATCTGACACCATGGGCAACATGGTGGGAGATATCAGCAGGATTATAAATGGCGTCACGGCCATGAACAATAAAATAAACGAGATAGCGGACTATATGTCGCAGCAGGACAATATCAATCAGGGAGTCAACGGGCAGGCCGGCCTGGTCAAGGACCGTTCAAGTGAGATTAAGAGCGCTTCGCAGGAGCAGAAACTGGCCTCAGATGAAATAGTAAAATCCATCTCATCGGTTAATGAAATCACTCAGCAGAATTCCGAGGTATTAAACAGCCTCAAAAAACTGGCCGAGGATGTTTCGCAGATGGCTGATATGCTGGAAGAAAAGGTTTCAGTGTTCGCCTCATGACGAATTCAGAAATTAATTACATTATGATTTATTCAATACAGGGTAGTCAGTATAACCTTTTGGACCAGGAGTATAGAATGTATCCTGATCCCATTTCGATGTCTCAGCCCTGGCTTCAAATCTCTCAGCAAGATCGGGATTTGAGATAAAAAGTTTCCCAAAAGCAACCATATCGGCAAGTCCCTCGTCAAGAACTCTATTGCCGGTTTCTCTGTCAAAGGCGTTGTTGATTATGAGAGTTCCCTTGTATAAAGGTCTGTAATGCTGAGCTATATGTGGTTCTGCTCCGGAAACTTCTGTTACATCAGTAAAGGGCTCAGAAAGATGAAGATATGCCAGACCATAATCATTAAGTTTTTTTACGATAAAGTCAAAAGTCGGAATACTCTCCTCATCAACAGTCATTCCGAATATCCCATGTAAAGAGGGATTTAATCTCACTCCGATACGGTTCTCCGGTATAAATTTTTTAATCTCATCAATTACTTCAAATAAAATTTTTGCCCTCTTTTCAATAGAACCACCATATTCATCAGTGCGAATATTGGAAGTTCTGCTGAAAAACTGGTGGAGAAGATACCCATTAGAAGAATGAATCTCAACACCATCAAAACCTGCAGATATAGCATTTTTTGCTGCATGTCCATAATCAAGGATAGTGTCGTTAATTTCATCAACAGTCATAGCTTTGGGTGTAACCGTATCTTTGAAACCCTCCGGTGTGTAAGACTTTGAATGGGGATTTAATGCTGAAGCAGATAAGGGAAGCTCTCCATTATGAAAATCAGGATGAGACATTCTGCCCACATGCCATAGCTGAATGAATATTTTTCCTCTCTTCTCATGCACTGCTGATGTTACCTTTTTCCATCCCTCTACCTGATCATCTGAGTGTATTCCCGGTGTATTTATATAACCTACCGCCCGTTTAGATATTTGAGAGCCCTCTGTGATAATCAGGCCTGCAGAGGATCTCTGAGCATAATAAGCTGCAATTAATTCTGTAGCAACCTTTCCGGAATTATCTGCTCTACTCCGTGTCATTGGAGCCATAACTATACGATTTTTAAGTTCAAGATCTCCTATAGTATATTTTCTCAGGAGTGCTTGTTTTTCTTTCATCTTTTTGTCCTTTTTTTGAATGCAAGTTTATAATTCACGATCTGATAATTGTTTCAAATTGACAATATAATACTAATCCTTTTCCCATAAATGAAAAGCATTTTTTCTGAGGAGGGCATTCATAAAAATCATATTTGAGGAAAATAAAAAAAGCCCCGTTTGCCTGGAACAGGTTCGGATGCTTCGGCAGGCTTAGCACAAGTAAGAGACATGGTGTCCCCTGGATCGATTTTAAGAAATTTCTTTCTGGTAATGGTGCGGGCTTATCCGTGCGGGTGTTTCTTTTTCCGGATACCTTCCGCGAATGTCGGCATAGAACCCGCGGATGATCGACATATCGGCTTCTATGTTCCCGGTTGGATAAAAGAGAGGCCCGAAGCCCCCTCTTTTCTTTGCGAAATCAAGAAAGCCGAGGAGAATCGGAACATCCGCCTTAAGGGCAATGAAATAAAAACCGCTTTTCCAGTAGCTGACCGTTGACCTGCTCCCCTCGGGAGGGACCGTAATGGCAAGGTTGCTGTTTTTGGAAAAGTTTTCAGCTGCCTGGGCTACCATGTTGTTGTTTTTACTCCGGTCAACGGGTATACCGCCGAGCCATTTCATTACAGGACCAAAGGGGAACTTGAAAAGTGAGGCTTTTCCAATCCAGTACGTGTTGATTCCCGATGAGAGAACGAGAAGAAGGCCGTAGAAAAAATCCCAGTTCGAGGTATGGGGAGCTACAATAACAACACATTTCTGGTTTTTAGGGAACCTGCCTTCAAGTTTCCATCCGGTGATTTTTAAAAGAACAATTGAGATATATTTAAAAATACTGCGAATAACCGGTGTTTTAAAAATGGTAAAATGCATAGGATTTTTCCTGTCTCTTTGTTTGTAATTGAACACTGCTAAAGAGAAAGGAAATGTCTTTCAGGTTGCAAAAAAAGCGCAGAAGATATTTTTATATGCCTCTTTTTGGATTCAGAAGGAATATTAATTGACAACACTATGGTGTATTTTAGAGTAAAAAAAATCAGTGGAGGATTTTAATGAAAAAAATATTTATAATTATTTTTATCGCCATGGTGTCACTTTACGGGATGACTCTTGACGGGGTGAGTAAAGAAAAGGGCGATTCATGTATTTCCGATGGTGAATGTGGTTTCGGTCTTAGATGCAATGACGGTGTATGCGTGAAGAAAAGCGAATTCGATTTCGGGAGTTCCGGTAAAACGGGAAATCCCTGTAATATCGATGCAGACTGTATCGGTTCGGGAAAATGTGTAAAAAATAATTTCGGTAAGGGGTATTGCAGCGGGAATTAGAAATAATTTTCAAAAAAGATATCTGCTTTGAGAACCGGAGAAAATGATGGCATAAGGGAACTTCATTTTTTAAAATGACAATAATGTTAAATAAAGCCGCTGGTGATTCAACACCTGCGGCTTTATTTTTCCATCACAGTTTTATAAAACCCCGCCTGCGCTGCGTTCCTTCTTCAAGGCCCGAAGCAGTTTGAGTTTCTTGAATATCCCGGCCCCATCCTTCACTGCGTTCACTATGGCCTTCTCTGCCGGTGTCATGTGTGCCTCCAGGTCGATGCCAAGCCCCAATGGGTAGGTGTACTCCCTGCTTATCGACCCGAATTTTTTCTCGAGTTCGGCCCAGGTATTGTTCCGGCATTCTTCGGGGATCCCGTACGACATCTGCACAAGGCCGAGCTTCTTCGCCTCCCTGAGCAGCATCGGCTGGTATGCCGAATCAGCCAGTTCTATCATCGCCCTGGCGCGCTCACTGATACTCGCGAACCTCACGCATCGCCACCCGTACTCGGTCACCACGTAATCCATCTTGTTCCGCGGAACGCCGATCACGTTGCTCAGCACCGGGAGGATGTTGCTCTTCAGCGGCTTTCCCTTTTCGTTCCGGTAGGCGCTCCGCAGGCAGAGGATTGACTTGCCCCCGGAGCTTTTCATAGCCGATTCCTGAAACTCAAACTGTCCACCCATGCCGGTGTACTGCATAAAGCGTCCGTTTTTGATCACACCCTCGGAGGCGCACTGACTGAAGAGGTCAATCTGAAGGGTGCTGTTCACCGCGTGGAACGCCGGAAGCTTCGAGATTACATCCACGCTGTTGGTGTTGTGTACGGAGGTCATGTATATGTCAGGATTCCCGTCCACATAACGGAATAGTTCCTCGCTCCCCACCACAAAGGAACCGGTCACCAGTGCGCCCTTTTCGTCGCGACGGTTGATGACACCGTTTCTAATAAGGTACATGAAGGCCGGAGATATCATCTCTGAAAATCCATTAATGCCGGACCTGCCGCGCTTTTTCAACCAGAAGCCGATGGCGTCCGCCATCTGGCCGATGCCGATTTGGAGCGTTGCACCGTCAGGAATGAGCTCGGTGATGTGCGATCCGATGGCGTGCTCCACCGCAGACAGGGGTTGGTGCGGCATGCTGTACAGGGGCTCGTCGCTGTCTATGACATAATCGATCAGCTCCTCGGGGATATCCCCATCCCCGTGGCAGCAGGGCATGTCTTTTGTGTCAATGAGCATCACAATGCCACCGGCCTCCTTTACGTCACGGATTGTTCTGGTCATGATGTCTGTGTTTGTGCCGCAGTTATACTTGCCATGTCTAAAAGATGCCTTCATGGCAACAACATTCGCGCCGCGCTTTACCAGTGCATCATTGACATCACGAAAATTGATTGGAGTGTAATCGAGCTGTGCCGTCGGCACCGAAGTTGAAAACCCGGGAAAGAAATAAAAGCTGTTGAACTTAAGATAATCGGGCATGAGCGCTCCCGTCTCCGCCGCCTCCAGGCACTCATCTACGAAACTGAAGGTCGTATATCGGCTGTATACCCTCTTGAATATCGGGTTAAGGAGCTTTGCCTTCATCCCGCCGGGCAGCGCCGGGACCTGAAGTGTCAGAGCTGTCAGCACCGACATGTCGATCTCTCCATCCTTTGCGTACCGTGCGAAGCAGTTGAGATATGTGTTGCCTGCCCCTATGCCCAACGGTGATACGATGAATATTTTTCTTCCAAGGCGCCGGACGACCAGATCAACGGCCTCCTGCGCGGATGCGCATTTCATCATTGTATTGTCCTCCATACACTGTACGTATGCGGAATCCGCATGGAATCGTTTCTTGTACGATCCTGGGTACATAATACAGTTTTCACCGTATGGCGCAATGATCGGGGGCGCAGGAAGAATGACGGATTGCGAAAATCAGCCCTGCGGGGGGTCCTGGACGGCGGTATTTAACGAGCTCCTGAATGTCTTTGGCGTAGCCCTGGTCCATTTTTTAAACGTCCGGTGGAATACACTTGGCTCCGAGAAACCGAGGATGTAGGCGATATCGGTGATGGCCATGGAGCTGTCGCTCAGGAAGTTTATCGCCATATCCAGGCGTACAGAGTCCAGTATGGACCGGTAGGATGTTCCCTCCTCCTTGAGTTTCAGCTGCAGGTTCCGTACGCTCAGCTCGAGCAGGATGGCGATCTCCTCGATCCTGGGGATGGTGCCGGGTATATTCCCGGCGATGATTTTCCCGACCTTTGCAGAATATGTGTCCTGGCGGAACAGGCTGCTCAGCATATCCCTGGCGTGTTTTTCGAAAATGCAGAGTAGCTCCCTGTTGGGCTCACGTGTCTTTATCCGGAGATCGCTGCACGGCAGCACTATGACATTACTTTCGCCGCCGAAGGAAACGGGACACCCAAAGACTCTTTCGTATTCTGTGATACTCCCCATCGGCTTATGGATGAAACAGACCTCCTGGAGCGACAGGTCCCTGCCGGTCAGCCGTTTTGCGTAATGGACCATCGATGCGAACTTCGATTCCAGGTACTGTGCCCTGAAAAAGGGTGAGCCATAGCGGACCAGAGCGGTGACATAGCAGGTATTGCCTTCACATCGGTAGTCCGTTTTGGATATATCGTCCTGGACCACCTCGAAGAAGCAGTATTTTTTCAGCACCTCCTCTATGGTACCGCAGTTCATCATCACGTAATTGAGTATATTGGAAGGGCCCTTGTCAATCTCCTCGCCGAAATGGATGCCGAACTGCCGGTCCCCGGTGAGTTCACAGGCGAGGACGAAAATTCTCTCCAGGACATCGAGGGGCACCCTGCTGTCGGGATGATCAAGGACAGACGACTCGAGCCCTGTGCGGGCAAAGAATTCCCCCCGCGATACGCCGCGTTTTTCCAGGAACTCGAACAGCAGTGCGAGCTTCGATGCCGAGAGTGAAAACGCTCCCTTTATCTCCATACCTCCACCGGTCCCTTTCTGCGGATAGCTGACACTAAGTGGCGTCAGCGCGGCGGTGTATTCCCTCGGGGGGATACACCGGCCCATTCGAAAAACCCGACCGCGTACATCCGTCCGAAATGATGGAAATTCCGTCGCCTAAAAGTGGTTGTAGTGACACTAATTCTCTTTTCCGAATCGGTTCACGACGACCAATATGTTTATTATTGATAGAAAGTTTCTGCAAGGCAAGGCTTTTTTAAATTTTGATATGTGGAATAGTAATGGTCAATTTTCCGGCTGAGTTTTAGATTCTTCGAATCGGCCATTGTCATCTGTTTTTAAAATTCTTTTGGTGTTTCCTGCCCATGGGAAGCCATACTTGACAAAACCCGGGCATCCGTCTATACTATTAGTGAATCAGTGGAGTTCCCTCTCATTCCACAGCGGAGGATATTGATTTTAACATGATCGATTATAGACACATAAAAACAGTTGTATACGCCGCACTGTTAATTGCCCTTATCGCGGGATTGTCACTCCTGTCTGTCTACATTCGGGGCGCCAGGCCTGAAAAAATTCCCCTTCCGGGAGATCTGGTAATCAGCGGTGAAATGACGGTGGAGCAATTCGGCCGCGCCAATGATCTTCCCGATCCCGCGTTGAAAGAAATTTTCAATCTCGAGTCCCGGCAGGATCTGGAAAAAAAAATTTCCGATTTCGGTACAACCGAAGCTGTATCTCTGCTGGTGGGCAAAAAGCTGGCACTCGCGGCGGAGGGGAAAAGCAAGAATTGGTACAAAATCGCAATCAAGTTTGTACTATGGTTCATATTCCTTGCATTTGTCTTTTTCTTTTTAAGAAAACGCAGGGTTTCTTCCGGTCTCAGAAAAGGGTTGCTCTTTCTGTCCCTGCTCGTATTCGGTGTGATTTTAGGTTCGGATCCCGGCCCCATGGGTACTGTTAAAGATGCGATTCATCTGTACGGTTCGTCAAAAGCAATTTTTCCTCCCCGTATGATTGCACTGACTGTCTTTCTTCTCATGGTGTTGCTTGCAAATAAATTTATCTGCGCATGGGGGTGCCAGGCAGGGACCCTGCAGGATCTGATTTTCCGGATCAATGAAAATGAAACTCATAAATCTATTGCATGGAAACAAGTCAAGCTGCCCTTTGTGCTGACAAACAGTATCAGGATCATTTTTTTTATGGCGTTTACGGCCGTATCCTTTTTATGGGGGACCGATATCATCGATCCAATCGATATTTTTAAGGTATATAACCCGGCCCATCTGGGAATATTCGGGACCGTCTTTATCGGCATGCTGCTGTCGGCGAGTCTTTTCGTCTACAGGCCCTGGTGCCACCTGCTGTGCCCTTTCGGCCTGGCGGGCTGGATTGTTGAGAAAGCAAGCCTGGTTAAAATCAGCGTTGATTACACCACATGCATCGCCTGTAAAAAGTGTTCCGCGGCGTGTCCTTCCACGGTGATGAGCGCTATTCTTCTCAATGATAAAAAAACGATCCCTGATTGTTTCGCCTGTTATACCTGCAGGGATGTGTGTCCCACGGGATCGATAGAATTTTCCGTAAGAAAGAGAAGCGTGCCGCCGCCCGATCATTTCGGGGAGTCCCGGTAATCGGTGTCTCTGCGTCTCATAAAATAATGCAAGGATATGGATATGACACCTGAAGAAATTATTGCACTGGGAAGAAAATTCATGGAGTCCAGGATATTTCTCACGGCCGCCGAACTGGATGTATTCACCATTCTGGCAAAACGATCAATGTCGGCACGGGAAGCGGCGGATGCTCTGAAAGTTACGGAGCGGGGTATAACGATTCTGCTTGACGCTCTGGCAAGCATGGGCCTGCTCGAAAAGAATACCGACATGTACCATTGCCCGGCCGGGGTGGCCTCATCACTGTCCACGGAATCACCAGGCACGATCATACCCATGATCAGGCACAATGTGGGGGGATGGAAAAGATGGTCCAACCTGACGGAAATCGTCAGGCATGGCATGGATGATAATAAAACAATGGGATTTCTTGACAACGAGAGCGAACTGGAGGCCTTTATCGGAGCCATGCATGTCGTAGCATATAACCTGGCTCCCGGTATCGTATCGGCGATCCGGCCGGGACAGGCTAAAAAGCTTCTCGATATCGGCGGCGCTTCGGGTTCTTATACCCAGGCATTCCTGGAAGCATTTCCCGGCATGACCGCGACCCTGTTTGATCTGCCGCCCGTGATAAAGATTGCAGAACGCCGTCTTTCCGGTACGGGTCTTCTCCAGCGAATCACCCTGGTTCCCGGAAATTTCTACCTGGATGAACTGCCACAGGGATATGACCTGGTGCTGCTCTCGGCCATCATCCACCAGAACAGCACGGAGCAGAATATCGCCCTGTACCGGAAGATATACCGCGCCCTGGTGCCGGGAGGAAGGATCATTATCCGTGACCATGTGATGACCCCGGATCATACGCAGCCTGCCCGGGGAGCCCTGTTTGCCGTGAATATGCTGGTGGGAACCCAGGGAGGCGGCACCTACTCCTTTGAGGAAATAAGGGAATCCCTTGAAGTGGCCGGTTTTATCAACGTCAGGCTGATTCAGCCCGATGAGCGTATGAACGGGCTGGTCGAGGGATTCAGGCCGTAATACGGGGAATGAGGAGCACTTTTAAAAATCAAAAAAGGTCTTGCCTTCCCGGAACCTTCTGTTAATACTTTAACCAACCGGTCACCAGGAACAGGGTCAGACAGGAAATGTTCAATCTCAAAAACCGTGTTTATAATGTGCATATCTTGTTATATTACAGAGAGGCGTTAATGAAAAAAATATGTTTCTTTATTCCTTTTTTCCTGCTTATGGCTGGATGCGCTGCAAGCTCCTTTGTTAAAGCCGACCCTGATGTTGACAGGTCTGATGTCAGGATTAATGCACCATTGATAATCATTATTGATAAACAGATCAGGGATTCTTTCATGGTTCCGGGAGCTGCAAAGAATCTCTCCATCAGTAATTATCGAAAATCTTTACAGCACGCTCTTAAAGTAACTTTTGAACCCAATTTTCAGGGTATTGAATTCAGGGATGAAATACCCGGAACAGGTATTTACCTCCAGGTCAGAAGCGCCAGACCGATACAGGAACAATTCCCGAGCTCCATCAGCCTGAATGTCCAGTACCGTATCGCCCTGGGTTCCGATGGCGAGGAGAGGGTAAAAATCGAGAAGCTTTCCAAAGGCAACTTTCAGGCCGCAACGGTGTTTCAGATGCAGCAGCTTTTAAAAAAGTCAATGGAGTCTATGTGTGAAGACATGTATCTCGAAATATTTACTAAAAAAGAAAATCTCGCTGTTTTTACGCTTAAAGGAAAGCAATATGAAATGGCGACAAAGCATGGTAAACAGAGAATCGCGGTTATGAATTTCAGGATCAATTCAGGCATTACCAAAGAAGAGGCCCAGTACATTACCGATACGATACGGACCGGCCTGATAAAAACAGATATGTTTGATGTTATAACAAACGATAAGATTGATGAAATGCTGAAGATGGAAGGGATGAGACAGGCCCTGGGTACGGAGTGCGAATCCAAAGACTGCCAGATAAATCTTGGCCGGGCTCTTGAATGCAAGTACGTTGTTGTCGGAAGCATTCAGCATGTGTTTAAAGAGTATTCAATCTCCGTTAAAATATTGAATGTGTCGGACCAGAGATACCTGCATGCCGAGGAGATCACTGTCGGTGAAAAGAACAAGCTTCCGGACGCGGCACGAAAAGTGGTGGAACTTATAGTAGGGAAAAGGATATAGAGGATATCGTATTGACCCGGCGCTGACCGGCCCAGCGTTTAAACAATAAAATCTGCATTAATCTGAAGCTAAACCGGGGATATCATGCTTGTTGAAATCCCCGGTGGGGGATGATTATGTATTATTTTTAACGGCAAATTAGTGAAATACGGATTCGACTGATGTGAATTATTTAATAAGGAAATTTCACGGAAGATATTGTACTCCCAAAACCTTTATCCTTTTCTAAGTTTTTAACTTCTTCATCAGCGGTAAGTTCAATATAACCACCCTTATAGTCTTTTCCGCTAAAGACTTTGACCTGCGCCCCGCCCATATAGTTTGGCCCTCTGAAAACCTTTAAAGAGTTTGTTTTATCGTTGAAGCAATATTCTTCAAGATCGGGCGTGTCAACCGCTATGACGATTTTTCTTCCGCCAAAGTCTTCTTTTTCATAGAGTTCCATCACCAGCTGTATCTTTTTATAATCCGATGCCATGGATTTAATGACAAACGATATGACGATTAATAATGAAACTGATAATGATATCACAAAAATTTTTTTCATCAGGATAGCTCCTTGCATAAATAATATTCCGGACAATTGTATTGTTACAATGCCTGCATTGTCCCTGTTGTCTGCGATTGATTATGCAAAATAATTAATTGGAATAATAACCACTGTTAGTCTGCACCTGTTCATTTTATTTTGTCAAGAAATTATTCTATCATGAATTCTCTCCTCCACGGACAAATGACCGGGGTTATCATTCCAAAATCATTCCATGAGGAATGATATCATAGGGAAGATCGATTCCCTGGCATCGTCGGATGCGGTAAAACTGTTACGGTGTGGGAAGTTTAATAAGCCTCGCCTATCCGGAACTTTCTGTAAATAATTTAGCATATCGGTCGCCAGTATTGAGTTGGATAAGATGCAATGCGTCTTTATGATCAGTGTCTAGCGAATAAAATTCTTGATTTTCTATACAAAGAATCTTTATTTTAATAAAAACCCGGACGGACGAATTTTAATTGACATTATAGTAATGTCAATTATATTATCCATAATGAGCTATGAAAGATTTTAAGGATAGCTCTTTAATACTGTTTATTATAAATCATGATAATTTTAGTAAAAAACTTAATTGCTGGTTTCCACCGGCAGGTATGGTCTGATAGATGATGAATAATCTTAAGAAACATATTGTGTTTGCTATTATAATGCTACTATCTGTCGGATGTATAGACGATGCAAATAATTCCGGCAATACTCCCGCGGACGACACCACAATCGAGGACAATTCCAGTGATGACACCATCGTTGGAAAAAGACCAGAACTAAAGGAACTTGTTATAGAAGGGTCTACTTACAATTCAATAACACTGGCGAGGCCAGAGTTTGTCGATGAAGGAGATCCAGATCCCATAATTTTCGCATACATTGGAGAAGAGGGAGAGATCGATATTGCCGGTGCGACTGTTTCCAACTATACAGAAGGCACTATAGATGTATCTGATTCAGGCTACACTTTCACTGGGATTGACAATGGAAAAAATTATAGAATAATTGTTACAGCTGAAAACTCATACGGCTACTCCGTAAGGCAGATATTATGTCCTATTGCCGATCAGAATGCGCTTGATGAAGCTTACGAGTATTATCTCAATATAAATCATGCCGATTTTTTAACCGGTGGAGATATTTCTATCAATAAAGTGACTAATTCTTTGTCTTTTCCCACCTCGGGAATTAATGGTACAACGCTCATCTGGGAATCATTGGATGAAAGTGTAATAACTGATGACGGCATTATCACCCGATATCTGAACAATGCCCCGGCAACCATGACTCTCCGGATTAAAAAGGGAAGTCTCTATTCACAGCCTATTACTTATTCTTTTACCGTGTACCGGATTCTTTTTTATGAAAGTTTCGATGATGATTACTCAGACTGGTATTATAGTACATCCATTTATGACGATTACTCATTTACTATTTCTGATCAGGAATTCATTTCAAACAGATCAGTGCGTATGACTTCCAATGATGATGCATCTTATGAACTTACTTATACATTCCCAAATAAAGTGAATCCTGAGTATATTGGTTTCTACATGAGGGTAACAGAATTAACCACGGAAATGAATTATCTGTGGTTTTTAGATTCAACATATTCCAACACGCAATATCAAAATGTCAGTGGCATATCGCTTTATTACAGCACCACTTTTCAACAAAATGTGATTAATCTCTGGGGGCAGGGTGTTGTCGGCAATTATTCTCCAAATGTCTGGTACCATTTTGAATTTAAGAGGATTAACTGGATTGATTATAATTTTGAATTGTATATCAACGGTTCTTATTATGGTGTTTATCAATTCGATAACTTCAGAACATCAATGAATAAAATATATATGAAAGTTGGCGAATATACATCGGTTTACTTTGATGAAATTTTAATCTGGTAAAAATCTTAATTATATCGAATAAATATTAAAAAGGGCGGCGCGTTAAGGCGCCTTTTTTAATGAGCGTCCGAAAGGATTCGAACCCCCGGACAATGGGTTTGTAATCCGGCGCTATACTCGGCCGACTGTTTCAAAATCAATACCGTTCCCCTTGCATATGCCAAAAATAAGCCAGCTCCTCCAGGTGTTTCAGTACTGTGATGATAAAAAACAATATGTGGTTGTTCATAGACTGAAAGACCGTCACGATGCTGAGAGTGGTCAGAATTAAATTTCTCATAATTCCTTGACAAAATAACTACCATAGTAGTTAATGACTACTATGGTAGTTAACAATACATTAAACAAGCTTATCGAAATCGGATTCTCCGAGTACGAGGCGCGGGCATACATGGCTCTCATCGGGAACAATCCGGTCACGGCCTATGAAATCGCCCGTCTTTCCGGTATTCCCACGTCGAAGATTTACGAGGTGCTGGCGCGTCTCGAGGATAAGGGCGTCGTGTCTTTTTCCTCTGTGGATTCGAAGAAAATGTATGTTCCCCTGCCTCCCCAGGAGTTCATCGAGAGTCACCGCAGCAGGCTGGAGTCGACCCTGGATACCCTGAAAAGGGAACTGTCGGCGGAATATATTGAGAAAGACGTATCCTACATCTGGAACCTCCACGACTATGATCATCTCATGGAAAAAGCTGAGCGGATGATCCTGAAAGCCGAAACGAACATACTCCTTTCGGGGTGGAAGGAGGATATTCTTCCGCTCGGGGACTGCATAAAAGATAAAACCAAAAGGGGTATCCCCGTTGCCATTGTCAATTTCGGCGAGACGGCCATAGGGTCCGGACAGGTTTTCCGGCACCCCATTGAGGATACGATCTATGATGAGAAGGGCGGCCGGGGTTTTACCCTCGTTGCGGACTCCCGCGAGGCCATGACTGCCACGGTGTATCGCGACCGGCGCGTCGAGGGAGCCTGGAGCATGAACAGCGGTTTTGTCACACTTGCCGAGGATTATGTGAAACATGACATATATATCATGAAGATTGTGGAGCGTTTCGATAAAGAGCTGATCAAACGTTTCGGCGCGGGTTATGTTAAGCTGCGTGATGTCTTTCATGACGAGGAGGCAACATGACGGTGTATATTGACGGCAGGTTTTACGAAAAAGAAGAGGCCAAAATATCGGTCTATGACCACGGCGTGCTCTACGGCGACGGTGTTTTCGAGGGCATACGGATATATAACAGCAGGATATTCAGGCTCCAGGATCACCTGGTACGGCTGTATGACAGCGCCCATGCCATTATGCTCACCGTCCCCCTGTCCATGGAGGATATGGAACAGGCCGTACTGGAAACCGTTGCGCTGAACCGTAAAAAGAACGGGTATATCAGGCTCCTGATTACCCGGGGCGTGGGAGACCTGGGTATAAATCCCCTTTCATGCCGGAGGGCATCGGTTATCATCATCGTTGATGATATACAGCTCTATCCCCGGGAGAACTATGAACAGGGAATAAAGATTATCACGGCATCGTCGCGGCGCATCTCTTCCGACAGCCTGGACCCGCGGATAAAATCGCTCAATTATCTCAACAATATCCTGGCCAAGATCGAAGCGCAGCAGGCGGGCTGCCTCGAGGCGGTCATGCTGAACCGCCAGGGGTTCATCGCCGAGTGTACCGGGGACAATATATTTATCATCAAACAGAGCGTGGTAAAAACGCCTTCGGCCTTTTTCGGCTCTCTGGGAGGCATTACCCGCGACACGGTGCTGGGCCTTGCCGGGCAGAGAGGTCTCGCCTGCATGGAGACGGGGCTTACCCAGTATGACCTGTATACGGCCGATGAATGCTTTCTCACGGGAACAGGGGCCGAGATCATACCCGTTGTGAGCGTGGACGGCCGCATGATCGGAACGGGAAATCCGGGAGAGTTGACAAAAGTCCTCATGCGTGACTTTACCGAGAAGGCAAGCTCTGAATTCATCTGAAAATACTCTACGGGATTGTATCCTAAAGCAAAAATATCACCGTCTCTAAATTGAGGTTGCAATTTTGCCTTGCCGACGGCACCTTTGTTTCTCACCGGCGGTATGCAGTCACGACAATCATATCGCGGGAAAAGGTATGAGGCCGCGGAAAACAGAATGAAAGAAATATTCAGTTCCCAGGGGTATCTCAGCGGGATCATCCCCCGGTATGAGCACCGTCCCGAGCAGCTCCAGATGGCCGAGTTCATCCTGGAACGGTTCGTGGAAAAGGAAAACGGCATTGTCGAGGCCGGCACCGGCACGGGAAAAACCCTGGCCTATATCATCCCCTCGCTCATCTATGCAAAGGAAAACGGCCTGAAAGTTACGGTCACCACGGAGACGAAGGCGCTGCAGAAGCAGCTCATGGACAAGGATATTCCCCTGGCTGAAGAGATTTTTAAAAAACATCTGGGCATTGATATTTCCTACGCCCTCTGTCTCGGGAGCTCCAATTATCCCTGCCGCCGTCGCTTTGAATTTGCCCTGAAAAAGGGGACCCTGGGCAAGGATGATATCAGGAAGTTGGGGAATATCATGCGCCTCTTCGGCGAGGATGCCATCTTTACCCGTTTCGATGTCCGCGTTTCGGGAAAACTGTGGAGCGAGATATGTCGCGAGTCCGACGCCTGCGCCTCGTATCACTGCAACTTTGCCCCGTCGTGCCCCTACCAGAAGGCCCGGAAGGAATGGCAGTCGGCCGATCTTTTGGTGATGAACCATTATCTCTTTTTCACACATATCGCCTCGGGAAAGACGTTGCTGCCGAAAACGGACATCGTTGTTTTTGACGAGGCCCATTCCGTGGAGGATATTGCCTCGTCGCAGTTGGGATTCAACCTGAGCCAGACATTGCTTTCGGAGATACTGGATCGTTTTCACCATGGAAAAAAAAGGCACAGCCTGCTGTCGCGCATTCAGGAGATGGAGCTGCGTGAGAAGAGCATCGGTCTCCTTGTTTCCATAGCCCGGGAGGCGGGATATTTTTTCGAAAAGGTGCGTACTCTCTTTCCCCGGGACTCCCTCCAGTTCCGCTGCCTGAAGCCCCTGAATTTCGGCGTGGAGCTCGTCGGGCAGATGAAGGAGTTCATGCTTCTCATGAGTGAGGCCGAGGAGGAGTTCGGTGATGAATACGCCCGCATGGAATTCGATATAGCCAGGGGCCGCTTTTTCCTCTTTGTCGAGGCCCTGGTGGATTTCATTTATCACAACAACAATCCCTACGTGTACTGGATAGAAAGAAATGAATCGTCCCTCATGGGCGATGTGGCCCTGCGGGGGCAGCCGATCCAGATCGCCGATATCATGCGCCGCGAGGTCGTGAACGCCTACAGTTCATCGGTTTTTGTCTCGGCAACGCTGGCGGTCAACGGCGAGTTCGGCTATATATCGGGGAGGCTCGGCCTGGAGCGCTGCACGGGGGTGGTCTTAAGCTCACCCTTTGATTACCAGAAGCAGGCCCTGCTCTACGTGAAAAAAGACATATCGGAACCGGGCACGCCCCTCTTCAGCAGGCAGGCCGCCCAGGCCGTGGCTGAAATCATACAGATCGTTAAAGGCAATTGCCTGGTTCTTTTTACCTCATATAAGATGCTTGAAGAGGTGAGGGGATTCCTGGCGGACCTGGTGGAGAACCGTATCTATTCCCAGGGCGACCTTTCGTCGTCGGAGGCCGTGGAAATGTACATGAGTGATGAAGATTCTATACTCATGGGAACCCATTCCTACTGGCAGGGGATCGACCTTCCCGGCGATCTGGTACGCTGCGTTATCATGATGCGGCTTCCCTTCTCAGTACCGGACGCGCCACCTGTTCAGGCCCGCGTCGAACTCCTGAAAACGCAGGGGCTCAATCCCTTTGTCGTATACCAGATCCCGGAAGCGGTGATTAAATTCAAGCAGGGATTTGGCCGGCTCATACGAAGCAGGCAGGACCGGGGTATTGTGGCGGTCCTGGACTCGCGGATTGTATCAAAACCCTACGGCCGGCAGTTTATTGGAGCCCTGCCAAAATGCGCCGTGGTATTCACCTCGGACCAGGTAGCGGCCGGGTATGCCGGTCTGTTTGAATAACACGGGAAAACCTCTCACATCGGTATAGTGTGTCCATAAAAAATAGCCTGTATTGTCCCGCAGGCGGATCATTTTATCTTGACGCTGCCTGAAAAGAGTGGTAAGCTATGAATGGTAGTTAAGCTTGAATGATGAGGGACGGGCCATGAAAACAATCAGCACGAAAAGAATTATTTCCTTAAGAAACAGCATCATTTTGATCTGCACATCGATTCTTATCTTCTCCGGTGTCCTGTTTGCCCAGTATAAAAGGGGTTCCTATAACAAGACTCTTCTCTTTAATGTTGAGTTCGACAAGGATGTCCTTCCCCGTGGAGGGGCCTATACAATTTTCCGATCCGTTGATAAGGAGACCCATATCGTTGTATACGATATGACCATATTTATCTTCTATATCGATTTAGATAATACTACCGAGGATGATATTGATATTGTCTATTCCTATGATCCCAATGATAAAAACTCCCTGAAAAGAATAGAAAATCCCTTCAAGGCCGGAGAGTTTCAGAAATACAAGGAGAGCCTGATGAGGAGCGGTATGACTAATACTTCCGGATCATACGGCTATCCCGGCATCAATGAGTTTCTGGCCCATGCTGAAAAGTATAAATACGCGGCAGTACGGAGAGACAGCGGATTCGCGGTTCAGTTCAAGGACCCCGATACAAACCAGATGAAATCCATGATGGGAGTTGATTCCACTAAGAACAATTTTGTAATTCAGAATAATTATGATTATTCACCCGGCAAGTGGGCCGAGTCGGAAATTATTTATCCCGTATATGCAAAAAATTCCATGGACCCCACGGTAAAGAAGGTGGTTGCTGATGCGACGAACCGGCTCGGTGAACTATTAAAGGGCCGCAAATAATAGGAATTTTATTTGCCTGTCCTGATAATGGGAGGCCTGAAAAGCCGGATCAGGGCAGGTAAGATAACAATGTCGCCGAAAAGGGCTGTTGCCATGGAAAAGGCCGTGAGAAGACCGAAGGTCTGTGTGGGCCGGACTGCACCGAGAACGAGAATAAAAAAACCGAAAGCAAGAACCGCCGATGTTATCACTATGGGTTTTCCCGTGTCACGGTATGACTTGATCAGCGCTTCCCGTACGTCCATCCCCGCCTCGCAGTTGCGTTTCAGCCACACGATATAATGAATGGTGTCGTCCACGGCGATCCCTATTACGACACTGGCGATCATAATGGTGACGATATCAAGGGGGATATTCATGATCCCCATAAGCCCCAGTGTCAGCATGATGGGGAAGAGGTTGGGAATCATGCTGATAATGGCGAGCCGTAAATTTCCGCAGACAAAATACATCATGATGAAAATGATGATGAAGGCCGAGAGAAAGCTTTTTATCTGGCTTCGCTGAAGGTTGTTCCCCATGGATAGATATAGCGAACTTATCCCCGTAATCTTGTATGAATACTCCGCTCCAAGTTTTTCTTTCATATAACTTATTATCATGGCGTTATACTTTTTTGCCAGGGCATTTGATCCCCACCGAGACTGGAAGGATATCCGTGCCTCCATCATGTCGGGAGCTACGGCATGATCGAGGATTTCAGGTTCCGCCAGCTCCCAGTAATCCAGCACATCGGTGCGTGTATGGGGAATGCGGTAATATTTTTCATCACCGTCGTTGAAGGCCCGGTTGATTTCCTTGAAATAATCGGCAATGGAAAAAGTGGATGAGAAGTGGGGGAGTTTTTTCATGAGGTCATTCTGAATATCGCTCAGGAGCTGCAGACTCTCAGGATGGGAAAAGTCATGATCAGGGGTCCGGGCTTGAATGAGCATGACAAAGGGGATGGTGCCCCCCAGGTTTTTATCGATATATTTGATGTCCTGGCTGAGCTCGTCATGCTCGGGCAGATAGTTGACAAAACTCGTTTCGATGCGCAGCCGGGACATACCGTAAACGGAAACTGCCATTATAATGACAAGGAAAATAAAAACAGCCCGGTGATGTGATGTGATAAAGGACCCCAGGCGGACAAGTGCTGTTGTAAAGGGTGAATCGATACCGCGGGATTCAGAAAGTACTCTTTCTTCCTCCCCGGGTGTTACCGGCTCATTCCCGAGGAATTTTTCCAGCATAATGAGAGCTGCGGGGATCATGGTGATGGTAAGCAGGTACGCTATAATGACACCGATGGAGGTGAATATTCCCACGATTTTCGGCGGTCTTATGGTGGCTGTCACGAATGAAAAAAATCCGATGGCCGTTGTCAGGCTGGTGAAAAGGCAGGGAAGCCAGACATCCTTTACGGCAGTCCTGACAGCATCGAGGTGTTTATGCCCGTTCAGCATGTATATCTCACGATAATGGGACAGGATGTGTATGGCGTCAGCCACGGATATGGCCAGGAGAACAGGTGGTATTACTACCGTTGTCATGTTCATGGTCTCACCCGAGAGGGTCAGAAGGCCTAATCCCCAGACGATGGTGAGAATAAGGGTCGCCAATACCAGAACAGAAAGCCCCGTTTTTTTCAGCGAGAGTCTCAGAATGAAAAAAATAAAGAGAAGCATGATCGGTGTGAAGCGCAGGTTGTCTTTTCTCGTCAGATCGTTCATCCGGGCTTCCAGGATCGGCTGGCCGGCGAAGCGGAGCCGAATGCCGCTGCCCGCCGCCTTTACGGCCTGGGCCTTCAGATCATTCAGTATGTGCAATTTCTCATTATTTTCCAGCACGGGTGTCAGCTCGATCACAATGGCTGCTGTTTTCCCGTCGGCGGAGATGAGATTGTTTATGAGAAGGGGGTTGCTGAAAATCTTCTTTTTAATAAACGGCAGTGTCGCGCTGCTGAGGCTGTCCATATCGATGATACGGCTGAAGGTTATGGTGTCGCCGGTACTGACTGCTTCCGTGGCTTCGGTGAGACTGAATATGCGCTGAACGCCCTGACGGCCCTCCAGCGACGAGGATATCCGGTGAATGATGGATATATTTTTTTCCGTCAGAATGTCCCCGTCACTGAAGGCCATGACCAGCAGCTCCTCGTTCCCGTAGGTCTTCTGGAATTGTTTATATGTCCGGAGCTCGGTATCGCCTTCATCGAAATAAATATTGATATTGTTGAAATATTTCTGCCGGGAATAGAAATAGCCCAGGGGAATGGAAACTATAAGGATGCCGATCAACACAACGCGATAGTGCTTCAATATAAGCTCGATGATATTGTTCATGAAACGATCTGTTTTATTTGTCATGTATTGCAGCCATTCCTTCCCGAATATTTATCGGGTCGTGGTTAAATGCCGGCACCAAGGCGAGGCAATATTCTGGACAAAATATAAAAATTGTCAACGTATAATTAATATGAAATAATTTTATCTAATGTGACATAAAATATGTATTGACATATTTTATCAATTGTATAGTGTATAATGTTTATCAGTCTATACTTGAATATGTGTCCAGTAAATATATTTCAGGTATATGTTGTAATGCGACATAAGGTGATTTCAAAAAACGACTAAACCGGAGACTGCCTCATGATTCTGAATATAATAACTTTTGCGGTGTGTCTTGGCATGATGATCCTTTTCCGAAGGATCGACAAATCAAACATGAAAATGACAAAACTGCGCCGTTATTCCAGTAAGATGTTTGATGATTTCAGAAAGCTGGCCGAAACGGAAAAAAGGAAATTCAAGGATGCCACCATTGAGATGGATATCCTCATTAAAAAATCCAACGCCCTCACGGTGAATCTGAGCGGTTCACTCAAGGAAGTGGAAAACCGCCTCAGCGGATTAGACATTGAAAAAACGAATCTGAAAAAGGTCGAGGAGGATATCAAGGTCATATCCCATGCGGCACGCGACGTCAACAAACAGATTGAGTTTATAGGTCTTGCCCGTGAAGAGTTTTCCGATCTCACCGACAAAATTACGAACCTGCGGGAAAATGTGGCAGGCATTCGAAGTGAAAGCAACGCGATCATCAACGGCTTCAACGGCAAGCTGAGAGAGCGGTCACGGGAGCTCATGGAGGAATTTTCAAGTGTTGTTAATGAGCACACGGCCTCGTTTAATGAGAGGGAATCGCAGATTATGACGCTGAAGGCCACGCTCTCGGATCTGGAAAATACCGTGTTTTCCGATATTAAGATCAAGTCCGATGAAATGAAGGAAAATATGAGCAGGGCCGTGAAGGAATTTGATGACCTCAAGGGAGGAATGTTTTCCAGGCTCGACAGTGAGGTGGAACGAATCCACGGCAAGCTTAAGAATGTGGAAGATAATGTGGATGAATCCAAGGCGAGCCTCATTGATACCTTTGAAAGCGAGGTAAACCGCATACGTACCGAAATGGATAATCTCAACATTCATGCCATCGCCAAAAAAGATGAAATTGTACAGGCCACGAGAAAAGAGGCCGAGGATATCCGGAAGAAGATCGAAGACTTCCAGGAGAAGGTACTCGATCATGAAAACAGGCTTATCAATACGGCAGAGAATAAAATCAGCTCTCTTGATTCGGAATACCAGGCCATTGACATGAAATTCGGCAATCTGTCGGAGAAAATTAAAAAGGACTTCTCCACCATGGAAGACCGGCTGGCCGAGATCAAGAGCGAGATACTGCAGTACGAGGAGCACAATAAGATATTTACCAGAACGGATTCAATGATTGAAAAAGTTGATAACTCCATCCAGCATCTCAACACGATGCTGGACAAGGCCCACCAGGATGCCGTGAGCATAGAACGGTTTACCGAAGACGCGGAGGAATTCAAGGAATTGCGCAAGGCCATCAATAACGAGATCCACAGCTACCAGGCGAGAAAGAGCAAGCTGGCCGACGTGGAGGCCAGTATTCAGAACCTCCTGGAAACAAGCGACCTGGCGCTGACACGGGCAGATTTGATGAAGGACAATATGTCGAAAATCGATTTTGTCAATGCGCGCATAGATGCCCTTTCGGAGAGTTATTCCGACCTGGAAACCCGGATCGAAGAGCTGCGTGAGTACGAGGATCTCATTACCAAGAACCTTGAATCGGCAAACAAGTCGGAGATTCTCGTTAAGTCCGTTGATACCAAGCTGAAGACATATCAGAAAGTCATAGAACGTTCCGACAAGAAAATCGAGAACATGACTAAACATCTCCAGGATGTGGAAGAGAAGACGCTCATTCTCAACACGCGTAGAAATGATATCCAGGAGCTGAAAGATAAATTCGACGAGATTGACGGACTCAGCGAGGTTATGTCGAAAAGGGTCGACCAGATTTATGCCATGTTCAAGAAAGTTGAAACACTGCGCGAGGAGATTGATGAGACCGATGTCAAGCTCCAGAACATGTTTGTCAGGACCGATGAAAAGATGCGGGAGTTCGTGGAGTTCATCCAGGCCGTTGATACGGGCAGCCCCATAGTCAAACAGGTCAATAAGGAAATGGCGCCGGGTAAAAACATGAATGAACATCTTATCAGGACCGTACGGGAGCTCTCGGGCAAAGGATGGAGCGCCGATGCAATCGCCAAGAAGATGCTCATCGATGAAAATTCCGTGAGGCTGATAATTAACACCACGTCATTGTGACGAGCCTGAAGGGCACTGGCAGGAAAAGGGGCCGTCTCAGAACAAAGTTCTGGACGGCTTTTTTGTGTATTGAACTGGTTTCCGGCGGCGGAGTTTCTTATAATTCTAAGCATAAAAAAATCCATGCCTTGGCATGGATTTTTTACTGACTGATACTAATTATTCCACTTTTCTGCACACTTCATATGTTCTTATTTTGAATTGTGAAACTTCACCATCATCTACATTAAAACCAGAACTCGACTGAGCTAATACTATAACATTGCCTCCCTTCTGCCGGGCAACCTTTTTAGCCTCTTCAATACAATGTGTTTCAACTCCGCAGCGGACCTCAATAATACCAATCTGATGAACTTTATACTCCGGAGTTGCTCTCATTATTACATCAACCTGTGCATTTTCAGCCAGAGCAGGGTATTCATTGCCAGTCGAGGTATAACTGGACCAAGCCGTTGCACAGCCGATCAATAAAAGAGAAGCTGAAAGAAATGATGCTGCAAGTATTAGATTTTTTTTCATAATTATCCTCCAAATTGAAAGACACTTTAAAGACGTCAAATGCCCTGTCAAGTGTTATCTCTATACTGTATTGCTATTAAGGAATTTTCTTTACCTGAAACCAGTTTATACAATAAAGTACATCTTGTCCGAATCGGTGCCTGATGACCGATGCATTAAAAAATTGACAAAGAGCTCCGGTTAGGTAAGGCTTTTTGGTCTCATCAACCGGCTCCGGGCTGCGGCGGTCACAAGGCCATGGCTCAGGGCCGGAGGCAAAGAGCCTTCAAAGGTTGCGCAGACAGTTGAAGAAGGGGTAAAGGCTCTCAAGGGGATGGTGAAGCAGGGGAACAGGTTTCTTTTTCCCAGCTAAGTGTGATATCTCTCTCTGTAATGCTGAGAGGGATAGTAAGGACATAAAGCCGGATCAATTAGTTCTAACAGGTTAAATCAACTACTATATCGTATTTTCCGTCAACTTTAACGCATCGTAACAATTGCCCATCGCTGGTTGAAATCTCTATGATCTGATCTATGGCGACTCGTTCACGTTTACGATTGTCTTTGTCCATATATGTTTCCAGTGTGTGAGATTAATAGTACAATGATTTGCCATGAATATTATTACAGAAAAAAGCATCTCGATTGTTCTTGTTTCTCTTGGTGCGATTCTTTTCTATAGGGTATCTGCTGATCATTGGCATCATACTGCTTGATGCACGTTTTATCAGTTTGATCATTGCCAAATTTTAATAAAGCTTTACCTTTTTTGAATATTTTGTCAATACATTAGCTCAGCGGTCGCCGGGATCAGCTTTGGATGCTTCGACAGGCTCAGCACAAGTAAGATATTTTGTGTCCCATGAACTGGTTTCCGGCGGCGGAGTTTCCTGTATTTCTATTTTAAAATCATTTTCATATCTTCAGGTACATTGCTTTCGGCATAAAAAATCTATATAGGATTCTGATCTTTCCAGCAGATGCCCAGGTAGGGCCGCGATACATTACAATGGGAAAAACCATGGTTCAGAAAACTATAATTTATACCTGTTTTATTACCACCCCCCCCCATCACCGGCAGATGAGGTGGTGCTCCAGCCGCTGCAATGATCGTTCCCCGACAGTATTCCAGGAGAAGCAGCCCCCTCATGATCAGAACCAGTCCAGAAAAAGAGAATGCCATCATCAGTAAAAAGGCCCGCATCATAGAGAGAACTGCTCAGGTTCTGATTATTGGCATCAAGAAGCTGCTGCCAGTTTTCAGCTATCTCTGTGCCATTCATGCTCTTTACTGGCAGAACTGTCGGTACATTGTAAAGGGTCGGCATGTCACGAATCTCATCTGCATCGGAATAGCTGAGAAAAGCGTGAACAAGGTCACATTTTTTCTGTGAATAGTTAGCCTGGTATTCCGCCAGGCAGGCGGCGTCTGTTGTTGCGCGACTGCCAATATTGCCTAAAGTCGTGGGCATTGGGAAAAGATAAATGGCAGGTTCATCCGGTTCATCAGAAGAATTTTCACACCCCGTATTCACGCCAACTACGACAATCAGCGTCCCTAAACACAGTAGCAGATATACCAGTGACTGTAGCCTTTTCATAATTGCTTCACCCTTAATTTTAGAATATATCGAATATATATAATAAAACCGGGAGAATATGACATCGCCCAAAACTACTAGAAAGGCAGTTATTGTCAAAATTAGACTAGTTCATACTGCTTCATTAGATTCATGAGAGCCAGTTTCGTATTTACTCCGCACTTGTTATAAATATTGGTAATATGGGCATTGATCGTATTTGAAGTTATATTCAGTGTATCGGCAATTTCCCGATTTACCTTCCCCTCAAATAATTCTTTAATATTTTTTCGCACAAGCCCGGGATTAACAAAAAGCTCATTAAGAGGAAGGTTTTTCAGTGATCTCTGGAGTTTTTATTTTTAAATCTTCACACGCTAAAAGATCAATTGAATTTGATGCTGTTTATGATGGTATCGATCTCTTTTTTATCTTTTTCATCATCGAATACCATTTCCCCATCCTCATTCCGGAAAAGTCTTGACCGGGTTTCTATCTTTAGCCCTGGTCTGCTGTTTCCTCCAATTGCATAGTACTGATAATAACCTTTCCACTCATCCTTCATCAGCACACTTTTTCCAATAATGGTGCCATCCGAAAGATTTTTTTGAGAAATTACCTCGTACTTCGGCGCGTTCACTCTTAATTCAAGATCAATGTTTTCCATGGTTCCGAATATGGTTTGTATATACACACCGTGAATTTTACCGGGATCCGTATAAAATTCCGAGAAAACAGGAACTTGTGAATAATCAAATTCAAACTCTTCCGCTGTCGTTCCTAAAAAATAGTAGACCTCTCCCCCTTGCCTTCTTGTCCATATTTTCCAGTCGGCAGGAACATCCAGAGTAAGCTTGATGTCGTCTAAAGTTATAGTCTTATAGGATTCATCCATCGAGCGTAAAGTGTTCAGAGAAGTACAACCGGGAAAAATTGAAAATAATGAAAGTACTGTAAAAAACAACTGTAAGAATTTAAAAAACCGCATTAAGAAACTCCTGTTTTTAAGATGTTGTTATGCTATATAGTATTTTTAGAATGTCATATCGTAGGGAAAAAGTCAATGGACTTTTTAAAAAGGGTAAAACCGCAAACTAACTTTCCTCTCTACAAGTCGAATTGACCCGGCAGGGAAACCGCCGGGTCTCTTAGCGGTGTTGGCAGCCGACAGACCGAAACCCGGCAAATAATCCAGGTGTCTTTTTACATGTCGCTTCTTCTTGCTTTTTTCCGAGAATCGGGGAATAATAAAACAAGATTTTTGAGCGGGAAAGGAATAATCATGGATTCAGAAAACTACCAATGACCCACCTGTGACAGGGGTGGAGCGGATGCGTTATTGCCAGAGACCGTCAGATTCTAGTGATCGGATATGTCGGATTTCCCCAGGGGCTTCCTCACTGTGACGAAGTGGGGCACCAAAAATTTAGCGTATTTTATCAATACATTAATTCAGCGGTTGCCGGGATGCCAGCTTCGGATAAGATATCTTGTGTTCCATGGACTAATTTCCGGCGGCGGAATTTCCTAAATTTCAAAAAAAATCTCTGATTTAAACATCAGTTAAAGAGATCATAAGAACTTGCAACTTGCAACCTCTATGCCCGCTAAAAGACCCAGCAAACCGAGGGATTCGCCCTGGTGTGGAGTCCCTCGGTTTAGTAAATTTTATACAATATCGCGGGAAACGGCGCATCTATTCTGTAATTTCTATCTTGAAAAAAACATTATTATTTCCGCTTACCATCCAAAATTCATTTGTCTCCACCTGAAAAACACCTGTAAGTAAGGCTGCCGGAGGTGAGGGGATTGTAAAGTCCTTAACAACACTTTTCTCAGCAATAGAGACCTTTCGCAAAGTAGAGCCATATACCATCCAGAGATACCCGGGCTTGCTGTCCACACACATACCGTAGGTAACTCCAGACAAGGTATTGCCATCTGTTAGAGTCCAGGAATCAATAACAGCACCACTTACAGGATTTATCTGCCACACCTTTGTTTCCGGGGTAGAGTTAGTATTTACCACCCATATACAATTGTTATGAGTATCATATGCCATGGCAGTAGGAAAGTTAGCCTCATCAGTTATTGTAATATCAGACTGAAGGGCGCCTGATGTGTCGTACTTGTAAAGATGAGGGTGGGCACCAAAATATGACGTTGACCAGATATAAGTGCCATCCCAGGATAAGTCATGAGCAATATTCATAGAAAAAGAACTCGACTCGGTACCTGTTGCTGGATCAATAGTATACAGTTTAGCAGCATTTACTTCTATAATCCATAAAGCGCCATCAACATAGATAACACCATCTGGCCGTGGACTGGAAGAATAAACTGAGTCATATGTTGGGCCCACTACAATCTGATAGTTTCCATCACTTGTTATAGTCCCCTCAGCACCATCTGCGATAGAAGTGTCAATCTTTGCATTCACAGGATTTGATAAAACAAGAAGAACGGTTTCGTTTTCTTCGTATATTTCATCATCAATCACAACAACATTCACTTCCTGTGGATCAGTAGAGGAAAATGTCAGGGTACCGGAATCCGCGGTATAATCTTCTCCTGCAGTTGCAGTACCGTTACTGGTAGTCCAGTCTACGGTTACAGTATCTCCCTGTTCTATTTTGTCGATAGAAACTGAAAAAGTCAAGTTTGCCGAAATATCTTCTTCAACAGTTCCGGGGGTAATCAATATTACCGGAAGGGAAGTTTTTTCATCTTCATCAGAAGAATTTTCACACCCCGTATTCACGCCAACTACGACAATCAGCGCCCCTAAACACAGTAGCAGATATACCAGTGACTGTAGCCTTTTCATAATTGCTTCCCCCTTAATTTTAGAATATATCGAATGTATATAATAAAACCGGGAGAATATGACATCGCCCAAAACTACTAGAAAGGCAATTATTGTCAAAATTAGACTAGTTCATACTGCTTCATTAGATCCATGAGAGCCAGTTTCGTATTTACTCCGCACTTGTTATAAATATTGGTAATATGGGCCTTGATCGTATTTGAAGTTATATTCAGTGTATCGGCAATTTCCCGATTTACCTTCCCCCGAAGCAGTAATTCAACGATTTGGACCTCCCGGAGAGTCAGCCTGTAGATATTTCTTACTTGCTGTATTCCCTTAACTTCCTTACCAATAAAGAGAATCCCGAGGATATCATTGAATTCATCCCTGATGCGAGAGAATCTTCCCTCCAGGGGTAATTCTATACCTTCATGCTGCAATGAAAGCCTGAGGTTGAAATCCTTTATCTTCCCCTTAAATAATTCTTTAAAATTTTCTCTCACAAGCCCAGGATCGGTAAAAAGCTCATTAAGTGAAAGGTTTTCCAGTGAGTTCTTTCCCGGGAGATTGCTGCTGTTGCTGTTGCATTTTATTACCCTTCCTTCTGGATCGAAAAGTATTACCAGTTCATCAATATGAGAAAATACCTCCCGGGCAATCATTTCGGGCGAAAGGACGAGAAACTTATACCGGACAAGGGCATAGAAAAGCGAAGAAATCCAGATAAGTATCAGGACCGGCGTGAGTGTCGGTATATGCTGTAAACCCATAAAAAAATCAGTAGGAACAGTGATCAGGATAGTGACAAAACCTCCGGTAAAAATAATTTTAACCTGTTTTTTTATACGGAAGGAATTGCTCTTCTTATAAAAAAAATAAAGAAGTGCCAGGCTGGTAAAATTGTAGGCACCGGCCAAAACATGCAGACCAATATACCAGAACCCATCAGGGAAATCATGGGCGATCGTATTATTAAGAAAATTCTCATGCAGAAAAAGTGCTGGCACAATCCATAACATAACAGCAAAAAGTTTTCTATGTTGAATTCTCTCTATCACCCCGGTGAAATCAAGAAAAAACCTGAGGATAAAAACTTCGTAAGTCAGGGCGCCGGCATAGGCAGCCTTCTGCCAGAAGATAACCGTCGAGGTACTGGATGATGAAGCAATAACAATATAACAGAAACTCCAGAGGGCAAAGGAGACGCAGAAGTAAAAAAAGTTTCGTTTCTGCGGATCACCTGGATCAAGCAAAAAAACATATAATCCGAAATAGCAATAACTAATGAAGGCGATCGATGACAATACGGTAATAAGTATATTTATTTCCATCACCGTCTCCCGTTAAGCTCATTCGTTATACCCGTATCCCTCATAGAGGCTCGGAGCCTCGTCGCGGTCAAGATGCTCAACTTCATCATAATGGGGAAAACCGGCGCACATTTTTTGACGAAAGATGTGGATTGAGCAGCATCCGAGACCCTCATCATCAACCGTGTAATGCTTACACCGGTAATGACAGGGAAGATCTTCTTTGGTGTTTTCAGCCAGTACTCATAGGCCGTCTGAAGCATATACGGCTGTTCAGCAAGGCGCACATCCTGGCAACAGGTTCCGTAGCGTATACAGTCTCCCATGGGACTCCCTCCCGAATTCAATAATGAAGTGCAACAGATAGGAATATAAAAGATGACATCATAAGGCCCCAGTAATATGAGATTAATCACCACAACAAATCTCTAAAGAAACCCTATGAAACCATACACCCATTTAACATCGCATGACAGAATAGTCATCAAAAAAATGTTGAAGCAGAATAATAGCTAACTATAAGACATCTTGTGTCCCGTCAACCGGTTCCGGGCGGCGGCGGGAGCGGTCGCAAGGACATGGCTCAGGCCGGAGGCAAAGACCCTTCAAAGGTTGCGCAGGCAGTTGAAGGAGGGGATGGTGAAGCAGGGAACAGGTTTCTTCCCCTCATCTGTAGTGTGATATCCCTCTCTGTAACGCCGAGAGGGATAGTAGGGAGATAAAGCCGGATCAATTAGTTCTAACAGGTTAAATCAACTACTACATCATATTTTCCGTCAACTTTAACGCATCGTAACACAAAGCCTTCGCATTCAATACTCGTTGATGTAGTTCCTGAGGGTAATG